>JAZTWJ010000039.1:0-11863 GCA_045635785.1 Candidatus Flemingiibacterium sp.
TTATTCAATGTTTGCCAGCTTTTTGATGACATGCCCGCCAATGATCAGTCCTGCCACGGATGGCACAAAGGATACGGAGCCGGGCACATTGCGTGCGCCGTCTTTCTCGGTTGCCTTGATCGGCACTTCATCAGAAAACAGCACATCTACGTGAGAGATGCCCTTTTCGCGTAGCTTGAGGCGCACCGCCTTCGCCAGCGGACAGGTGTGCGTTTTGGAAATATCCGCGATCCGAAAGCGGGTGGGATCCAATTTTGAACCCGTGCCCATGGAGGAGATCACAGGGATCCCGCGCTCCTTTGCCGCACAGATGATGGCGATTTTGGAGCTCACCGTATCAATGGCGTCGATGACATAATCGGGTCGCATTTCATCCATCAGCGCACCGATGTTGCTTTCATCGGCGAAAATATCGCGGCGGTTGATGCGGATGTCGGCATTGATGCGCTTGCATCGGAGTGCTGCGGCTTCGGTTTTTTGCATGCCAACGGTGGTGGTATCTGCGATAATTTGGCGGTTGAGATTGGACAGAGCGACCGTATCGTTATCCACCAGCGTGAGTTCGCCGACGCCGGCGCGGACCAGCGCTTCCATGGCGAATCCGCCAACACCTCCAACGCCAAAAAGCAGCACCGATGCTTGCAAAAGGCGCTCAACGGCATCATTGCCGAGCATCATACGCTCCCGATGGAGCCATTCAGCGTCCATTGGATGCCGCCTTTTTCTTCTTTTTCTTCGATAGGAACTTGCCGAAGGATGTTTCAAACACCAGCCAGAGATTACCTGCCAGGCAGACGGAGGAGTACAGACCTGCAAGAATGCCGATAATCAGCGGCAGTGCAAAACTCTTGATGGATTCCACGCCGAACAGATAGACCATACCAATGGTGAACAGGGTAGTCAGCGTGGTGTTGACAGAGCGTGTGAAAGTGCTGTTAATGGAATTGTTGACTAAAATATCATCTTCGACACCGGAGGTTTTCCGTCCCTCGCGGATGTGGTCGAAAATGATGATAGTGGCGTTGATGGAGTAGCCGAGTATGGTCAGTAAAGCAGCGATCATCGTGGACTGCATGGGAATTTGAAGAAGGGAATAGCCGACCAACATAAAGAATAGGTCGTGCACCAGACAGAGAACAGCCGACAGTGCGGCGGTCACTTGGAAGCGCAATGCGATGTAGAGAAGCATGAGCGCCACGGCAATGACCGTCGAAATAATGGCGGATCTCCGCAGATCAGATGACATGGAAGCGCCCACGTTGGTAACGCTTTGCAGTGCTTCATCGGTCAGAGCGTATTTTTCGCAAAGTGCGGTGAAAACGGCTTCACGAGTCTCGGAACTCAGTTCCTTGGTTTTGATCATGACATCTCCGCCTCCGCCTGTTTTCTGGAGTGAAGATACCTTATCGCCGATAATCGGCTCCACAATGCTGCGGATTTCGTCAAGCTCCGCAACCGCCAGCTCGGCATTTTCGTAAATGCGAACGTGCATATTGGTACCACCCGCAAAGTCAGTGTCCACGTTGAAGCCGCGAATCAGCATACAAACGGTGCCGAGGACGACACATACGGCGGTGAAGATAAAGAAAATTCGACGCGATTTTACAAAACCGAACGGTTTCATGCGTTGTCGCCTCCCTTCGATGCGGTTTCATTGGATGCTTGCTTGACTTCCGGCGCAGAGGTATCCACGCGGAAGGGGGTATGGGCAATGGTGCTCGGCTTGACGCCATAGAGCGTGGGCTTGCTGACGCGCATTCCCACCAGACGGTTGAGCAGAAATCGGGTGATCACGATGGCGGAGAACATGGAGAGCAGTACGCCGATAAACAACGTGATTGCAAAGCCCTGCACGGTTCCTGTGCCAAAATACCAGAGAACGCCTGATGCGATCAGCGTGGTGATATTGCTATCGAAAACGGCGGTAAATGCGCGGCTGAAGCCTGACTTCACCGCAGCACCGGTGGATTTGCCCGTCCGGAGCTCCGCCTTGATGCGTTCGAAAATGACAACGTTTGCGTCCACCGCCATACCGATGGACAAGATGATACCCGCAATACCGGGCAGCGAGAGGTTGATTTGGAAGCGAACGAGAATGATTCCCGTAAGCATGATGTAGACTACCAGTGCCAGCGATGCGATCAGACCGGGCAGACGGTAGACGACAATCATGAACAGCATGACAAGCAAAATGCCGATGGCGCCGGCGATCAGCGAGCTTTCAAGCGCACGTTCGCCAAGTGTCGGTCCAACGGAATCCAATTGGATTTCTTTGAGTGAGAAGGGAAGCTGTCCCGAGGTGATGACACCCGCCAGCCAGTTTGCTGATTCTTGGTTATAGTTGCCCGTGATGATGACTTCGCTGGTGTTTAGTCTTTCATTACACATGGGCGAGGTCAATATGTCGCCGTCCAGCATAATGGCGATGATATTTTGTCCATACGGAAGCTTGGAGACGCGCTCGGTTGCGTCCGCAAATTTGGTAACCGCTTCATCGGTGAACTTTAGGGCGACGTAATACATGGGAATGCCATTTCCCGTGTCGCCGTAAGCGGCGCGAGCGTATTCGATGTCGGATCCCTCAAGCACAACATTGCCTTCGTGATCGGCGAATTGGAGCTTTGCGGTGGAGCCGAGCTTTTGAACCGCTTCCTCGGGATCGGAGATATTGGGGATTTCGATGATAACGCGTCTGTCGCCCGACAGCGTGACGTTGCCCTCGGTATAGCCGAGCGTGTCAAGGCGTGATCGCATCATCGAGACGACCGCGTTCATGTTTTCGGCGAGATTCTCCGGCGTGCCTTCCACGTCGGCTTCGTAGACGATGTATGATCCGCCGACAAGGTCAAGCCCCTTGTTGATGGCATCTTCGGCGAAAACGCTCGGCAGTATATCGCCGATGCCGAACACCGCGACACATGTAACGCCGGCAATCAGAAGCATCGCCACGAGAAACAGAAGCAGATTTTTTGTTTTCGTGTTCATTTTCATGTCCATGGCTTTCATTGTAGTGAAAGCCGCCTTTCTGCCCTTTGGGGGCTTGGTTTGCGCGGCAAAGCTTTGGCTTGCGATCCCGAAAATCACAAGCACATTCTTTGCCTGACCGCCCGCAGAACGCAGGCGATTCGAAAATAATCATCCTTATAATTATACACTATAAAGCACTTTTTGTCAACCTATAAAATATTTAATCCCTTTTCTGAAAATTGTTGCGAAAAAATCTTCGTCGATTTCACTAAAGAGTGTTCACATTCTAACTAAGTACCATTCCGATCTAAAGGGTATTCCACTCTATGTTTAAGTGATCATTTGGCATTGAAAAAAGAAAAATATTGCAAAATATAGCTAACGAGGAACTTTTTGATGCTTTTTACGTCTATAATAGTATAAAGATAACTTTGAAGGAGGCGAATCGTATGAAAAAATTGATAGCCTTGATGTTATCCCTGACATTGGTTTTAGCATGTGTAGGTTGTAATAATAACCGCCAAGCCAATGACCTGCTTGAGAATGAGCTCTCTGAGACGGGATATCCCTCGGGTGAGGTTCAGATCTCGCAGGTAATGTATAACGACATTATCTACTACTACACAGCAAGCGGTTTTGATAATCCTTTGCCTGATGGATATGAATTGGTTGGCGAAGTGAATAAAGTAGATAACAAGCAAGAACCATCTGTAAATTGGTGCGGAAGCCGTGTTGATATTGGTCAAAAAATCTATGTATCTGAGAATGCCGCTTTGATTTATCTGGAATATGAAAACGGATACGCAGAGTTTGCAACAATCATTGACACTTGATCCACATGACGCATTCCAATTGGTCGGACTGGAAAGCAAAGACATATAAAAATTTGATTACACCTTGGCAATAGGTTTGTAGAATAACCTAAAACAACAATAATCGAAAAGGTCTAATATTTTATAAATTTTTGTAAAAAACTATTGACAATTAAGAAATCTTGTGGTATAATATCAATGTTGTTCCGAAGACCGCAGGTTTTAGCGCACATTTTGTGTGCCATGTAAAAGGCTTGTCCTTCCTGCCGAGGATTAACTTCCAAATTTATAGAATGTTCTGTATTTGTGAAGTCCTCGCTTATCCTTCGGGCGAAGGATTTTTTCTTTTATTCTCATAGGAGGTGAAATTTACCATGGCAAGTGAGAAGATTTTAGCCGCTAAGCAGGCGCAGGTTGCTGAACTTACTGAAAAGATCAAGGCTGCTCCCGCAGGCGTAATCGTAAACTATTCCGGTATCTCCGTTGCTAATGACACTGCACTCCGTGCCGCTCTTCGTAAGGCAGGCGCTGACTACAGCGTTGTTAAAAACTCTCTGACCGGCAGAGCTTGCGATAACGTAGGCTATGGCGACCTCAAAAAGGTTCTCGTTGGTATGACCGCAATTGCGATCGCAGGCGAAGATCCCGTCGCACCCGCAAAGATCCTCAAGGAATACGCTGATAAGATCGAATCGTTCGAACTGCTCGGCGGCTTCGTTGATGGCGCTGTCCTTGATAAGGCAGGCGTGGAAGAACTCGCAGCAATCCCGCCCAAGCCCATGTTGGTCGGCAAGATGCTCGGCTCTCTCCAAAAGTCTCTCTACGGTCTCGCATATGTACTTCAGGCGAAGATCGACAAGGAAAACGGCGGAGCAGAAGCTCCCGCAGAAGCGTAAATTCTACGCTACACAACATTAATTTATTTATCGGAGGTATATTAAAATGGCTAACGAAAAGACTACCGCTATTCTTGAAGAAATCAAGGCTCTTACTATTCTCGAACTCGCAGACCTCGTTAAGGCTCTCGAGGAGGAATGCGGCGTATCCGCTGCTCCCGTAGCAGTTGCAGGCGCAGCAGTTGCTGCAGCTCCCGCTGAAGAAGAAAAGACCGAAATCGACGGTACACTTGCTAACGCAGGCGCTAACAAGCTCGCAGTTATCAAGGTTGTTCGCGAACTCACCGGTCTCGGTCTGAAGGACGCGAAGGATCTCGTTGAAGGCGCTCCCAAGGCTGTTAAGGAAGGCGCTTCCAAGGAAGACGCTGAAGCAATCAAGGCTAAGCTCACTGAGGCTGGCGCTACTGTTGAACTGAAGTAATTTCGGTTTGCTTCATCCTTAAGAAGTTGTCCCTTGCGGATATTTCTTGAACATAATCGGGGAAATCTGATGGATTTCCCCTTTTTTATTTCTCGCACCAAAATGCTCATAAAAATCACCACACCGATTATGCGTCGGAGAGGTGATTTTTGTATATTATACGTTGGTATAATTGTCGAAATAGCCCTGGATAAAGACGATGGGAGTACCCTTGTCGCCCGAGCCGGAGGTCAGATCACAGAGGGATCCGATCAGGTCGGTAAGCTGACGGGGTGTGGTTCCCTCGGAAACCATCTGTCCAACCAGATTGCCGTCCTTTTCCACGATTTTTTCTTTGATCGCAGCCTTCAGCTCATCGCCGGAAAGATGCGCGAAATCGTTATCTGCCAAATATTTGAGCTTCAGCTCATTGGGGGTGCCTTCGAGACCATCCGTGTATGCGGGAGAAACCACCGGATCGGCAAGCTCCCAAATTTTGCCCACGGGATCCTTGAATGCGCCGTCACCGTAAACCATGACTTCGATCTTTTTGCCCGTTGCGGCATACAGCTTTGCGGCGATGGCATCCACCACCGGCTGGCAATCGCGGGGAAAGAGCTTGACCTGCTCATCGGTCGCCTTATTGGAGCCGAGCAGACCGTAGTTCTCGTTGTAGCCGCTGCCATTGACGGGAGCGTTCAAGATCTCGTCCAAGCCGAAGATCTTTTCGCCGCCGTTTGCCTTCAGGATGCGCTTTGTGCGTTGGCGGGTATGAATATCGCAGGCGATGACGTTTTTGGTATAGGGAAGGATCGCTTTGGGATTGTTGGCGAAGATGATCTCGCAGTCTGCACCGCAGCCGCGGATGAGCTCCTCGTAATATGCAACATAGTCCACGCCGGTAAAGCGATGGAGCTTGTATCCAAACAGCTCGCGGTACTTTTCAAGGGTAAGAACATCGGAATAGGGATCAACGCCCTTTTCATCCATGTCGTCCAAGCTGATCAGATGTTTGCCAACCTCATCGGAGGGGTAGGAGAGCATGAGCACGATCTTCTTCGCGCCCTTTGCAATGCCGCGCAGGCAGATAGAGAAGCGGTTACGGCTGAGAATCGGGAAGATGACACCGACGGTTTCGCCGCCGAGCTTTGCCTTAACGTCCGTCGCGATGTCGTCAATCGAAGCGTAGTTGCCCTGCGCTCTTGCAACGATCGCCTCGGTCATTGCAACAATGTCGCGGTTATTGAAAGTGAAGCCGTCATCCTTCTGTGCTTCCAGCACGGAATTAACAACGATTTCAACGATATCGTCGCCATTTCTGATAATGGGCGCTCTGACGCCGCGGGATACTGTGCCAATCATACGACTCATATTAAAAATACCACCTTTATGGATTAGATTTACAAATATAAGGGAATCATGATTCGAATAATCATCCCGATTATATATTATATCACATTCTTAACGATTTTTCAATAATTTTTATGAAAAAACCTTTGAAATTTTACACCAATCTTTTTGCTGAAACGCCCGTATTTTTGTTATGTTCTGCGATACAAAAAATGGAAATTCCCTATTGAAATCGGTGATATAATGTGATATAATATAAGCAGTAGCTTTAGCGTCCGAGCGCCGAGCAGGTGTTAGGACATAAATATAGTAAGGAGAAAATCAATGAAAAAGATTTACGAAGGCAAAACAAAGGATGTTTATTCTCTTGAAAACGGAAATGTACTGCTGAAATTCAAGGACGATTGCACCGGAAAAGACGGCAAGTTCGATCCCGGCGAAAATGCGGTCGGTCTGACGATCGAAGGCATTGGCAAAGCAAATCTTGAAACTTCCATTCATTATTTTGAGCTTTTGAAAAAGGCGGGTATCAAAACCCATTATGTCAGCGCAAACGTTGAGGAGGCAACCATGGAGGTCCTTCCCGCAGAATGCTTTGGTAAGGCACAGGGCGGCGGCGGTCTTGAGGTCATTTGCCGTTTGGTTGCAACGGGCAGCTTTATTCGTCGTTATGGCGAGTACATCAAGGACGGAACCCCTCTTGCAGGCGGTTATGTGGAGTGCACCTTCAAGAATGACGAGAAGGGCGATCCGCTGGTA
Organism: Candidatus Flemingiibacterium sp.; assembly: GCA_045635785.1. Lineage (GTDB taxonomy): Bacteria > Bacillota > Clostridia > Oscillospirales > CAG-272 > Flemingiibacterium. The sequence goes on from JAZTWJ010000039.1 coordinate 7,185, forward strand.
ACGGGCGAAGGCTTGGCGGCGCTGGGCGTTATGACTCCTGCGCTGTTTGAATCCATGAAGGAACAGACGCTCAAGATCACAAAGATCGTTGCAGACGATCTCAAATCCATCGGACTTGATCTGTGGGACATCAAATTTGAGTTTGGCTACAACAATGGCGAGGTCATTCTCATCGACGAGATCGCATCCGGCAATATGCGTGTTTACAAGGGCAATGAGATTGTTGAGCCTGTTGAGTTGACCAAGCTGATCCTCGCAGCAAGATAAGATCATTAAAAGCAAACTGCCCTTGCCACTTGGCAAGGAAAGGCAGGCTGCCTGAGCGGCAGTCTGCCTCTGTTTATAAGCGATAGAAGGTCGATCAAAATACAAGATATTCGCTCCGCGTGCTTATGCAGAAGCTTTGCGAATGTCGGCAATGGAGGAAACATGGAAAATCGCGAAGGATTCAAATCCCATCTTGGATTTCTGTTGGTCAGCGCGGGCTGTGCCATCGGAATCGGAAACGTTTGGAAATTCCCCTATGTGGCGGGTGAAAACGGCGGCGGTGTTTTTGTACTTTTTTATTTGCTGTTTTTGCTTATCATGGGCGTGCCGGTGCTTGCCATGGAATTGGCTGTTGGTCGCGCCAGCCGAAAAAGTGCGCTGGAGGCTTACCGCACGCTGGAAAAACCGGGACACAAGTGGCATATTCACGGTGTTATCTGCATCGCGGGCAATGTGCTTTTGATGATGTATTACACCGCCGTCTGCGGATGGATGCTCAATTATTTTGTAAAGTTTATCAGCGGTTCATTTTCAAAGCTGACGCCTGCTGCTGACGGCACCTACAATGCGGCTGTATCCGATGTGTTCTCATCCATGCAGCAGAGCTTGCCGCAGATGATCGTCTTTACATTTATCACCATTTTGCTGGGATTCTTTGTGGTCAGCTTTGGTTTACAGAAGGGGCTTGAGCGCATCTCCAAATGGATGATGTCCGGCTTACTGCTTCTGATCGTGGTTTTGGGAATCAATTCCTGTCTGCTTGACGGCGCGGCAGAGGGCCTCAAATTCTATCTGCTGCCGGATTTCAAAAAGGCTTTGGAAGCGGGCATCGGAAATGTGATCACCGCGGCGATGAATCAGGCGTTTTTCACGCTGTCGCTGGGTATGGCAAGCATGGAAATATTCGCAAGCTACATGTCCCGCGAGCGCACGCTGGTCACCGAATCGGTGCAGATCTGTTGCCTTGATACCTTTGTTGCACTGATGAGCGGTCTCATCATTTTCCCCGCGTGCTTTTCCTTTGGGGTACATCCCGATTCGGGGCCTCCGCTTATTTTTGAGACGCTGCCCAATGTGTTTCTCAATATGGCGGGCGGACAAATTTGGGGAACGCTGTTCTTTTTGTTCATGTTCTTTGCCAGCTTTTCCACGGTCATTGCGGTGTTTGAAAACATCATCCGCAGTCTGATGGATTCCATTGGATGGAGCCGTATCAAAACGGTCGTGATTTCGTGCATCGGCATGCTGATTCTCTGCTTGCCCTGTGTATTCGGCGGCAATCTGCTTGCTGACTTTAACATTGGCGGCAAGGGCGTTCTCGACATTGAGGACTTTATTGTATCGAATATTCTTCTGCCGGTCGGTGCGCTGGTTTATCTGCTGTTCTGCGTTACGCGCTACGGCTGGGGATTCGACCATTTCCTTGAGGAATGCAACACCGGCAAGGGCATCAAAATGTCCCCCAAGCTCAAAAAGTATTTTCAGTTTGTGCTTCCCATTCTGATCATGGTGATCATCATCAGCGGTTTGATTTAATCAAAGAAAACAGAAAAAACGCGATGCGCCTTTTGGCGCATCGCGTTTTGTGATGTCGATTAAATAACGTGGCCGATGGATGCCATATACTTGGATACCGCTTTGCCGTCCACAGCAGAGGGAAGAATGCCTTCCTTGGAGCAGATTGCAGCAGCATAGCCTGCGGCTTCACCCATAGGTGTGACACAGCCTGCAACGCGGTAGCTGGAATGTGCATAGAAGTCGCCGGAGATGCAGCGACCTGCAAGCAGCAGATTCTCGCAACCGATCGGCAGAAGCGCACGGTAGGGAATGTTGTACGGTTGTACACGTTTTCCCTTGGCATGATCGTACTTGTCGTTTTCGCTGATGCGATGTACGTCGATGGAGAAGCGAACGGTGCAGATCGCATCTTCAAACTTACGTCCCTCGGTAATATCCTCGTAGGTGAGGCGGTATTGACCTTTGATGCGCTTGCCTTCGCGAACACCGATGTGGGAGCAGATCTGAAGCAACTTGCCGCCCTCGTAACGCGGGATTTTTACAAGCTTTTCGAAGGTTTCCACGCACTCTGCGCGGCCTTCGATGGTTGCATTGGAAAATGCCATCGGATCGTCCATCATCACCTTGAATTGGCTGTTGAACGAAAGTCCCCATACGCCGTCCACGGGGGTTTGAATCGCGGCGATGCCTTCGGAAGAAACATGAATGCCATACTCACGCAGTTCATTCTTAAGCTGTTCTTTATCGAAATAATCGTCACATTTGATGGGATTCTTAAAGCCAGTAACCAGCATGGAAACTGCTGCGGGCTGCGGCTCTCCCGTTTCGGGATGACCGATCTCATACTCACAGCCTGCCATGGCAGCCAAAAGGCCGTTGCCCGTTGCGTCGATGAAAACATCGGCAGTAACAGAAACTGCGCCACATTCGGTGGCAACAGCGATGGAAGTGATGCGTCCGTTTTCAACATTGCATCCAGCCATCATGGAATGATACATGACATCGGCGCCGGCTTCACGACAGCGTTTTTCAAAGTAATACTTGACATACTCAATATCAACCATCGTGCCGGGGATCTTTTTGCCATTTTCGTCATAGCGGGGTCCGCGGCGTGCAGAGGTATGGTCGCGGCTTGACAGCCATTCCCACATTTCCTGCACCAGACCGCCCTTGTCTTTTGGGTCGAGGATCTGCGGAACAATACCCTTGGTAATGTCGCCGCCAAGCTCGCCGCCGCATTCGATGAGCAGTGTTTTTGCGCCGTTGGACGCCGCTGTAACGGCGGCGCCAACGCCTGCAAATCCGCCGCCGACAACGACAACGTCATATGTAAACGAATCGGAAAGGGAAAGATTAAAAGTTTTCATATAAATCCTTAATCTACGAAGGAATTGTAGGTTTCAACAACGCTCTGGATGGACGACTCTACGCCGCCTCTGATGGAATCGAGAATGGTGATGATGCTTTCGCCGTTTCTGACGGCATTGCCTACGCCGCCCATAAGGTTCCACAGGTAAGCATCGCAGAGGTCATTACGCCAGCTCTTGAAGATGATGTCGAGCATTTCAGAGGACTCGTCATCGCGCAGAGCCTTGCCCTCGAGGGAGATGTCATAGTAAGCGGGAATAACTTCTTCTTCGGAGTAGCAAGCGATCGCCTGAAGGATTATAGCTGCACGGTTGCTGTCTACAGTCTTCGGAATACCGGTACCGCAGGGGTTGTGACCGTTCAGATGGCAGATGTATTCTTCTTGCTCTGTATCATATTTGGGAAGGGGCAGCAGACCGAAGTTGAAGTCATATTCACGCATGGTCTGTGCGTTGCTAAGGCTTGCGAAGTAGAACAGAGCACGAGAGTTGAACCAAACGCTCTTGATATCGTTGGTACCGCCGATGAAGGAGTACTCAGGAGATACGAAGAAACGGTTGAGCTTTTCGATAACGTTTACAGAACGCTCTTCGCCGATTGCGATGACCGGAATGTCATCTTCGTCCTTGTCGATCATCTTTTCGCCTGCAGAGAAGTAAAGCATCTGAGCTGCTGCGGTCTGTGCGGAGATACCGTACTGGTCGTTGAGATCCCAAACGCCGTTACCGTCTTCGTCGTTTGCAACCTTCTTTGCACACTCTTCAACGAGATCAATGGTGAACTCGCCTGCCTTAACTGCATCATAGAGGTTGGGAAGCTTGTACTCTTCTGCAATGTCCTTATTAAAGAAGCAAATGTTCAGCGCATTACCTGCGTTGATGCCAAGACCGGTTGCATAGAACAGCTTGTTGGCGATGGTGGTTTCCATCAGCTTGTCATACTGCCAGAAGGGCTGTGTGAAATCGAGGGCTTCTTCCTCAAGCATGTTGACAAAGTTTCCGCCGATGGAGAGGGTTGCCATGTCGGAAATACGGAGCATGACAAGGTCATAGGCAGCGTCGCCTGCCAAAACGAACTGTGTAACGAAGTTGTTCAGCGCGGGACCGGTTGCATCGGGAGCTACCTCAGCAAAGATCTTAACGTTGAACTCTTCCTCGATCTTGCGGTTACGACGATAAACGGCGTCGTTCAGTGCTTCACCGGTTTCGGTTTCAGCCCAAATATCCGTGGGAGTCCAGCTGGTGGAGCGGAGCAGAATGTTAACGGTTTCATTGTTAAAATCTGCTTCGGGGAGCTTGTAGGCAGGCGCGGTCGTAACTTCGTTTGTACCGGGGTCTGCATTTGTGGTTTCTTCTCCGCTGCCGCCTGCGGTGCCGCAGGAAGCGAGCATCAGCATTGCAAGCAATGCCGCGATTGTCGACTTGGGGAATTTGCGCATTTGATTTTCCTCCTTGTTGGAACCCTGTATTGGATCCCTTAATAATTTTTTGCGCTTCTACTTGGTTTTGACGAGAAAAACATTGCCA
>JAZTWJ010000040.1:0-3201 GCA_045635785.1 Candidatus Flemingiibacterium sp.
ACACCGCGCCCATCATCGTATCCAGATTCTTTGCGATCTTACTCATTTTTTCCATTTCCAAAACCTCCCGGTTGTTTTCTGTTTTCAGAATAGCAGGTGTTTATGCGTTTGTCAATATATTTTTAATGTTTATCGTTAAAATCTATGCATTTTAGCGCAATCGCTTTCTTAACTTCCCGAAATGCCATATCGTGTCTGCAAAAAATGACAGGGGCAATTGCCCCTGTCATTGCATTATCTGCTGCTTTTCTCCGCTTATTTTGCGATCAGGTCAATAAACTCAAAGGTCCTGCAGTCCACAAGTCCTCTGTTGGTAAGGCGCGTCTCCGGCAGACACGCAAGAGGGATCAGCGCCATGGTCATGAAAGGCGAAGGGAGCTTGCTTCCCATTTCCACCCAGGTCTGCTCCATCTTCTCGATGGATGCGCTCATTTCATCGATCGGCTTATCGCTCATCAAACCCGCGATGGGCAGTTCAACCACGCTGAGCACCTTGCCGTCCAGCACCGCAACAAGTCCGCCGCCGCATTCAATCAGCGTATTTGCCGCAATTGCCATATCCTCGTCATTGCTGCCGACAACAAGGAGGTTATGCGCATCGTGCGCAACCGTCTGCGCAAGGGCGCCGCGCTTGATGCCAAAGCCCTTCGTGAAGCCCTTGCCTACCGTGCCCGTCCCCTTGTGACGTTCAAACACCGCCACCTTCAGCACATCCTGCTCAGGGTCTGCCTCGATGCCGCCGTCACACACAGGAAGGGTCACGATCCGGTCAAAAGTACCGACTTTTGCGGGGATGATCTCAATGGCATGTACATCTGCGCTTTCTCCCTCGCAGGGGATCTTGAAGTCCGCCGCCGTCAGCTTATCCAGATGAACGGAATTGACCGCTTTTTCAGAATACGCATACGGCGCAATTTCCACCGTGAGCTTTCCGTCCTTTGCCACGCGGTCGCCGTTGATGAATACATCGGTCACATGGCAGGCGTTCAGGTCATCGATCAGAACCAGGTCTGCACACTTGGAAGGTGCAACGCTGCCCATTTCGTGATCCAGCTGGAAGCACTGCGCCACATTGATGGTGACCATCTGGATGGCCGTTACGGGATCAATGCCTTCCTCGATGGCGCGGCGAACGATGTAGTCAAGATGTCCGTGCTGGATCAGGGTATGGGGATGGGTGTCATCGGAGATCAGGCAGGCAAAGCGGCTGTCAACCTTATGTTCCGTGATTGCCTTTGCGACCTCACGGAGATCATGCCACGCAGAACCTTCGCGGAACAATGCGTACATGCCCAGCCGCATTTTTGCGAGGGCATCCTCCGCTCTTGTGGATTCGTGACAGCATCTGATGCCGCTTGCGATATAAGCATTCAGGCCGGGGCCAGTTTCGGGGAGAGAATAGTGGCCCGTGGGGATCTTGCCCGCTTTCAGCGTTTCACCGACAATACCGTGCGTATGAGGATTTCCGCCCAGAATGCCGGGGAAATTCATCATTTCGCCAAGGCCGACGCAGCAGTCATAGTCCATGGTCACAGCCACATCCTCAGGGTCCATCTTCGCGCCGGTATCCTCAAAACCGCCTACCGCAGGGACACAGGAGGGCGTGGTGAGCATCGTCTTCAGAGGCGTACGCTTCGCATCCTCCATCATATAGTTCACGCCATCAAGGCCAAGTACATTGCAGATCTCGTGGGGGTCAATAAATACGCCGCTGGTTCCGTGGGCAACCACCGCCTTCGCATATTCACCGACAGAAAGCATGGAAGATTCGATATGAATATGTCCATCCATAAACGCGGGAGCGAGGTACTTGTTTGCCGCATCGATCACCGTTGTATTCTCACCGATGCAATGTTCCGCATCACCCACCAGCGCAATGCGCCCGTCTGCAATGGCAACGGAAATATTATCCATGATCTCACGGGTGCAAACATTGATGAGGCGGGAATTTTTGATCACAAGATCCGCCTTTTCCACACCGGTTGCAACCTTTGCAAGTTTGATCGTACTTTCCCAAAGGGGCTTTTTACAGAATTTGTTGATCATACTTCCTCCTGTATATCAAATCAGAATTTGTACCTCATTGCAGCGCATTATCTGCTTACTTTACTATAGCACACATATCGCCAAAATGACAGAGGTAAAGTAACTTGCGCAATTCAAGTTTCATCACCGGTTTGATAACAAGACAATGCAAAAATTGCGATCCGTTCCCGCGGGTCTTTTCCTTCAAACAAATCACCGCAAGGGATCTCATCACAAAATTCCAATTCGTCCACGGTCATCAGATATGAAATATACTCCTCTGACGGATAATAGAAAAACATCAGTATTTTCCGCGGGTGCTCATAATAGGAGTCAATGAGCCGCGCCATCACTTTGCGAAGGATCTCTACGGAAAAAGGGTTGAAAAAGTAACACCGATTGACTTCCGGGGGGACTTCATATGTTTCCGCCCTTGTCAGCACAAATTCCGATGTTGCTCTTGAAACGGCAGTCTTTTGATTTTCAATGGCACCCCGGTAAATGCGTTCATCATATTCAATCCCTATTGTACCTGCCTGCGTTTGACAAGCGAGGAAAAAATCGACGCGCCCCTTCCCGCAGCCATAATCCAAAATCACATCACCTTTACGAATCAAGCCGCTGTTTGCCAAACGCTCCAAAACGCGATACGGCGTAGGTTCATATGGATAACGGTATTGGTCAGCATTCAAATCATCCCGACCGGCTGTTTTTATTTGCAAGCGCTTATCCCAGGTATTTTCGTGATCTATCATTGTCCGTCCCCATCAAGCACACAGATTTAAGTTTTTCAAATACATTATAGTTATAGCATATATCGCAACAAAAAGACAGGGGCGAATACACCCCTGTCATCTTATCAGCATATCACAGCAATGTAATAGACGGGGGACATTTGCCCCCGTCAAATGTTCTATTGGTTTTCTGTAATTCCGGAAACGATCTGGTGCATCTCCTTCTCACTGCGGGCATGGTGTGCTTTGTTCAGAATCGCCTGCTTTTGCTGTTCGCTCATGGCAGAATACGCCGCCATGGCCGGTTCGTTCATGGCCAGTGCCATACCGAAGCCGATAGGAACCTTGTAGAAATCCATGCTATTCCTCCCTTATTCTGCCGCATCCAGCATGTTCTCGATGGATATCCCATACCCCCGTGTAGGGTCATTCACAAGCACAT
>JAZTWJ010000041.1:0-42079 GCA_045635785.1 Candidatus Flemingiibacterium sp.
GTGGCAGTGGACGGATAACTTCTATACGATCGTCTTCTTCACAAAGACATCCTCGGTGCTCATGCCTAATATAATCTCGATTCCCAAAGCGCTGGACACGCAGTATGCGGCGCAGAATCTTTACGAATCTGCGATCAGAAATACCTGCGGTCTGATGATCCTCGCTCCGCTACTCGTTATGTACCTCTTCCTTCAGAAGTTCCTCATCGGTGGTATCGAGCGTTCCGGTATCGTTGGTTAATTCAAACAAAAAAGCCTGTTGCTGATGCAGCAGGCTTTTTGCTATGAGGAAATGCACGCCAGTGATTGCTTTCCGCGAAGGAAAAAGCGGAGGCGAGCACTTGACATATAAGAGGTTTTGTGGTATACTTGAATATAGAATGTAATCTTAAAATGGGAGAGCTGTTTGTATTCAGACGGCGTGTATGATATATGAAGCTGAAAAATTTAGGCGGGCGTGCCGCACGCGTTCTGCTCGTTTATCCCGACTATACCGACCGCGACTGCCAGAGACGTGTCAGCGGCGGCAACTATAACGAAGGTCTTGCCTCGATTTCTGCTGTGCTTAAGGAGGGCGGACATCAGGTGGGGCTGATGCACCTGCTCAATCTTCATACCGAAGCGGATTTCAAGAAACGTCTTGCGGAGATGAATGAAAAGGATGGCACATACGACATTATCGGTTTCTCCATCCGCACCACCGCGTTTCCGGATTGCATCGACTACATCCGATGGACCAGAGAGGCCATGCCGGATGCGTTCATCCTCTGCGGAGGCTATCACTGCACGCTGGTGGCAGATGAGGTGCTTGCCGTGGACGGCGTGGACTGCGTTTGCGTGGGTGACGGCGAATATGCGGAGTTAGAGCTGTGCGACAAAATGCGGGACGGCGAGGACTATCTGCATGTGGAAAGCCTCTATTTCAAGCTCGACGATGGCAGCTTCAAGAAGAATCCCATCAGGGAGCTGTTTGCCGATCTTGACCGCATTCCGATCCCCGACTTTGAACTGTTCGACTATGACAATTTGGAGTCGTCCAAGGTGGGCACCGCCATTGTGGTGGTCAGCCGCGGCTGCTTCTATAATTGCACCTATTGCGGCAACGGAAACTTCCGCAAGGTCTATCCGAATAAGAAGATCTATGCCCGCTTCCGATCGCCCGAAAATGCCATTCTCTATCTGAAAACCTTGCTTGCAAAGCATCCGCAGATCAAATATATCAACTTCCGCGATGCGATCTTCAATATGTTCCCCGATTGGTTCGACACCTTCATTGATATGTACATGAAGGAGATCCACCTTCCCTGTACAGGCAATATCCGCTTTGATATTCTCACTGAGGAAACGGTGAAAAAGATGAAAGCGGCGGGATTCTACACCATTGATATGGGCCTCGAAAGCGGCGATCCCGAGATGCGCTTCAAGTATCTGCGCCGCTATCAGACGGATGAAATGATCATCAACTGCTCGAATTGGTTCCACAAATACGGCATTGCGCAGTTGACTTATAACATCATCGGGTTGCCCTTTGAGGACATCCATCGCGCGCTGAAAACCATTAAGCTGAATGCCAGAATCCGCTCCGACCGCACCATTCCCAATATTTTTTACCCCTATGAAGGCACCGCGCTGTATGAGATCTCCAAGCAGGCGGGATTCATCCCCGAGGGCGATCTGACAAAGCGGCGTGTGCCGCTGGTACAGCCACAATTTCCCGAGGAGCAGGTACTGTTTATCGAAGCCTACTTCATGCACTTTGTCAAGCGCTACAGACGGGCTTTTGCCATGCCGAAATGGTTGGGACAGCCCTACGAAAAATGGCTGGACAAGCGCGTTACGGGAAAGCACGTGCCCTATAAATTCCTCGTGAAGGTGCATGACATTTATGCGGGTGCACGCAACAAGCTCAAGGATTTCCTTGTCAATCATCTGCCGAGTCTGTACCTCAAGCTGCGCATGTTCAAGCATCGTAAGCGTGCCGAGAAACAGTAAGTAAGCTGTTTTCGGCTGATGTGCAAACCACTTACAAGGGAAGAAAGGTAGCCCTCGCCATGGCGAGAGCAATGGTATTGTTATGGCTCATGTAATTGATCAAAAAAAGTGCATCTGCTGTGCCACCTGCGACGTGGAATGTCCGTTCCATGCGGTGGTCATCAGCGCGGAGGGAAAATTCAGCATTGACGCGGAAAAATGCCGTGATTGCGGCATCTGCGCCAAGGCATGCCCCATGGATGCCATCCAATCGGAAAACGCTTAAATTTCAAAAAAACGGCTGTCACAAAAGTTTTTGTGACAGCCGTTTTGGGTTTATTTTCGATTGCCGAAGCGGTCAAAGGTGCGGTGCATCGCGATCTCGGTGGCAATGACGGTGCCGAGCGACACGGCGAGCTGGGAAAATACCACAATAATGGTCAAAAGCTCCGCATTCATCCGAGAAAAGAGCAGAAGCATGGCAATCAGCGTTATCGGAAGCATGGGAATGCCACAGAAAAACCACAGCCTCCCTATAAGCTTATGCGCGAAATGCCATGTGTCTGCATTAAGCATGGACATGGGGGAGCGATACCCGCTGAAGCGACTGCTTCCGATACTGTCCGAAAAGGTATAGTATGCGCCAAAGCCAATCATAATCAGCGGCATCAGCAGGGAACTAACGAGCAATCCTACGAATTCGCCCCAATTTATCATCCTGCGATCCTCCCTGCAATCAATCTCCTATATCGAGATCCAGTGGCTTGTCGATCTCATCGGAGACGTATTTTCCGTTCTTTTTTCGCTGACGCACGCATTCGGTGAGCAGATATTCAATCTGCCCATTGATGGAGCGGAAATCATCCTCCGCCCAAGCAGCGATTTCATTGTACAGCTTTTCCGATAACCGCAGCGGAAGCTGTTTCTTTTCTGCCATTACGGAAGAAACCGAACAGCGGTGCCGTAGGCAAGCACCTCTGCAGCACCCTGCATGACTGCCGCGGAGTTATACCTTACGCAGACGATGGCATCCGCGCCCATGGCTTCTGCCCTTTCGCACATGCGCTCCGTCGCCAGCGCGCGTGAGCGGTTCATCATGTCCGTATAGGAGCGAAGCTCCCCGCCCACAAGGGTCTTGAAGCTCTGGGTAATATCGCTGCCAATGTGCTTGCTCATGATGGCGCTACCCTCTACCATGCCCAGCATCTCAAATTCTTTTCCGACGATATAATCAGTTGTTACAATCAACATTTTGTTGCCTCCTTAATACAGACTGCCCGTATTGACAATGGGCTGTGCATCATGGTTGCCGCAGAGTACGACCAACAGATTGGAAACCATTGCCGCCTTGCGTTCTTCATCGAGATGAATGGAGCCATTCTCCTCTAAACGTTCCAAAGCCATCTCCACCATGCCGACTGCGCCGTCCACAATCATCTTTCTTGCATCAATGATGGCGGATGCCTGCTGACGCTGGAGCATGCCCGCCGCAATTTCGGGGGCGTAGGCGAGATAGGTGATGCGCGCTTCGAGAATTTCAAGCCCCGCGTCGCTTACCTTGGATTGAATCTCATCGCGTATGCGCTGCGCAACAATCTCGCTGGAGCCGCGCAGGCTGCCCTCATCGGCTACGCCGTCGCCCGTGGTATCTACGCCGGGCGCAATGTCATAAGGGTAAATGCGAACGATGTTTCGCAGGGCGCTGTCGCATTGGAGCGAGAGATATTCCTTGTAGTTGTCCACGTTGAACACTGCCTTTGCTGTGTCGACCACGCGCCACATGACGGCGATGCCGATTTCCACGGGATTGCCGAGGCAGTCGTTGATTTTTTGGCGGTTGTTGTTGAGCGTCATAATTTTGAGGGAAATTTTGTTGCTTACCATTTCCATGCTGACGCCGCTTGCGGTGATATTCAGCTGCGAAGTGGGGTGTCCGCCCACATCACCGCTTTGATTGAGCTTGGTCTTTGCCGCAGGATTGACGGCGGTGCAGAAGGGATTGACAAAGTAGAAGCCTTCCTCTTTCAGCGTGCCGACATAGTTGCCGAACAACGTAAGCACCAATGCTTCTTGGGGCTTGAGTACCTTTAGACCGATCCACGGAATCCAGCCGATGCACAGCCAAATGACGCTGATGGCAAGGATCGTAACGGAAAGCGGGATGGGAAGCATTGCGCTTTCCAAAGCAATGCCACCGAAAATCGCACCCGCGATGGAAGCGAGATAAGCAAGGATGCTGATAAACAGTACAGCCATGCCGTTTTTCTTTGTACTGATCACTTTTTCGTTCATGTTGTTGCCCTCCATTTTCATATGATATCATAATGATATCATATAGATTTAGTTTTGTCAAGGGGGTTGACAAAAAATGCTCCGAAATTTCTTCGGAGCATTTTTGAGATATGCGATGCTGTCTTATTCGACGATAAACATCTCGTAGAAGGAGACACCGTTCACCTTGAAGGAAAGCTTGTAGATGCCGGCTTCCAATTCCTTTGTGAATCGGAAGGCGAAATCATCGCCTTCAACGGCTTCGGGTGTGATGCCGTCCAGATCAATTTCCGTTTCGTCGCTGTCTTCGTCTTCCATTTGGATCAGAGATACCAGCGAGAAGCTTTCGCCTGCGGGCAGATCGTCGAGGGCGGTGAGCGTTACCACACCTGCGTCATAGGAAGCGGTAAAGTCTGCCTCGCCGAGGACGATGACCGATTGGATCTTATCATCATGAATGATGATTTCGACGTTCTTCATGTAGGTGTCGGCAATCTTGAGGCTCTGAACCGCATTGCTTGTATTCAGCTTGTAGATCAGCGCATCCTTTGCCAACGTGTAGGTGGTTCCGCCGAGCGTGATGGTGCCGCTTGTGTAGCCCGTGACCACGCCATCCGTGATGGAAGCTTCCGTCTCGGAAATCAGACCTTCCATGTCGGTGAGATAGTTTTTACCGCTTACCAGCGAGGAGCTTTCGGACATCATGGATTCCACCTTGCCTGTAGCCATGTTGAGTACGGAGTAGATGTAGAAGACCTCGTTGTCAACCAGCTCGGTGCCGGTGCATGCGATGATCTTGACACCGGTTGCGGTGGCATCTACGCTGCCAAGCGCGCCATCGGAGATGTACAGGTAGCGCAGCGTTTCTACCTTACCAACCTCATTGTCAAAGATCGCAGTGACGGAGGCACCGTCGGCAATGGTGATGGTGGAGGTGTAGACGCCCTTGGATACGGCAAAGTCTTCGCCGTTTCCGACCACGATGAGGGTGTTTTCGTTTGTAACGAAGTGGATGGAGGATTCATCCGAGCCGGTGGAGCTTATCGCATCCGCGCTGCCCTCGGCGATGGAATAGTGGGAGCCTGCATGGGAAACGGTGGAGCTTGCCGCTTCATCAATGATGAAGGCAATTTCATCGTTGGTGCTGTTGGACTGAACGAATTCGTCGTTGCCCGATTCAATAAAGCCATCGGTGTTGACCGCGGGGATCAGCGTGTAGCTGCCTGCCGCGTCGGTGATGTAACGGTATACCTCGCCTTCGTTGACGGAGCCATTGGTAACAAAAATGGTTTCTTCGGAGCCGTCGATAAGCGCGGTCATAACATAACCGAACTTACCGCTCGAAAAGACGGGTGTCGTTCCGCTGGTTGCTACCAGATATTTGGAGGGAGCAAAGACGGATGTGGACGAGGAATCTATCGCGATCACTGCATCGCCGTAGATGACCGCACGAACCTTTTCACCGATAATCAGCTTGTCATATAACGACTCGGCGCTGATGCCGAGAAGCTCATTGCCCAGCTTATAACGGGTGCCGCCGATGGTGACGGTGGAAGCGGTCAGACGGGAAACGGTGCCGGATTCGGTGACGGGCAGAACTGCAGACAGCTCCAGCGTGTCATTGGCATCGTTGAAGTAGTAAAGCACATAGTCATCGTCGCCCGCCTTGTGGGGGTTGATGATGGTAAGATCGCTTTCTTTCATGTTGCCTGCCAGATTGACCTTGCCGCCTGAGATCTCTAACTTGCCAAAGGCAAAGGGCTTGAGGATCAGACGATCGGCTGTTGCGGCGTTTTTGTCATCAAAGAGAAGCTTTGCGTCATAGGCGCCGAGCAGATCTGCCAGAGCGCCGTTGGATGTGATCTGCGAAAGCTTGCCGTCCGCATCATATGCATAAACGAGCAGCTCGTTGGCGTTGGTCGCCAGAGCGTCGGAGCGATTTTCGACGACCTGATACTTCACGCCGCCAATTTCAATGTACGCATTGTTCTTGCCCACGGTAATGGTGCTTGCCGGCTGGGATTTTCCGATTTCGGTGCAGCCGAGCACGCTGACAAGGCGCGTCTTTTCATCATTCTTGTAAACCAGCTTGATTTTTTCGCCAAGATGGCTGTCCGCTTCGCCCGCAAGGCCAAGCTCCTCGTACTTGACGGTGAGCAGACCGTCTTCGGTGCGAACGGTGATGTAGCCGTCCTTGGTGACGGTATCCACGCCTTCAATGGCATAGTTGTTGGTGGCAACGATGACGCTTTCGTCGATCTCGTAGCCGAACACGCGCTCAATGATGGTGGTGGATTCGTAGAAGGTCATACCGTTGGAAGCGGTGCGCGGGATGAGGTACTCTGCAGTCAGCGCGTTGTAAAGCACCACTGCAACCTCGGCGCGGGTAAGCTCTTTGGTATACTTAAGATCCTCCAAGCCCTTGTCAAGGCCGAGCTTGACCGCTGTGTCGATGTAGGTCCAAGGATAGCCGGCGTTCATCTGCAGGGAGCTGTGTCCCAGCGCACGAACGAGCATTGCCATGGCATCCTGCAGCATAATGCCCTCACGCGGTTCGAAGGTGTCATCGGACGTGCCGAGGATGTAGCCGGATGCATTCGCCCAAGAGATGGCGCCGTTGTAGGTCGCGTCATACAGATCGGTGAAGGCGGTGGTGTTCAGCGAGCCTGCATTGTCTTTGCCGATCATGAGTCGGAAGAGAAGCATCGCCATCTGTTCTCTGGAGACGGATTCGTCAGGAGAGAATTTGCTGTCGGTGGTTCCCTTAATGACACCGATATCGGAAAGGATCTCGATCGGCTCTGCGAAGGACTCGTCGGATGCAACATCGTCAAAGCTCTTTGCGGATACGGAGCTCATCATGGCAGCTACGATCATGAGCGTTGCCAGAGAGCCGGAAATAAAGCGTTTAAAAAATCCTGTTTTCATGGATTTCCTCCGTTTTCTGTTTGATTCACCGCGGTGTTCCCGCCGTGTGACTATATGATACCATGACGCGGAGAGAAAATCAAGGATTTTTGGGCAAGTGTTATAAAACTGTCACCGATATTCATGAATAATATATACAAAATGAATAATTTTCCAAAAACAAAGGATCGTCGTCAAAAAACAAGAAAAGCTTTCCGTCCGAGGAATTTTTCGGGCGGAAAGCTTTTCTGATCTTTGAATATGGCTGTTAGAATTGTCGGAGATCGCGAAATCAGTCCTTGCCTAACAGCTTATTTTCCACTGCGGTAAAGACCGCAGATTTCGCGTCATCGGCAAGAATGCAGTACATCACATACTGTCCCATGACCTTGACGGTGGCATTGTCCACCTTCGGGCGGTCTTCGGCGAGATAGCTGGGATTCCATGTGTCGATACGCATTTGAATGTAATCCTTTGCGATCTGCTCGATGGAATCCACCGACTCGGAATCGGGCGCCTTGAAGATGCCGTATTCGTCGATATTTGCACCGACGGTCTGCATTTTGACCACATAATCCGCGAAAACGGAGACATCCACCTGATTCATACCAATAATATAATCATCGGGTACCACGGTCAGCGGATGTTCGCCGCCAAGCGCAGCATCGGCAACGGCTGCCAGATCGGATACGGCAATATCGCTTGCATAGGATGCGGTGTTTTCGCCGCAGCTCACAACGCAGAGAAGCATGGCGGTAATTAAAAGAAATGGAAGAAATTTTTTCATTTTGACGGTTCCTTTCGATTATTTCTTAGTATCAATCAAGGCGTGGGTGCGGATATTGTTTAACTCCAGCGTGAAGGATTCGGTGTTCAGATGCATGCCGTCACCGTTGTGATAGCGGTCGGGCAGCCAGCCGTCCTCTCCCACCAGAACAGAATAGGTGTCAATGAATTTCACGCCGCAGCTGTCTGCCACTTCAACGATCCAACGGTTGGCGGCGGCGATTTTTTCGTTGTTGATGGAGCCGAGATATGCATAGCTTTTCGCCACGGGGAACATGGATTGGCAGATGATCTTTGTATCGGGGCTTTCGGTTTGGACGGTTTCGATGATCTTTTTGTATTCCGATTTGAAAAACTGCTCGTTCATAAAGGAAACACCGTTGACACCCAGCGTGATCACCAGATATTCCGGTTGTTTGCGCTTTACTGCCTCTTTGATGGTGATCTCCTCGCCCGTTTCGGGATAGACGATAGTGGCGAAGCTCGCCTGGGAAAGCGTCAGCGTACCGCTTGCAGGCGTCCAGACCTGCGTAGTCTCTTTGCCGCCTGCAAGCATCTTATAGGCGCGCAGTCCGTATGTGGTGGAGTCACCGAGAAAGATCAGCTTGTCCACGTATTCCTTGCCCGCGTCCTCGGTTTTTGCAAGCACGGTGTTCGGATATTTTGCCAAAAATGCCGCATAATCGTCCGAGATGATCACGGAGGGGGCATCCGCGGGATCGCTGCCTTCAGGAGTCTTTGTCACGGTCGGAGCTTTTGCAGTTGTGGTTTCGGGAGCTTTTGCAGTTGTGGTTTCGGGGGCTTTTGCAGTTGTGGTTTCGGGGGCTTTTGTTTCGGGAGCGTCGGTTATGGGCGGTGCCGAATCAGAAGATCCTGCAGTTTCGGAGGTTTCTTCAGGCACCACGGAATGAAGTGGGGTGGAATCGGAAGTTTCTGTGGGGATGGCATCCTCCGCATCTCGTGCGGAGCTGATGGAGATGAGCACAATCAGCATCACCAGAACGACAAAGATCGCAAAGGCGACAGCTTTATACATCAGCCCATCGTTATGATCTGTAAACATAAAAATTTTATTCCTCCATATGGCAGAAGCGGCGACTTATTTGCGGCGGGAAAATTCGCCGAACTGCGCTTCGTATTCCAAATGATCGGTGCGCTTGTTTTTTAACATGCTCGCGACGATCAGCGCAACAAAGGCGATGATGAGGTATACGGCGGCGAAAATGATGATTCGCACCAAAATCTGCGCGATATCGAAGGTCCGCGGGATGAGAATGAACACGATCGCATAGGCGATGAGGGAGCCGAGAAAGTGAAAGAGCACGCGAACGGAAAGGGAATAGTCTAACTTAAAGATCAGATTCAGCGCGGACATGATGAGGCAGGCGAGAAAGATCAGAGCGGCGGAACTGAGGGAAAGAAACATGCCAATGGTGCCGCCTGCTTCGGGATTCATTTCGCTATACCCCGTTGCAATGAAAAGAAGCAGAAATTCCGCGATAGTAAAATACAGACAGGCGCTGTAAAGAGTCTGACGCAGTTGTTTGATGATAAGCATATAAGTAGTCCTTGTTTTGTAATATTTTCAGATACAATTATGATACCATGAAAATGAAAATATTGCAAGCGGACAGGATGAATATTTATAAAAGCGTCACGCTTTGATAACATTTCCTCAAATTTTTCGGGCGATATCCCCTTGTGTGAAACGGATAAATTTATTGCAAAAAATAATATTGGATTTGGATTTATAAATTTACAGGATATGATTGACTTTTATGAATAATAATTGTATAATATAATAGGGGATCTTTGAACATTCTTTGGGATTCGGAGGCGCGCGCCTTCGCCTTTTCACCAAATCGAAGGTTTGGAGACTGCCTGTATAAATGTGAGAAAATAATGTATAATGGGCAAGATACCCATTACGGAGGACAATATAGCTATGGAAGAAACAATCAGAACGCCCAACACCAGACCGGTCGCGCGTGAATTCGTTTTTGCGATCCTGTTTGCAAAAACCTTTGCCCCCGAGGAAGCGGCGGATGTGGTTTGGGCGCGTGAGCTTGAAAATGCAGACGCGGAATTCGGCGAGCAGATCGACTATGTACACGGTACATTTTTCGGTGTGAATGACCGCCTTGCCGAAATTGATGAAAAGATCGAACAGGCGGCAAAGGGCTGGGCGCTCTCCCGTCTGTCAAAGGTGTCGATCTCCATCATGCGGCTGTGCGTTTATGAAATGCTGGCGGTGGAGGATGTGCCCAAGCGCGTCGCGCTCAATGAGGCGGTGGAGCTTGCAAAAAAATACGATGACGACAGCGCCCCCGCTTTCATTAACGGCGTTTTGAACACCATTGCCCATACGCTGCCCGATAAGGCGTGCGATCAATGAAACGTTTTTACATCGGGATCGACACTTCGAATTATACAACCTCTGCGGCGTTGTTTGAAGCTTCGGAAAGGCGGTTTTACTCCAATGTCAAGCGGCTTTTGACGGTGGCGGAGGGCGAGCGCGGACTGCGTCAAAGCGATGCCGTTTTTGCTCATGTGAAAAATCTTCCGTCTGTGACCGACGAGGCTTTTGCAAAGATCGAGTCTGAAGCCCTCCGGGCGGTGGGTGTATCCGCCTTTCCGCGGGATAACGAGGGTTCCTATATGCCCTGCTTCCTTGCGGGCGAGGCTGCCGCTTCCACGCTGGCACATGCTTCGGGAAAGCGACTTCACCGTTTCTCCCATCAGGCGGGACATCTTATGGCGGCAATGTGGTCTAGTTGCTCGCCGGATCTGCTGACACGCGAATTTATCGCCTTTCACGTATCGGGCGGCACCACGGAGCTGCTGTTTGTCCGTCCGCGCGCGGAAAGCCCGATTCCCGAAATTACGTTGCTTGGCGGCACATCCGATCTGAATGCAGGGCAGTGCATTGACCGCATCGGCGTTTCGATGGGACTTGATTTTCCGTGCGGTCCGAAGCTGGAGGAGCTGGCGCTGGCAAACACCGAGCGCGTGGAAAAGGCAAAGCTTTCCGTAAAGGGGCTTTCCTGCAACCTTTCGGGGCTTGAAAACAAAGCGGCAAAGCTACTTGCGGATGGCAAAAGCAAGGAATATACGGCGGCATTTGTGCTGGATTTTATTGGGCGCACGCTGATTTCACTGACGGAAAATGCACAGGATGGCAGAAGCTTGCCTGTTTTATATGCAGGCGGTGTGATGTCGAATTCCATCATCAAGGATATGATCAAAAAAGCGGGATTTGATGCGCGCTTTGCCGAACCGAAATTTTCTGCTGACAATGCGGCAGGCTGTGCGCTTCTGACGGCGGCCGCCGAGGAGGGATGGGACTTTTGGACAAATCAACAAGCACCCCCGGGGATGTGAGTGCGGCGCTTGAAGCTCTGCGCGCTGTGACAGAGAAAAAGGAACGCGCCGTTTTAAGTGTGGCACAGCTCAACGCCTATATCAAACAGCTGATCGATTCGGATGTGCTGCTATCAAGCATTTGGCTGAGAGGCGAAATATCCAATTTCACAAACCATTATAAAACCGGACATTTTTATTTTACCCTCAAGGACCCCGACGGTCTGATCCGCGCGGTGATGTTCAAGGGTTCGGCGGCAAAGCTGAAGTTTCTGCCGGAAAATGGTATGAAGGTGATCGTTCACGGCCGCGTTTCCGCCTTTGTGCGGGACGGACAGTATCAGATCTACGTTGACGATATGGAGCCGGACGGCATTGGCAGTCTGTATATCGCCTTTGAGCAGCTGCGGCGAAAGTTAGAGGCGGAGGGGCTGTTCGATCCCTCCCGCAAGCGTCCGCTGCCGAAGATCCCCACCCGTGTCGGCATCATCACCTCGCCGACGGGTGCGGCGGTACGGGATATGATCAATGTCACAGGCAGACGCTTTCCGCTTGCAAAGCTGACGCTGTTTCCCGCGCTGGTTCAAGGCGCGGATGCGCCCGCACAGCTGATCGCAGGCGTGAAATTTTTCAATAAGTATAAAAATGTGGATGTCATCATCCTCGGAAGGGGCGGCGGCTCCATTGAGGATCTGTGGGCATTCAATGACGAAGAATTGGCGCGTGCCGTGGCGGCAAGCGAAATCCCCGTGATCTCGGCGGTGGGACATGAAACGGACTTCACCATCTGCGATTTTGCGGCGGATATGCGGGCGCCGACGCCCTCGGCGGCGGCGGAGCTTGCCGTGCCCGATGCGGCGGAGCTTTTGCGTAAGATCAACAATATTACGCTGCATATGGAAGCATCGCTGGCAAAAAGCATCGCGACGAAAAGAACCGCGCTGACACAGCTGGCATCCGGTCGCGCACTGACATCGCCGCAGAATTTTATTGACGACAAGCGCATGCTGCTCATTTCGCTTTCCGAGCGTATGGAGCAGTCCATGCGGCTCGTGCTGACCGCAAAGCGCGGCAGTTTTGCCTCGCTGACCGCATCTCTGGAGGCACTAAATCCCATGTCTGTGATTTCGCGCGGCTATTCGGCGGTATTTTGTGAGGATGGGAAGCTGATAAAAAGCGTTGCACAGCTTAAAAAAGGCGATCGCTTCACCTTCCGCACCGTGGATGGCAGTGTCGTTGGCGAGACAACGGAAATTATAAAGGATATTCCAAAAAATTCAATTTAAGGAGACCTTCGAGGTATATATGGAAAAGAACACAACCGCGCCGGGCTTTGAGCAGGCGCTCGCAAGATTAGAGGAGATCGTTCGCGCGCTGGATAGCGGCGATGCACCGCTTGATCAATCGCTGGCGCTTTTTGAGGAGGGCGTCGGTCTGGTGAAGCTTTGCTCCGAGAAGCTGGATGCCGCCGAACAGAAGGTGAAGATTTTGGTTCGCGGAGAGGACGGAAAGCCTGCAGAGAAGGATTTTTCCGTCAATGACGAGGCGAAGGCATGACGGACATCAAGCGGCTTCTTGCCGCATATGCCGACGAAACGGAAGCGGCGCTGGAAGCCTATGTGCCGAAATCGAACGAAAAATATAAGGTGATCTACGATGCCATGCGCTACAGCCTGCTTGGGGGCGGCAAAAGACTGCGTCCCTTTCTCGTGATGACCTTTGCGGAGATCGCCGCGGCGGAAAGCGGCAAGGACGCTTCTGCGGCAAAGGCGGCGGCGATGCCATACGCCTGTGCCATCGAAATGATCCATACCTATTCGCTCATTCATGACGATCTTCCCTGCATGGACAACGACGATCTGCGGCGCGGCAAGCCGACCTGCCACAAGGTTTTTGGCGAAGCGAATGCGCTTTTGGCAGGCGATGCGCTGTTGACCTTGGCATTTGGAACGGCGGCGGAAAATCCGCATGCGGACGGCGCATCCAATGCAAAAGCGGTGGCATTGCTTGCAAAATGCGCCGGAGCATGCGGCATGATCGGCGGTCAGATCCTCGATTTGATGGGCGAGAAAGAGACATTTGATCAACGGACGCTGGAAGAACTGCAATTGCTCAAAACGGGCGAGCTGATCCGCTGTTCCTGTCTTCTCGGATGCATCGCGGGCGGCGGCTCGGAAGCCCTTTCCATCGCCGCGGAACCATACGCCGCGGGCATTGGCAGAGCGTTTCAGGTAATCGATGATATTTTGGACGTCATCGGCGACGAAAAGACGCTCGGCAAGCCGATCGGCAGTGACAGGGAAAGCGGAAAAACCACCTTTGTTACGCATATGGGCATTGAGAATGCCCGCGCCTATGCGGAACGCTTGAGCGCGGATGCGGTACAGGCGGTCGCGCAATATGATAAGGCGGAGAAGTTAGCGGATCTGGCGCAGTATCTGCTGATCAGAAAAAATTAAGACAAAGAAACTTTTTTCAATCCGGATCTTGCGGCCTGCGCTTACCGAAAAAGCACCGCAAATCCGTAGGAAGGAAGCTTTTGCTTAGCAAAAGCCATGGACATAAATAATGGGTCATATTACCGATTTTTTTACGAACTATATCCTTGTTTGCGCCTTTACCGGTTGGTTTAGCGCGCAGGCGATCAAATGTATTACCTATGTCATACGACATCATCAATTCAGCTTTTCTGTCATCATGGCATCCGGTGGCATGCCAAGCTCTCATTCTTCCACGGTTTGTGCTTTGGTGGCGGCAACGGGACGTATGGCGGGAATGCAATCCATTGAATTTGCACTGGCATTTGTGCTTGCGTTCATCGTTATGTATGACGCCGCAGGCGTCAGACGTGCCGCAGGCGAGCAGGCGAAGGTGCTCAACCGCATCGTGCGGGATATTCAGAAGGGTGAGACGCGCTATATGGAGAAAAACCTGAAGGAGCTCATCGGTCACACGCCCCTGCAGGTATTCATGGGTGCGCTGCTTGGCATTGTGCTTCCGTTTGTGATCCCGATGTTCTGATGAGACTTGATAAGCTGGTATCAGAGCGCGGACTCGCGCGCAGCCGCGAAGCGGCAAAGCGCATGATCGCTGACGGAAATATTTGCGTAGGCGGAAAAGTGATCCGCAAGGCGTCTGCCGATGTGGCGGAGGAATGCGAAATTGCCGTCATTGGCGAAACGCTGCGCTATGTCAGCCGCGGCGGTCTGAAATTGGAACGGGCACTTGATGCTTTTTCGCTGGATGTGCGCGGACTTGATTGCGTGGATGTCGGCGCATCCACGGGCGGATTTACCGATTGTCTGCTGCAGCGCGGCGCCGCAAGGGTGCGGTGCGTGGATGTGGGCAGATCACAGCTGGATGCGACCATCGAGAGCGATCCCCGTGTGACATCCTTTGAAGGAATGAATGCGCGGTATATGAAGCCCGAGGACATCGGCGGCGCCTGCGAAATGGCGGTTTGCGATGTGTCGTTTATCTCCCTTGCGCTGATTTTTCCGGCGGTACGGGAGCTTGTGATTCCAAAGGGGCGATTTGTGGCGCTCATTAAGCCCCAATTTGAGGCAGGGCGCGCCGAAATCGGCAAAAACGGGATCGTAAAGGATCGCGACGTTCATGTGGAGGTCATCAAAAACGTGCTGAAAGCGGCAGAGCTTTGCGGATTTTTCTGCTTTGGTCTGTGTGCATCGCCCATTGAGGGCGGTGACGGCAACCGCGAATATCTGGCGGGCTTTGACAGCGAGGGTGGGTTTGATCAAAGGACGATCAAACAAATCGTGTATGACGGCGGTGCTCCGTCTCGTATTTAGCACCGTATGTGAGGTGAATTTCATTGAAAACGATCGGAATTTATCCGAATGCAGATAAAGATATGGACCTAGGCGGCACGATTCGAGTTATTGAATCGCTGCGGGGCAGGGCGGAGCTTCTGATGGACGAAGCGCACTACAGCCGCATTTGCAAGCGGTATGACAGTGTGGAATCGGACATTCGATTTGTTCCCACAGAAATACTCTGCTCGGTGCCGGATGCCATGATCGTGCTTGGCGGCGATGGAACCATTCTCGAAGCCGCGAGACGCTGTGCGATGCACAAGGTGCCCTTGCTTGGCATCAATCTCGGACGCATCGGTTATATGGCAGAGCTGGAGCTGGCGGATCTTTCGGAGCTTGACAGACTGCTTTCCGACAAACATACCATCGAACAGCGCATGATGCTGGAGGCGCAGATTGGCACAGAACGCTTTTTTGCGCTGAATGATGCCATTATTGGAAGTGAATCCATTTTCCATATGGCGGAGGTCGAGCTTTTCTGCGACGGCAATCCCGTCAACCGCTACCGTGCGGACGGACTGATCGCCGCAACGCCCACGGGCTCCACGGCATATTCCCTTTCGGCGGGCGGCGCGGTGGTGGATCCTCGTATGGATGCCATGATCGTCACGCCTATCTGCTCGCATTCGCTGAATGCCGTTTCGCTGGTATTTTCGGCAGAATCGGAGCTGACGGTGAAAAATATCACCGAACGGGTCGATCATATTTACATCAGCATTGACGGAAGCATCATACGGGAGCTTCCAAAAGGGGAGAGCGTTACGATCAGGACCTCGCCCGTGCGTGTTGGGTTTATCCGTTTGCGCGACGGCGGATTTTACGAGGTATTGCGCCATAAAATGGCGGAGATTCATTAGAAAAAAGGAGCAGAAATGAAGTATAATCGTCAGGAAGCCATCATTTCACTGATCGGCGAATATGAGATCGAAACCCAAGAAGAATTGTCCGAGCGCCTGCGGGAGCAAGGCTATAAGGTGACGCAGGCGACGATTTCGCGGGACATCCGCGAGATGAAGCTGCAGAAGGTGATCGGCTCGGGAGGCAAACCCAAATATGCCATGCCGATGCAGTATGAGAATACATTGAGCCAAAAATTCCGCAATCTGCTGACCGAAACTGTGGAAAATGTGGATGCGGCAAATAATATTGTGGTGGTCAAAACCTGCGCAGGCATGGCACCCGGCGCGGCGGCTGCCATTGACTCGCTGGAGCGCAGCGATGTGCTTGGCAGCGTTGCGGGCGATGATACGGTCATTATTGTTCTGCGCACCAATGATGCCGCCTCGATGTTTGCCGCCTATTTAAGCGAGCTTGTCAGCGAGACGCGCTAAACTCCACGCGAAAACAAAGAGCGAAAACGGCCGTTTTCAGACGAAAGGACGGTGAATGCCATGCTGTGTTCCCTTCATATAGAAAACATTGCTGTCATCAAATCGGCAGATATTGATTTCCGGTCGGGCTTTACGGTTTTAACGGGCGAAACAGGCGCGGGCAAGTCGATCATCATCGACAGCCTGTCGCTCATCTGCGGCGCAAAACCATCAAAGGATTTAATTCGAAGCGGTGAGGAAACGGCGCAGGTGGCGGCGGTGTTCGGAGAGCTGTCCGTCCATACACTTCACGCGCTGTCAGAGCTTGGTATTTCGCCCGACGAGGACGGCGTGCTGATGTTTCAGCGGACCATCACCATCGCGGGGAAATCGCAGACGCGGCTAAACGGCAGAGTTATTCCCCTGTCTCTCCAACGAGAGGCGATGAAATTTCTCATCGGCATCCACGGTCAGCATGATAATATGGCACTGCTCATGCCGGAGAACCACATCCTCTATTTGGACGAATTCGCCGACATGGAGGCAGAGCTTGACGATTACGGAAAAAGCTATGATAAATTCTGTGAGCTTGGCAGACAAATCACGGCGCTTTCCAAGGATGAGCGTGAAAAGGCGCAGCGACTGGAATTCCTTCGTTTTCAGATTGACGAAATCGAAGCCGCAAAGCTGAAGCCCGACGAGGAAAATCGCCTGCTTGAAAAACGCGCCAAGCTACAGAACAGTGAAAAAATCGCGCGGCTTTCCGAATCCATCGTTTCGCTTCTATACCGTAACGAAAAGAACACTTCCGCGCTTGATAAAATCAAGCGTGCCGTGAAGGCATTGGATGCTCTCTCCCCTGTGATGGCGGATGCGGGAGGCATGGCGGAGAAATTAGATGCCATGATCTATGAGCTTGAAGATATTGCGCTTTCTGTGGGCGCGCTTGCCGAGGAGGCGGGCGAAGATCCCACGGGTGCGCTTGATAAAATTGAAACGCGGCTTGACGAAATTGCCAAGCTGGAGCGCAAATACGGCGATACCGTTCCCGATGTGCTGGCGTTTCTTTCGGATGCGAAGGGAAAATTGGAAGCCATTGAGCTCTCGGAGGAAAAGTTGACGGAGCTTACCGTCGAAAGAGAGCGACTACTGCCGATTTTGGCGGCACAGGCGGCGGCGCTTTCCGAGCGCCGCAGACAAGCGGCGGAAAAGTTAGAGGCGCGCATTGTGGAGGAGCTTTCCTATCTTGATATGGGCGGTGTTCGCTTCAGCGCGGGTGTGAAGCCCCGATCGGATGCGGATGGCGGAAGCGATTTTGGCAGGCGCGGTGTGGACGAAGTGGAATTTCTGATTGCGACCAATAAGGGTGAGCCGCTAAAGCCGCTTGCAAAAATTGCATCGGGCGGCGAGCTTTCCCGTATTATGCTGGCTGTCAAAAGCGTTCTCGCGGAGCGGGATGCGCCGGCCACGCTCATTTTCGATGAAATCGACACGGGCGTATCGGGTAAAACCTCCCAAAAGATCGGCATCAAGCTGAGAAAGCTGACGGACACTTCGTCCGGTCAGGTATTATGCGTGACGCATTCGGCGCAGATCGCCGCAAGAGCAGAGCATCATTATCTCATTTCCAAGCGGGAGGCAGATGGCAGGGTTCTAACCACCGTTACGCCCCTTTCCAAGGAAGGCAGAGTGGAGGAGGTTGCCCGCATTATGGGCGGCATTCACATCACCGATCGTCTGCTTGAAACCGCAAGGGAAATGATTGATGAAAAGTATGAAAAATAAATTAAATAAGATATAATTTTGAAGGATGGTATAAACATGCAATTATTTGAAGAACTGAAAGCACGCGGCCTCATTGCACAGGTAACGGATGAGGAGCATATCCGCGAAATGATCAACAACGGCAAGGCGACCTTCTACATCGGCTTTGACTGCACCGCAGACTCGCTGACGGCAGGCCATTTTATGGCGCTCACCCTGATGAAGCGCCTGCAGATGGCAGGCAACAAGCCCATCGCGCTCATCGGCGGCGGCACCACCATGATCGGCGCCCCCCCCGGCAGCACGGATATGCGTAAAATGCTGACTAAAGAAGATATTGATCACAACGCGGAATGCTTTAAGCGTCAGATGGAAAAATTCATCGACTTTGGCGAAGGCAAGGCGATGATGGTCAACAATGCGGATTGGTTGTTGGAGCTCAATTATGTGGAGCTTCTGCGCGAGGTAGGCGCATGCTTCTCCGTCAACAATATGCTGCGTGCGGAATGCTATAAGAACCGCATGGAAAAGGGACTTTCCTTCCTTGAATTCAACTATATGATCATGCAGTCCTACGATTTCTACTATATGTTCAAGAAATATGGCTGTAATATGGAATTCGGCGGCGACGACCAGTGGTCGAATATGCTCGGCGGCACGGAGCTGATCCGCAAGAAGCTGGGCAAGGATGCACATGCCATGACCATCACCCTTCTCACCGACAGCAACGGCAATAAGATGGGCAAAACGGCGGGCAATGCGGTTTGGCTGGATCCCAACAAGACCTCGCCCTTTGATTTCTTCCAATATTGGCGAAATGTTGGCGATGCGGACGTTATCAAGTGCATTCGCATGCTCACCTTCCTTCCCATGGACCAGATCGAAGAAATGGCAAAATGGGAGGGCGCAGACCTCAATAAGGCGAAGGAGATCCTTGCATACGAGCTGACCAACATGGTTCACGGCAAGGAAGAAGCGGACAAGGCGCTCGAAGCGGCAAAGGCACTCTTTGTCGGCGGCGGTGTCAGCGCGGATATGCCCACCACCGAAATCGAAGCTGACGGTGATGTCAGCGTGGTCGATCTGCTGGTTGCAGGCAAACTGTCCGGCTCCAAGGGCGATGCAAAGCGCCTGATCCAACAGGGCGGCATTACGGTGGACGATGTCAAGGTGGAACGCTTTGACACCACGGTTTCGGCAGAAAAGCTGAAGGAAGGCGTCATTGTCAAGAAGGGCAAGAAGGTATTCCACAAATTCATCGCGAAATAAGCAAAAAACGTCGCTGTTTGACATTGAATACGCGGAGCGCCGTGCATTCGGTGTCGTAATGGCGGACATTGGCATACAATACGGTATCGGATCCTTAAGAGAATCTCTGAATACGGATGCTGTCGAATGTTCAGAGATGACTTTATCAACGCATATGAAGGAGTACACAGCATGAATGTTTCCCGCGCAGTCCGCTCTCTTGCCGAAAACAAAATTGCATACAAAGAGCAAGAGCCTCTTTCGGCACATACCAGCTTTCGCATCGGAGGTCCCGCCGCGTTGGCGGTATTCCCGAGATCCTGCGAGGAGGCGGTGCGCGCGTTAGGACTGCTACGCGAGGAGGGCATCCGCACGATGGTGCTTGGTAACGGTACCAATGTGCTGTTTGCGGACGAAGGCTTTCGCGGTGCGGTGGTCATTCTTACCGGCATGAAGAAGATCGCGTTTCGCGATGGGCTTCTTTATGCAGACGCAGGCGTATCGCTGACACATGCGGCGGCAGAGGCGGCAAAACGGTCCCTGACGGGACTGGAATTTGCTTACGGCATTCCCGGAACGGTGGGCGGCGGTGTTTATATGAATGCGGGCGCCTACGGCGGCGAGATGTCGCAAGTCGTGGTGCAGAGTTGCTTTTATGACAGCGAAAGCGGAAAATGCGGCACATTTGAAGGCGAAGATCACGCCTTTGCCTATCGGCAGAGCGCATATATGGATTCGCAGAAGATTGTGCTTTCCGCCGCTTTTCGATTGCGTGAGGGCGACAAAGGGGAAATTGAGGCACGCATGGCAGACGTCATGTCGTGCCGCCGCGAAAAGCAGCCGCTGGAGCTTCCCAATGCGGGCAGCGTATTCAAGCGTGGAAACGGCTTTATCACCGCCATGCTGATCGAACAAGCGGGGTTGAAGGGGCGCCGTGTGGGCGGTGCCGCTGTATCGGAAAAGCACGCGGGATTCATCGTCAATCTCGGCGATGCTACGGCGGCGGATGTCAGAGTGCTGACCGAAATCGTTCAGACGGAGATCTTGCGACAGTTCGGAAAAACCATAGAACGGGAGATTCGGTACATCGAATATTGACCGAACGATCCCCAAAAAGAGGAAAAATAACGTGGAATTTTTAATTATCACCGGTATGTCGGGGGCAGGCAAATCGCAGGCGACGAATACGCTGGAGGATCTTGGCTGGTACTGCATCGACAATATGCCCTCGCAGTTGATCCCCAAGTTTGCGGAATTGTACAGCGCAACGCCGGGACGGCTGTCCAAGGTGGCTTTCATCGTGGATATCCGCGGTGAAGTGGAGTTTGAAACGCTGTTTGCGGGACTTAACGATTTGACCGGACGTGGTTTTGGATGCAGTACGATCTTTCTCGATTGCGAGGATGCGGTCATCATCAGCCGCTATAAATTCACAAGACGCACCCATCCGCTTGTGACCGCAAAAAATATCACCATTGCAGAAGCATTGCGGCTGGAGAGGATCATGCTTGCTCCCGCGAGGGAACGCGCGGATTACACCATCGACACCACCAAGCTCACACCTGCACAGCTCAAAGAGAAGATCTGCGGCATTGTCAATGCGGGCAGTACAAACGGTCTGCTTGTTACCTGCATGTCCTTCGGCTTTAAGCACGGCGCGGCGACGGAAGCGGATCTTGTATTTGATGTGCGTTGTTTCCCGAATCCGTATTATCACGAGGAACTGAGGGCGCATACGGGACTCGAAGCATCGGTGCGTGAATTTGTCTTTTCCCATGAGGAGACCTGCACATTTGTGGGCAAACTGAAGGAGATGGCGGATTTTCTTCTGCCGCTGTATCAGCGAGAGGGGAAGGCACAACTCATCATCGCCATCGGTTGCACCGGCGGAAAGCACCGCTCGGTTGCCATTGCCGAGGCATTGTCGACGCACATTCGTCAGATCGGTTACAAAACCGTAACCATTCACAGAGATATTACGAAGACCTAAAATTTGAAAGATGCGCTTTCAAATTGAAAGTTTTACTTTCAAATGCATTGGAGGAAGGCTTTTGCCTTGCAAAAGCTATAGTCATAAAGATGTCATTTGCACAGGACACAAAGGCGAGCCTTGTGGAGCTGTCGGAATCGATGAAGCACGACTGCTGTCGGCGGGCGGCGCTTTACGGCATGCTGTATGCGGCGGGCGTTTTTACAAGGCAAAAATGCAAGCTTGTGACCACCAGCGAGGAAACTGCCGCACTCGCCATCAAATGGTTGCATGATCAACATCATATCGAAGGCAATCTTTATATCACCGAAAAGAAAAGCGGCGATGCGGATGAAAAGCGGAGCTGTAAAATCACCGTCCCGCAGAAAAAAGAGCTGGAGAGACTGTTTAAGGGCTTCCACTATCTGCCGGAGGATCCCGAAAGTGCGCTGAAGCGCGAAATGTTTGTCTGCCAGAATTGCCAGGGCGCATTTTTGCGGGGCGCATTTCTTGCCGCAGGCACGGTGACGGATCCGGAGAAAAGCTATCATTTGGAGATGAGCTTCACCTCGGAGGCACCGGCGGAGACACTTGCCGCCTTTTTGGCGGAGCTTTCGCTGGAGCCCAAGCGCATGACGCGCAAAACGGAGCATGTGCTCTATTATAAGGACAGCGCGAGCATTGAAAATTTTCTCGCCCTGATTGGGGCGAACGGTGCGGCATTTACGCTGATGAACAAAAAAATCGAGCGAGAGCTTCGCTCGGACGCCAATCGGATCGCAAACGGAGAGCTTGCCAACATCGGCAAGACTGTGGCGGCGGCGGGAGATCAGATTGCCGCCATTCGCGCGCTGATCGAATCGGGCGAGATCGAACGCATGCCCGAGGAATTAAGAAAAACCGCATATTTGCGGTTGGAAAACGATGCCGTCACGCTTTTGCAGTTAGCGGCACTGCATGATCCGCCCATCACCAAATCCGGCGTAAATCACCGTCTGAAAAAAATCATGTCGTGGAAGGCATGAGGCAATGATCTTGTCGCGTGCGCACGGCGGATGTCAACAAAAAGGGACTTATTATGTCTGATTTCGTTCATCTTCACCTTCACAGCGAATACAGTCTGCTTGACGGCGCCTGCCGCGTCGCCGATATTCCCGCGCGCGCAAAGGAATGCGGCCATACGGCGGTGGCGATCACCGATCACGGTGTCATGTACGGCACGGTGGCGTTTTACAACGCCTGCAAGGCGGCGGGTAT
This sequence comes from Candidatus Flemingiibacterium sp., assembly GCA_045635785.1. Lineage (GTDB taxonomy): Bacteria > Bacillota > Clostridia > Oscillospirales > CAG-272 > Flemingiibacterium. The sequence continues at coordinate 22,677 of JAZTWJ010000041.1, forward strand.
CAAACCGATCATCGGCTGTGAGGTGTATCTGGCAAGAAGAAGCCGCTTCGACAAGGAGCATGGCGAGGATAGCTCCAGCTTTCATTTGGTACTGCTTGTCAAAAACGAGATCGGCTACAAAAATCTGATACACATGGTGACAAAAGCCTTCACCGAAGGCTTTTATTCGAAACCCCGCGTGGATATGGAGCTGCTGCAAGCTCATCACGAGGGGCTTGTGGCGTTGTCCGCATGTCTGGCGGGCAAGATCCCGCGCGCGTTGGCGGAAGGAAATTACGATGCGGCAAAGGAGCATGCGCTTTGCATGCGGGAGCTGTTCGGCGAGGATTTTTACCTTGAATTGCAGGATCATGGCATCGAGGAGCAAAAAACGGTCAATCGCGGCATCGTGCGGCTTTCAAGAGAACTGTCGATCCCCATGGTCGCCACAAACGATGTGCATTATCTGCGCAAAAAGGATGCGGACAGTCAAGCCATTCTCATGTGCATTCAGACGGGTAATGTCATTACCGACGGCAGACCCATCGGCTTTGAAACGGACGAATTTTATTATAAATCTACCGAGGAAATGCGGGAACTGTTCGGCGCGTATGCAACGGAGCCGACGGGGGATCCCATCGCCAATACGGTGGAAATTGCGGAAAAGTGCAGCTTTGATTTTGATTTTTCGAAGCTCTATTTGCCTGCCTTCCAAACGGAAGACGGCACTTCTCCTGCGGATTATCTGCGTCGACTTGCCTATGAGGGACTGCAAAAACGGCTTGCCATGGGGCGCATTGTCTATACGGACAAGCATCCGGAGGCGGAATATCGCGAGCGCATCGAATATGAGCTTGATGTGATCATACGCATGGGCTATGCGGATTATTTTTTGATCGTGCAGGATTTCGTGGGCTTTGCAAAATCGGAGGGCATTCCCGTGGGTCCCGGACGCGGATCGGGTGCGGGAAGTCTTGTGGCATTTCTGCTTGGCATCACTGATTTGGATCCGCTCCGCTTTGATTTGCTCTTTGAGCGATTCCTCAATCCCGAGCGCGTGAGCATGCCCGACTTTGATATTGATTTTTGCTACAATCGCCGCGACGAGGTGATCGACTACGTGCGCCGCCGATATGGGGATGACCATGTGGCGCAGATCATCACCTTCGGAACCATGGCGGCGAGGGCGGTGGTGCGCGATGTTGGTCGCGCCATTGGCATGAGCTACGCCGATACGGATGCGGTGGCAAAATGCATTCCCCACGCCCTGGATATGACGCTGGAAACCGCGCTTTCTTCCTCCAAGGAACTGCGGGAAACGATGGAGGATTCTCCACAGGTACAGCGTCTGATTGAAACGGCAAAGGCACTTGAGGGTATGCCGCGGCATTCCTCCACCCACGCGGCGGGCGTGGTGATCACCGACCGTCCCGTCAGCGAATATGTGCCGCTTGCGTTGAACGGAACGATGCCCGTCACGCAGTTTGATATGGATACGGTGGCGAAGCTGGGACTGCTCAAATTTGACTTTCTCGCACTTCGCTATTTGACGATTATTTCCGACACCGAGAAGCAGATTCGCGAAAGAGAGCCTGACTTCTCCGTGGAAGCGCTGCCGATGGACGATGCGAAAACCTTTGAGCTGATCGCCTCGGGAAATACGGATGGCGTTTTTCAGTTGGAGTCGGGCGGCATGCGTCAGATGCTGACACAGCTTCGCCCCGATTGCATCGAGGATATCATTGCGGCAATTTCGCTATACCGTCCCGGTCCGATGGATTCCATCCCGAAATACATCGAAAATCGCAAAAATCGGGATAAGATCACCTATAAAATTCCGCTTCTTGCGCCGATTTTAGATGTCACATACGGATGTCTTGTTTATCAGGAGCAGGTCATGCAGGTCTGTCGCACCGTGGCGGGCTATACCTTTGGCAGAGCCGATCTGGTGCGACGCATGATGGCGAAGAAAAAGGCGGACGAAATGGAAAAGGAGCGCACCTCCTTTGTAGCGGGCGCAAAGCAGAATGGCGTTGATGAGGCTGCGGCAAATGAGCTGTTCGATGAAATGTCAGGCTTTGCCAGCTATGCCTTCAACAAGAGCCATGCGGCGGCATATGCGATGCTTTCCTATCGCACCGCCTATCTCAAACGGCATTATCCCTGCGAATATTTAGCGGCACTCATGACCTCGGTCATGGGAAATGCGGCAAAAACCGCCGAATATGTGGCGGAATGCACCCGATTCCGTGTGCGGATCCTTCCGCCCGACATCAACGAATCTACCGCGCATTTTCACGCCATCGTTTCGGGAGACGACCGCTATATCCGATTTGGACTTTTGGCGCTCAAAAATCTCGGTGAAGGCTTCATCGAGCGCATCCGACGGGAGAGAGAACACGGACTGTTCCGCTCCTTCGAGGATTTTGTCGAGCGCATGTACGGTCAGGATATGAACAAGCGGCAGATCGAAGCGCTCATCAAAAGCGGCGCCTTCGATTCGCTGGGAGTCTTCCGCAGGAAGCTTCTTTTGATGTATGAGCGAATCGTGGATCATTATCAGGAGAAAAATCGTACCAATGTGGAGGGACAGCTCGATCTGTTTTCCATGGGGGTGGATGTGAATGCCGCGCCGCAGAATTTCGAGTACCCCGATGTGCCGGAGCTTAGCTTCCGCGAGAAGCTGCGGCTGGAAAAAGAATGCTCGGGCATCTATTTTTCGGGGCATATGTTAGAGGATTACTCCGCCCATGTGCAAAAAATATCGCCGGTGAACACGGGAGATATTCTGTCAGCCTTCGATGAGGAGCAGGAATCGGAGCTGTCGTTTAGGGACAAGCAGACGGTCACCGTTTGCGGCATTCTGACGAAAAAACAGCTGAAAATGACCAAAAACGGCGCGCAGATGGCATTCCTTACGCTGGAGGATCGCTTTGGCGAAATGGAGGTCATCGTTTTTCCGCAGGTATATGAAAAGGTAAGCGGATTTTTGACAGTGGATATTGCGCTGGCGGTGGTTGGACAGATCTCCGTGCGCGATGACGAGGAGCCAAAGCTGCTTTGCCGCTCCGTGCTGCCGCTGATTGACAACGCGCATTTCGATGGGCAGGCGCAGGTTCCGCTCGTCGCGGAACAGCCACGGCAAAAAAACGTTCCACCATCGGCACCTTCCAAATCGCTATCAAACGGATCGGCATCCGCCCCCTCGGATGGGGTGTATCACGTTCGCGTGCAGAACGCAGTTCCGCCCGCGTCGGTCTATCGCCTGCCGTCTCAGCAAATGTCTCCCGCAAGGGCGCCGACGAAGGTATTTCTTCGGGTGGAATGTGCCGACGAAACAGACGAAACCTTCAAAAAGGCGGAGAATCTTGTGCGGATCTTCTGTGACGGCTCCGCTGAGGTGATCTTTTATGACAAACAAAGTGCGCAGTACAAGCGGATGACCGATGTCAAGCTGGCGGCATCCGATTTTGTGATCGGCGAGCTTCGAGCACTTCTCGGCGACGAAAATGTTGTAGTTAAATAAGGAGGCAATCGTGTGAAAAATCAATTTTTCACACATTACGAATTTTTGCCTTCGCGGCGAATAGCCGCGATTTGCCGGAATAAACTGCCAAAAATTTTGATAAAAGGAAGCCTTCGCTCCTGCGAAGGCATGGGTGATTGATATGGCAAAGACGAAAAAGCTCCGTGCCAAGCACGCTTACGGAGCTATCACGGTGCTGGCAAAGCCTGCCGCGCCCCTTTTTAAGCTATTATATTACACGTCCATCTTACTGATCTTGCTGTCTGGTATTGTGGCGCTGATCATTCTGCTCGTCAATTTGCCTGTTGAAGAAATGCTTCTTCCGCCGTTTATGAGCGCAAACGGCAAGGAATCCTATTCCATCTATATCGGCAGCGGCATCCGCGTCGATGCTGCGTATGCATTGGTCATGCCTGCGGACATCAAAACGGTCATCTATGCCCAGCTTTTGATGACAGCCGCGTTCTGCTGCATGCTGGCTCCCGTATCGCTGTTTTTGTCAAAGCTGCTTGCAAATATTGCATCGGGCGCATATTACCACCTCAAAAATGCCCGTTATATGCTGTATATTGCGCTGTCATCGGCAATCGGCATCACGGTTTTGCAGACTGCGGGACGGTTTTACAATTATCTGCTTGTCAAAACCTTTGTGACGGAGCCGGATATTATCCGTTTGTCCTTGGGATTTGATGCGGACGGACTGTTGGTTGGACTGCTCATTGCCTTGCTTGCGGGCATTTACGGCCGCGCCTGCGAAGCGCACCTTGCAGAAACGGCATCGGCACAAACGCAGACGCAGACACAGACGGATATTGCGCCGACGGAATTGTAAATTTTTCCGAATCGACGGGAAATTCACAAATTGTTTAACGAACTGTGATATAATAAAGTATCTAAAAAGAACTTTTTCGAAAATATTTCGTCTAAAGCGTATATCTTATCAAAGAAGGGAACATCAAAGCTTTGAATAGAAATGTGAAAAAACCTTCCGCACCGAAAACAAATTGGTCGGCGGAGGTTCAAAAGTCGGGACGGCTGGCAGGAACGATCATCGGACGTCTGTTTTCCTATATTTTGAATGCACTGCTGACAGTGCTTCTGATCGGTCTGACCACAGGCATCATTGTGGGAACGGTTTTTGCGGTATATGTCAAAAACAACATTGATCCCACGATTGACCCCACGGTTTTTCGCGTGAATTCCAATCAGACATCGAAAATTTTCTACATGGATTATACTGATCGCGAAAACCGCATCGGAAACATGGTGGAAATTAAGGATGAGCAGCTTTTCGGCTCCGAAAACAGCGTATGGGTGTCCTATACAAAGATGCCCGAGAATCTGATCGACGCCTTTGTTGCCGTGGAGGATCACCGCTTTTGGGGACACAACGGTGTGGACTGGCTCCGTACAGGCGGTGCGATTATTCACTATATCATCCCCTTCAAGGAAGATTCGGGCGGCGGCTCCTCCATCACGCAGCAGACGATCAAGAATCTGACGCAGGAGCGCGATTATACGCCCCAACGAAAGATCCAGGAGATCCTGCGCGCCATCAATTTGGAAAAGCAGCTCGATAAGACGCAGATTCTTGAACTGTATCTCAACAACATCTATCTCTCGCAGAACTGCTACGGCGTGCAGGCGGCGGCGTATACCTATTTTAACAAGGATGTCAGCGAGCTGTCGCTCATCGAATGTGCTGCCATCGCGGCGATTACCAACTCGCCCACCCGCTATGATCCCGTACAGAACCCCGAAAAGCAGGCGGAACGGCGCAAAACCGTTCTGCGGCGTATGCTTCAATACGGCTATATTACGCAGGCGGAGTTTGACTCTGTTTATGAGAAGGAGCTCACTCTTGATTATCAGGGACGCGCTTCCGATGCCTCTGTTTCCACCAATTCATGGTATACCGACCAGGTGATGCGTGAGGTTGCCGCTGCGTTTGTTGCGGAAAAGGGCTACAACTTAGAAATGGCGTTCAACCTCATCTATACCGGCGGTCTGCAGATTATCACGCTCCAGGATCCGACGGTGCAGGCGACATTGGACGAAGTGTTTATCAACGATGCCAATTTCCCACGAACCCGTAATGCGGTTCAGCCGCAGGCATCGGGAATCATCATTGATCCGGCTACGGGTGATGTGCTTGCCATCGCGGGCAGACGCGGTGAAAAGCAGGCGAATCTTCTTTACAATCTGGCGACCGATGCGACTCGCTCGCCCGGTTCCTCCATCAAGCCGCTGTCCGTATATGCGCCCGCGCTGGAATATGGGCTGATCACCTACGGCAGTGTTTACGATGACGTGCCCGTGATCTTCAATTACGCAAGCGATGACGAGGAGAAGACGAATCCTATCGCTTGGCCGAAGAATCTGCCCGAGGTTTATAACGGCAAAACTACCGTGCATGATGCGGTGACACGCTCGGTGAATACCGTAGCGGTACGCATTCTGCAGGAACTGACCGTGGATAAAGCCTTCGATTTCGTCAAGAACAAGCTTCAAATGGAAAGCTTTATCGAATATGCCACCCTGCCGGGCGGCATCGGCATCACCGATAAGGATCTGTCGCCCCTGGCACTGGGCGGTATGAACTACGGCGTGACCAATTTGGAGATCACCGCCGCATATCAGATTTTCGCAAACGGCGGCGTTTACAACAAACCGCGCACATGGCTCAAGGTGCTGGATTCCGAGGGCAATGTGGTGTTGGAAAACGATGCGGAAAGCTATGTTGTCATCAGCGAGCAGACTGCATCGCTCATGACGAAAATGCTCCAGAATGTTGTCAGCCGCGGTACCGCGACCTCGGTGACACTCCGCAATAAGATCAATGTTGCCGGCAAGACCGGTACCTCCTCCAGCGACGTGGACCGTTGGTTTATCGGCTACACACCGTATTATGTGGGCGGCATTTGGTTCGGCTATGAACAGCCGCAATCCCTCGGTACGCTGTCATGGAGTCCCTCCACCGTGGCGTGGGATATCATTATGACCGAGCTCCACAAGCCGATTTTGGAAAGCGGAAAGCCGATTCAAACCTTTGAAACGGCGGACGGCATCGTCACCGCCACCTATTGCCGCGATTCCGGCAAGCTGATGAGTCAGGCGTGCTACCTCGATCCTCGCGGAAATCGCGCGGAAACGGGCTATTTCACCGCCTCAACTGTTCCGACGGAATATTGCGACTGTCATGTTGCGGTAAATTATGATACCTCCACCGGCGCCATTGCAACCGAGTATTGCCCTAAGGATAGCCTCAAGCAGGTGGGATTGATCCGAGCCGACCGTGAATTCCCCGCCAACGTGAAAGTGACGGATACCCAGTACACCTACCGCGATATGCCTGCTGATACCGTTCTGCCCGAAACTGCGGATGTGCCGTTCTATGCGGGCATGTATGAGGAAGGCATGTATCCCGGCTACACCGATACGAGCGGAAAACCCTACTACAATCGAACCTGCACGGCGCACAAGCCTCCGGAGCCGGAAGAAACGACCGAGGATACGGAGCCGAAGGACCCCGATGACGATCTGACGGAGGATAACGAGGACGACATCGAGGACATCGAGGACGACGAGAACAACGACGAAAATTCCTCCTCTGTCAGAAAACCGCAGACATAAAGTGCAAAATCACCTCATACATTGGTGTGAGGTGATTTTTTTATGAACAAACTGAAATCAGACAAATCGAAGCTGCTTCTTCGCATCCGTGCGGAACTTTGCCGCATGAATCTGCGCTGTATGATCATAGGGGCGGTGATCGTGCTTTTGTGCGGTGCGCTGAGCGCATTTGCGGCAGGCGAGCCTGCCGTGTATTACGAGTTGAATAAGCCCATCGGCGCACCGCCTGCCATCGTATTTCCTGTGGTATGGAGCGTTCTCTACGTGCTGATCGGCGGCGCGGCGGGTGCAGTTGCATGCGCAAAGGAGCGCGCCCTTGAATCGGATAAATATAAGGGGCTTCTGTTTTTTATTTTGCAGATGATCTTCAATTTTATCTGGGCGCCGCTGTTCTTTGGTGCGGGTGCGTATTTTGCGGCATTTCTTGCGATCTTAATGATGATCTTGCTGAGCATACCGGTGCTTTTCAGCTTTTGGCGGATCTTTAAGCCGGCGGGATTTGCCATCGCACTTTATCTCGCATGGCTCGTTTTTGCGGCATATTTGAACCTTGCGGTGATTTTTTTGAATTAATTGCCAATTTGCACAATTTGATTCATGCAATTTGTTACAATGCACGAATCGTACCATTTTTATACAGTGTGAAGCTAAAAATCATCAAATTCCCTTGACAAAAAGATTTTTTGATAGTATAATATACGCATAAGCAAATTGATTGGATCGAGGCGATGCTGAATGGGCAGATTTCGATTCACGCACCGCTGCTTATATTTTTGAAAATTTAGGAGGATTATTCAAATGAAAAAAATTCGCATTCTTGCACTCGTACTCGCTTTCGCTATGCTCGCTCTTTGCGTGGTATCCTGCGGTGAACCGAGAGTAAAAGTCAACGTAACCGTTCAGATCGTCGCAGATGATCCCGAAAACCCGATCCTTGACACTCCCATTACCATTGAGAGCACCAACCCCACTGTTCTGGAAGCAGTTCGCGAAGCGCTGATCATTAACGAAATCAGCTACACACTGAATGAAGACGAGTCGTCCATTGTTGACATTCTTGACTACAAGGATTTGGGCGCAGATCAGTCCGGCGACGGTCTGGTTTACTACTGGATGTACTACCTGAACGATATGGAGCCCTCCTCCGGCAAGGCAAACACCAACACCATTAAAGAAGGCGACGTTATTAAGTACGTTTACAGCTCCTTCAACCCCGCGGATCTCAATAAATAAATCAAGCAAAGGATGAAGGGCAATACCCTTCATCCTTTTTCATCGGCATTTCGTCGGCTCTGTCGGCGCGATGGCTTGCATTTATATCGCTGTCCCCAAAAAGCGCGAGTTTGGCATGATCAGCTCGCGCTTTTTTCGCGCGGAGCCGCGCCGTTGGCAAGGCATGCGCGCGCGGATCTCTTGTGCCACCTCTTCGCCGCTTTTTTGAGATAGCGTTCGTAACCGCTGACATCAAGGAAGCATTCATCCATGCCCATCAGTTCTGCTCTGTCGTTGTAATCCTCATAGATACGGCGGCAGAGGCGGCTCATTTGCATGTACCAGTCGTAATGCGGCGGCACGACGATCAGCGCACCGCCGGGGGTATTCCTCGGCGGTGTCTTTGTATCATTTCGTGGCAGATTCGTGGCAGATTGCTTTCAAAAATCGCGTATATACATCAGCGTTATTGCGGAATCATTCGCGCATTACACGCACGAAATTGTCAGGCGCAAACAAGAAAAAATCCGCTTTGTCAGGCGACAAGCGGATTTCCTTATATGGAGCGAGTGATGGGAATCGAACCCACGCGACCAGCTTGGAAGGCTGGAATTCTACCATTGAACTACACTCGCATATGCGATTACTATAATATTCTACCATAATAATTCCCGTTTGTCAAGGGTTTTACGCAAAATCTCTTGAATTTCCTTCGGATTTGTGCTATCATCATAGTATAACACTCTAAAGGAGCCATCTATGCCCACACAAGCCCAAACCAATCCCTTCCCCTACAGCGATTCCAATAAGCGGTATCATTCTTATGATTACTATCTTCGCACGAAATTTGGCGCAAAATGCGCGAAGTTGCCCCTTGACGGCGGCTTCACCTGCCCGAATCGCGATGGAACGCGCGGCGAGGGCGGTTGCATTTACTGCTCGGCGCGCGGCTCGGGGGACTTCTGCGCGGATGCTTCCGTTCCCATCGCCAATCAGCTGGCAACGGCGCGGGAAAAGTTGTCTTCCAAGTGGACAGATCCACTTTGCATCGCCTATTTTCAGGCTTTTACGGGCACCTATGCCCCTGTGAAGGTTCTGCGCGAAAAATACGAAGCCGCCCTTGCGTTTCCGCAGGTGGTGGGGCTTTCCATCGCCACCCGTGCCGATTGCTTACCCGATGATGTGATCGCATATCTGGCAGAGCTGGCGGAGCGCACCTTTCTGACGGTGGAGCTTGGGCTTCAGACCGTGCACGATGCCACCGCCGCTCGTATCCATCGCGGGCATACCTTCGCCGAATTCCATAACGGATACGCAAAACTGCGTGCCGCTTCGGACAAGATCCATATCGGGGTGCATCTCATCAACGGATTACCCGGCGAAAATGCGGCAATGATGCTGGAAACGGCGCATGCGGTCGCCGCACTTCACCCTGATCAGCTCAAGCTGCATCTTCTGCATGTGATCGATGGCACGCCTTTGGCGCAGATGTACGCACGCGGCGAATTTTCCTGCCTTTCTCTGAATGAATACGCGGATATTGTGGTCCGCCAGCTTGAAATCATGCCGCCGGAGACGGTTATCGGCAGATTGACGGGCGACGGCATGGCAGATGCGCTCATCGCGCCACTTTGGAGTCAGAAAAAGCTGGTGGTCATGAATACCATTGACCGTTTGTTTTACGAACGCGGCACATGGCAAGGGAAGCTCTTTCGTTAAAATACACAAAAACAGGGCGGTGATTTCTCTGTTCCGATGGTGAAAATATTTCCTAAACCTATTGCAAAATGGTTCTGATTATTGTATAATAGTCAGTGGAAGCGGTATTCGAATATCATAATTTATAAAACTTGACCAAATTGTTATATTCGCTCGCGGCTCGGCAAAGCCGGACTCGTATACGTTCCCGTAGATTATCATCAGAAAAGGAGAATTTCACAATGGACAAGATCACCACAAAAAGTATTCGTAATGTTGCCCTGTTAGGTCACGGTGGCAGCGGAAAAACATCGCTTTGCGAAGCTATGCTCTACCTTGCGAAAGCGACCGACAGACTCGGCAAAACTCCTGAGGGAAATACCGTGAGCGACTATGATCCCGAGGAAATCAGACGCGGCTTCTCGCTTTCCACCACCATTGAACCGCTTGCGTGGATGGACAGCAAGATCAATATTATTGATACTCCCGGCTATCTTGATTTTGTCGGTGAGGTCCTTGAGGGTACGCGCGTAGCTGACTCCGCCCTGATCGTCGTTGACGGCAGAAGCGGCGTGGAAGTCGGTACGGAGCTGGCTTGGGATATGGCAGAATCCTTGAACATTCCAAAGGCATTCTTCATCAACCGTTTTGATGACGGCGAGGCGCGCTTTAAGAAGGTATTTGACGCCCTGCGCGAAAAGTTTGGCGTAACCGTATGTCCGCTGCTCATTCCGATGATCGACGGCGACAAGGTTACCGGCTTTTTGAACCTTATTGATATGAAGGCAGAGGTTTATGACAAGACCGGCTCCAACCTCGTTTCCGAAATTCCGGATGGCTTTAAGGAGATCGCTGAGGAATACCGTTCTATGCTGTATGAATCCATCGCACAGACCAGCGATGATCTGATGGATAAGTTCTTCAACGAAGAGCCGATCACCTATAACGAAGCGATGAACGCGGTGCACGAGGGCATCATCAACGGCGAGATCGTTCCCGTATTCTGCGGCTCCGCTACAAAAATGTGGGGCGTAACAGCGGTACTTGACACCATCGCACACTCCTTCCCGCGTCCGACTGCAAGAGGCAACGAGATCATCGTAACCGAGGACGGCGAGGATGAGATCGAGATCAATCCCGAGGGCGAAACCTCCCTGTTCGTCTTTAAGACCGTGGCAGACCCGTTCGTTGGTAAGATGTCCTTCTTTAAGGTTATGAACGGCAATCTGACCCGCGATATGGTGCTTCGCAATACCACAGGCGGCGGCACGGAAAAAATGGCGCATATCTATACCATCCGCGGCAAGAAACAGACCGAGGTTGACGCACTCTGCTGCGGCGATATCGGTATGACTGCAAAGTTGGCAACCGTCAATACGGGTGATACGCTGACTGCTTCCGCTAAGGATATTAAGTATAAGGGTATTGACTTCCCTGAGCCTTTCTTAACCCAGTGCATTACGCCGCTGGCAAAGGGCGACGAGGATAAGATTTCCACCGGTATCGCAAAGCTGCTCGAGGAGGATCTTACCACCCGTTATGAAAACAATGCCGAGACCAAGCAACTGTTGATTTCCGGTATCGGTGATATTCATTTGGACGTTTTGGTCGCAAAGCTGAAGAACCGTTTTGGTACCTCCGTCGTTCTGAAGGCGCCCAAGATCGCATACCGTGAGACCATCAAGAAGACCGTTGAAGCGGAAGGTAAGCACAAGAAGCAATCCGGCGGTCACGGTCAGTACGGTCATGTACGCATTCGCTTTGCACCCGGCGAGGCTGAAGGCTTGACCTTCACCGAGAGCGTGGTCGGCGGTGCCGTTCCGAAGGGATTCTTCCCGGCGGTTGAAAAGGGTCTGCTTGAGGTTATGCAGAAGGGCGTGCTTGCGGGCTATCCCGTAGTAAATCTGGCGGCTGATCTTTATGACGGCTCCTATCACGATGTTGACTCCTCGGAAATGTCCTTCAAGATGGCGGCTTCGCTGGCATATAAGGACGGTCTTCCCAGAGCAAACCCCGTGCTTCTCGAGCCGGTTGGTGCGCTGAATTGCCTCGTTCCCGATAACATGGTGGGCGATGTCATCGGCGATCTGAATAAGCGTCGCGGACGTGTCCTCGGCATGGAAGCCGATCCCAAGAAGAAGGGCTACACCGTCGTTCAGGCAGAGGTTCCGAAGGCAGAGATGGCGGATTATCCCATCGCACTGCGTGCATCCACGCAGGGACGCGGCAGCTTCACCTTCTACTTCGAGCGTTATGAGGAAGTTCCCGCAAACGTTGCACAGAAGATCATTGCAGACGCAGAGAAGGAACAGGCATAAAACCGAATCAATTCAAACGGGCGGCAATCAGCCGCCCGTTTTTGCGGTAAGATTAAACCGCATCCGTTTTCGCAAAAATACGCTGTTTCTCTTGACAAACAGCGCGCTTTGATATATACTGTAGTAGGTACCAAAAAGCGCAAAAGAGCAGAAAGGTGGCTTTTGCTGCGGCAAAAGGCATGGTCATCCTATGATACATAAACGTGAAATTTTTGGATTTAATACCATTGAACACGAGGCAGATCTTTGCATCGTGGGCGCAGGCGCGGCGGGCATGTTCGCGGCGGTGGCTGCGGCAAGAAACGGCGCAAAGGTCGCATTGATGCACGACCGTCCCGTCGTTGGCGGCAATGCTTCCGGTGAGATCCGCATGTGGATCCGCGGCGCGCGCGGACGCGACAAGAAGGAGTCCGGTCTGACGGAGGAGCTGGCACTTGCCAATCTCCGCAGAAATCCCACGCTGAATTTCTCCATCTGGGATAGCGTGACCTACGAAATGATAAAAAGTGAGCCGAATATTGATTTGATCCTCAACTGCTCCTGTCTGGATGCCGAAATGGATGGAAATCAGATCGTCGGCATCAAGGGCTGGCAGACCACCACACAGCAGTTCCATCATGTGAAGGCGAAAATTTACGCGGATTGCTCAGGCGATAGCGTGCTGGCACCGCTGACCGGCGCGGAATTCCGCATGGGACGGGAAGCGAGAGACGAATTTAACGAGGATATTGCGCCCGAGGTGTCGGATGAACGCACCATGGGACTTTCCTGCCTGCTGCAGGTTCGTGAAATGGATCGCGAAATTCCGTATATCGCTCCCGATTTTGCGGTCAAGTTTACCGATGAAACCATCTGCCACCGTGTCAACATCAACCACCCTTTGGATTTTAGAAGCTCGAACTTCTGGTGGATCGAGCTTGGCGGCGAGGTCGATTCCATCGCCGACACGGAAGAATTGCGTGACCGACTGCTTGCCATCACCTTCGGCGTTTGGGATTATTACAAGAATTCCGGCAGATTCCATTCGAAAAATTGGGAGCTTGAGTGGGTAGGCTTCTTGCCGGGCAAGCGCGAAAGTCGCCGCTATGTGGGCGATTATATTCTGAATCAGAACGACGTTCGTGCAGAAGGCCGCTTTGAGGACATCGTGGCTTACGGCGGATGGTCGATGGATGACCATCATCCAGCAGGTTTTGATACCACCGAGGATCCCACGATCTTCCATCCCGCACCCTCGCCCTTCGGCATTCCCTACCGCACCATGTATTCGAAGAATATCGAAAATCTGATGTTCTCCGGCAGAAATATTTCCTGTACGCATACCGCCATGTCCGCCTGCCGCGTTATGGCGACCTGTGCCACCATCGGTCAGGCAATGGGCACAGCGGCTGCCATCGCCACACGCTACGGCACCACGCCGCGCGGTGTATATGAGAATCATTTGGCAGAGCTGAAGCAGACGTTGATGATCGACGACTGCTATCTGCCCTTCAACCGTCGCGCGCTGACACCTGTCATGGAGGGCATCTCCGCAAAGGTGGGCGATCGGGATGCGGCGGTTGTTTACGACGGCATCGACCGCACATTGGATGGCGATGCACATCTGCTGGAGTTTGTCTTCGGTGAGGAGCTGGTTATCACCCTGCCCGAGGTGCGGAGCCTGTCGGAAATTCGCTTTACCTTTGATTCGGATCTCAACCGCGACAGTTTTGCGGATGTGCATTATCATCACAAGGATTATCCCATGCGCTGTAACCGTTATCTGAATGAAAAGCTGCTCGGTCTTCCCGCTACGCTCATGCGTGACTTTGACGTGTTGGTGGAGGATGGTGGCGCTTGGAAGAAGATTGCCTGCGTCAAGGATAATTACCGCCGTCAATGGATCTATGAGGGGGCTGTTATGACAAATGCGATCAAGCTGGTGCCAAAATGTGCATACGGTGCCGATACTGCCCGTGTATATGGGGTGATCCTAAAATGAGTATGCGAAAGATGCTGGCGACGGGGCTGACCGTCGCGCTGATGCTGACATCCTGCGGATCGAATATTTACACGTCGAAGCAGTTTGCATTTTCCGCCATTTGTCCCGATGGTTGGACGGTGAGCGAGGATATGATTTCCGTTTGCTTTGGTACGCCTGCGGAGACGGATGCGGATGACTTTTTCGAAAATGTGACCTACGCGGGCGCTGATGAGATCAGCGGCACCATTGATGAATATATGCAGCAGCTTTCCGCTGCCATTAACGAAAACAGCGTGAATTATACGGAGATTTCCTGTGAGAATGCGACTTTTGCGGGCTATGATGCGAGAGTTCTGACCTATACCTGCACGTCATCACAGACGAGCTATATTATCAAACAGCGTATGTTTGTTCTCACTGACGGAAAGCAGATCTTCAATCTGGTATATACCGCAAACACCGATTCTTTTGATGTGTATGCGGCGCAGGCGGAAGCCATCGCCGAAAGCTTCAAGGCAAAATAATGAATATCGTTCCCGCGATTAACACAAAACAAAAAACAAATCCGAACCAGTTTCGATTTACGAAATAGTTCGGATTTGTCTTATTTGGTGAAGCGGACGATTGAATGTCCGAACAGACACTGTTTGATATGCAGAAACAAAAAAAGCCCCGCGCGAGGCGGGGCGAGAAATCATAGCATTATTTCGTTGAATTCTTTAGGATAATGGATTTTATACCACATCAGCGTTGCCGCAAATTTGACATAGGTAACACCGTGTGCTTTGGGGAATAAATATTGAATCTTACGGATTGAATCAACAAACCAATCCTCTATTCCGATATCCCCCAGTTGTTTTTTTATTTCATCCGAAACACCGCCTCTTGCATAAACTCCTCTGCGTGTATCCTCCATGATCTTATAAGCATATCCGGTGTTTGCCATTCCTTTGCACAACATATGTTTCTCTATGTGATTAAATACATCATCGCGGTAAGCAATTACATTACGTACTGAAATGCCTTGATTTATCAATTCCTTTGCATTGTCAAACCACACGCCTGTACCGTGAGACAATCCAGCAATCTGAATCAGATCACAAAAAGACTCGGGCGATACTTCTTCTACCATACCCTTATAAAAGTTTGTACGGAATTCCGGAATGCCATCTGTATTACCGCGTTTGAATTCAGCCAACACCTCATCTTGCGAAAAGTTTACTCTCTCAAACGCTGTTGCTGTTGCACGCTCCAAGGCTTGATACTGCTCAAATTCCGTGTCGGCCAAAAACGTAAAGGCACAAACAGATTTATCCGAGGTGATGGTATAATTTATGATGCGGTTTTCTTCCCGTTCTGTAGCTGTCAGTTCGCAATCTTTGAAATATTCTTTTATGACCGATTTTGCCACACACCAAAAATTTGGCGACATTGATAAATCAAAGCTTGTATTCCGGTGAACAACGTGGCGATATGTTTCAAACGGAATGTCATGTCCATCCGATTGCATTTTCTTTCCGCACGAACAGGTTTTCCTCGGAAGATCCCAACCGTCATCCACTCCGTTGTCGAAGATAACCGTGCCACATTCGGGACAGTAATAGTGTGGCTTTAACGGATTGATCTCCGTTGCCCCCAAAAGATATGCCACAAAAGATGCTCCCGTTCCGCCTCTTACCCGAATATGCTCACCTTGTTTTTTTGCTTCGAACGCAAGGACAGATAGCATATCGAAATATACAATCATCTCTGTTTCTTTCATTTCCGCATGCTCTGTAAGTAAACGGTTCATTATTTCGATTGGCGCAGGATTGCCATAGCGTTCGCGCATAGTATCAAATGCTTTGTTCCATAGTTGTTTTTTCATTGCAAATACTCCTTTTGAGTCCTTCTTTTCAAAGGAATGATATTTGCAAGTCAGAAGCTCGTCAACGCTGATTCCGAGAACTTCGCTGAGTTTATATAAAATATTACTCTGCGGTTTGGAAGAACCGCTCTCCCACTTTGAAACCGCCTTGTCGGAAACGCCGACGAGCGCGCCGAGCTGATATTGCGTAAGGCCTCTACGCACTCTAAGCTCATGCAGAAAATTACCAAAACTATAGTCTCTCATAATATCCTCCGTCTGCTTGCTGATTATATTATAGCACGAAAGTTGAGCTTCTTCAAGTCGGAAGATATCTACCGCAGGTAGAAATGCCAGACGCTTGCGTCTGGGGCAAGCATAAAGAGAGAAAATATATGAACTGAATGCGAAGAAATGAATACTGCAGCTGTCACCTGTCATGCTGTCACACTATTCAAAATCTGCGTCGGAGGAAACAAAGAAAAGCCCCGCGCGAGGCGGGGCGAGGAATTATTCTGCGAGCAATGTTTCCACTCCTTTTCGTTGTTCGCTTGTGTACGCATAAACGGTAGCTTTGAACCATTTGTTTTCAATGAAATCTTCTTCAAAAGCATCCATGATTTTTTGTGCAATCCTAAATTGAGAATTGGCTTTTTCGGTTTCGCCTTTTTCCTTCAAACGCTTACCCACAATAATCAGCATATCGATCAAATCTTCCGCGGAAAGATTCTTCTGCTTTTGTGCAGCCTCATAGCTATCGTCTCCATCTAAAAGAGATGCCATCAACTCCAATTTTGAGAAATAAATCTCAGGGATGATTTCAAGAGTAGGCTTTACCAAATCGTTCTGACCGTTTTCTCTGTAACACGATGCAAGAATTCGGCAAGCATCATATTTCACGGAATCGTCTTTGGTAGACTCAATGAGTGTTTTGCAAAGAGAGATTACCTCATCTGCTCTCGTTTGATAATCCAACGTATAAAGCAGATTGTTCAATATGATGTCATTCCCGGGGAATCGCTGCAATCCTTCGGGCAAAATACGTTCAGATTCTGCTCCATCGGTGAAACGATATTTATATGCCTCATGGCAGATTGCCTCAACTTGCTTTTCCATCTCAAACAGATTAAAATCAAAAAGTTCGTCAGTGGAAACACCAAAGAAGGATGCGATAGCAGGAATCATGGTCACATCCGGCATTGTGTTTCCGTTTTCCCATTTTGAAACGGCTTGAAAGGACACGCCAAGATAGTTGGCAAAAACCTCTTGGGATATGTTTTTCTGCTTTCTTAAAGACTTAATTTTTTCTCCAAGTCTAATCATAGTTGTTCCTCCAAATTGAATTGGATCAGCGCTTATCCTGATACTATTATAGCACATTCCCCTATAAAAGCAATAACTCATTTGGGGAGAATTTTTCTAACATGGGTTGAAAATTCTATTTCCCCGACGTTCCGTATGGGGCAAGCATAGCGCACCGTATCAACCATCAAATATTGCGCCGCATGAAACAAAGAATAAGCCCCGCGCGAGGCGGGGCGAGGATTACAGGTTGGAAAGCCGTTCTTTGATGTTCAAATAACGAGGTGTATCCTTGATTGAAGCAACCACCGCCTCATTGTTGTTGAGATATCTCAAATAGGCGTGACCGAGCGTTTCCTCGCTGTGGTTTGAAATGTCTTTTCGACTGAATTTGATCCTGTTAACAAGCAAAGATGAATGGTCAATTTCTGTGAAGTTCTTAAATTTTTCGCAATACAGCACCATCTTTTCGAGTTCATTTATTGCTCTTTCAAATTCTCCTGCTCTGCCGCTTTCAAGCGCCATAAAGAAACTGATTCGAGCCAAGCGGTCATTCCAAAATCCGAAATCTTGATTCGGGAAAATCATATGAAACATATTGTACAGAGTTTTCCACATTGCATGTTTCTCTTCGTGGGTGTATCCGGCGTCTGTGCAATCAAGCATGTATTTCATATAGAGATACATCTGGTCACAGACCTTCCAAAAATAATTCTGACAATGTTCTACAAGCTCATTACCCTTCAATGCGTGCAAGTGGAGATCTTCTGATGGCGGCATCATGTTCGCATATTGCAAAGCTTTGGCTCTGTTTCCATTGTGCAAATAGGTAAAGCATAGTCCGCGAATAGCTCCCGTTCTATATTCAATATTTGCAGACTCCAAAAGCTGTTCACCGAGCATAACGATTTCGTCAAAGCTTTCGTCAACATATCCGTTTTGTAAAACTCTCATCAAATAAAAAAGCACGGTCTCATCGTTCGGGTATTTCTTCTGCATGATGCGGCAGAGATTTAATCTTTCTTCCGTTCTTCCTTGGCTGTGAAGTTCTGAGTACTTGGCTGTAAATTCTTCTATTTCGGATTGCTTTTTGCTTTTGGCAATGTCGATTTCAAGCAGAACATCCGCGCTGACCTCAAAAATGTTTGCCAATACAGGAAGATGCGAAATATCGGGCGCGGTCTTATCGCACTCCCATTGGGAAACGGCATTGGTAGATACACCAAGCAATTCAGCGAGCTGCTCCTGCGTGATATTTCTGTCACGACGCAGTTTTTTAATCGTAGTTCCAACAGACATTACGTTTCTCCTTTGTGATAATTCAAATGCGCTTTTGTACTTTAATTATACACATCTTTCTGGATTTTTTACACCAAGTATTTTATCAGTGCTATTAAATTAGCGCTTTAATTATTACAGTAATAGTTTATCATAAAAGCATGAATAAGTCAAATGCCAGCCTTGTTTTTCTTCTTTTCCCGACGCTCGCGTCTGGGGCAAGCATAGCGCGTGGACGTCCAGCGCCAAAATGGCACCGCCGCCTCGCACCGTCCCTGCACTCACGCTGGGACAAAATCGGGCAGAAGCCCGGCGGTAATGCCGCTCCCACTTCATAATATTACGATACTAAAGGAGCGTTCAATTGGGAAGAACACAAACAGAAACGCTTACGCTTCGGCTGACACCCGAAGAAAAATTCTCGCTCCAAGAGAAAATGTACAAAGCAGTAGCGCCGTCGATGCGCCAGTTCGTCCTCGACATGTGCATGAACGGGCAGATCATCGTCAACAGCGACCTGCGTGAACTCAACGCGGAGCTTCGATACCAGGGCAACAATCTGAATCAACTGACGCGACTCGCCCATCAAGGTCGAGTCGACACGGTGAATCTTGCGGAGTTGATATCGCTCTACAGACAGATTCTTCT
>JAZTWJ010000042.1:0-23209 GCA_045635785.1 Candidatus Flemingiibacterium sp.
AAGTTGCCCCCACTAGAACCTGAATCTAGCGCGTCTGCCAATTCCGCCATACCCGCATTTTAATATTTGTTGAGACATCGACCGTACGGTGCGTTCTCGTCTCAACGGATAATATTATATCACATTCGAATTTGTTTGTCAATAGGTTTCTAAAAATATTTTGGGCTTTTCGCAAAAACTTTCCAGTGCCGTAAAATGTGAAAAGCGACTGCCACAAAAGTGGCAGCCGCATAATTTTACGATTAAAGTCCGCTCTGTACAGAGTAGTTGGGTGCTTCCTTGGTGATGTTGATGTCATGCGGATGGGATTCACGCAGACCTGCACCGGTGATGCGGACAAACTGACCGCGCTCCTGAAGCTCTGCAACTGTCGGACAGCCGCAGTAGCCCATACCGCTGCGAAGACCGCCGATGAGCTGGAATACCGTCTCGGAGAGTGCTCCCTTATAAGGCACACGGCCTTCTACGCCTTCGGGAACGAGCTTGCGGGAATTTTCCTGGAAATAGCGATCCTTGGAGCCCTTTTCCATAGCTGCCAGAGAGCCCATGCCGCGATAAACCTTGAACTGACGTCCCTGGTAGATCTCGGTGGATCCGGGGGATTCCTCACAGCCTGCGAACAGCGAACCGATCATAATGACGGATGCGCCTGCCGCAATTGCCTTTACGAGATCGCCGGAATACTTGATGCCGCCGTCAGCGATAACAGGAATGCCGGCTTCAGCCGCCGCGCATGCAGCGTCATAGATGGCAGTAACCTGCGGAACGCCGATACCTGCGACTACACGGGTGGTGCAGATGGAACCGGGGCCTATACCAACCTTGATGGCATCTGCGCCTGCGGAAATGAGATCCTTTGCGGCAGCCTCGGTGGCAATGTTGCCGGCAATGATCTGTGCATCCGGGAATGCGGACTTCACCTTGTCAAGGCAAGAGATGATATTTCTTGAATGACCGTGGGCAGAGTCGAGCACGAGGAAGTCTGCGCCCACTGCAAGCAGCGCACGTGCGCGATCGAGCACATCCTCGGTTACACCGATGGCTGCACCGCAGAGAAGTCTGCCGTTTTTATCCTTGCAGGAGTTCGGATATTTGGTGGCTTTTTCGATGTCCTTGATGGTGATAAGACCGCGAAGAATAAACTTGTCGTCCACGAGGGGGAGCTTTTCGATTTTATGTGCGCGGAGGATCTCCTGCGCCTCAGCCAGAGTGGTGCCCATGGGAGCGGTAACAAGGTTGTCCTTGGTCATAACATCGGCAATACGCATCTGATGATTGCTGAGGAAGCGCATATCGCGGTTTGTGATGATACCAATGAGACGGCGTTCGCCATCGCAGATCGGCACACCGGCCATCTTGTACTTGCCCATCAGCTCGTCCGCCTCGTAGACATAGTTGTCGGGCGAGAGGAAGAAGGGGTTGACGATAACGCCGTTTTCACTGCGCTTTACACGTTCTACCTCGTCCACCTGATTTTCGATGGGCATATTCTTGTGAATGACACCAACGCCGCCTTCGCGCGCCATTGCAATGGCTAAACGTGACTCCGTAACGGTGTCCATGGCAGCGCTCATCATGGGAATGTTGAGCTTGATCGTTTTGGTCAGCTGTGTTTCTAGCGAAACCATGTTGGGTGTAACATCGCTTTTTGCGGGAATGAGCAGCACGTCATCGAAGGTAAGACCTTCTTTAAGGAATTTTTCGGTGGGATTGCAATTCACCATAAATTGATCTCCTTTCACGTCTTGGCGTGTCAAAAATGTACTTACAAACATTATACCCGATTTCATACTGTTTGTCAATGATATTTTTCAAGCATCTTACAACAATTCTCACGAAAATAATTAGTAAATCTCACAACAGATAAAAATCGGCGAAAGTGTTGCAATTTGGAAAAATATGTGCTATACTTATAGCTGTATGAAGAATTCATGTGATTCTTATCAATAATGAAGGAGAAAAGTACAATGAAATTTAGCTGCTGCATTGGTCTCAAGGATTTCGAAAGACTGGAAATATTGAAGAAAGTGGGCTACACCCACTACGAGACCGGACTATCCAGACTGGTCGACGAATCGGATGAAGATATCGCAAAATTCGACGCGAAGGCGAAAGAGCTTGGCATGGGCTGTGTATCTCTTAACGCTATGTTCCCCTCGACGATTCCCCTGCTTCGCGGCCCCGAAAGCTATCCCGAAATCACCGAATATATGGAAATGGCATTCGCAAAGGCAAAGCCTCTCGGCGCTAAGGTCATCGTTCTTGGCTCCGGCGGTGCACGCAAGATTCCCGATGATATGACAAAGGAAGAAGCGACCGAGCGTTTTATCGCCCTCTGCCGCGATTGCATCGCTCCCTGCGCCGAAAAGTGGGGTCTGACCATCGTTATCGAAGAACTGCGCGCCGAAGAATGCAATTTCATCAACTCCTGCAAGGAAGCGATGGAAATCATTCGCGCGGTCAACAAACCGAGCATTCAGCTGCTGGTTGACTATTATCATGCAGTGCTTGGCGGAGATACCATGGAGGAAATTGCTTCCTATGGCGATGCTATCAAGCATGTACATATCGCAAGCCCCAAGCGTGAGCGCTGCTTCCCGAATGAGGAAGATGCCGCTGACGTGAAGGATTTCTTCGAGGCTTTGAAGAAGGCAGGCTATGATGGCGGCGTTTCGCTGGAAGGCAAGAGCGTTCCTCCCTACGACGAATGCGTTGCCCTCTCTTTGGATGTCATGAAGCGCGCACTTTGATCGACAACATAAAAACAGGACTTCCGTTTTTGCGGAAGTCCTTTTTTTATGAAAATATTTTTTTCAGAAGCGCGTCCGTTGCCGCATTCAGCTTGTCAAAATCCATTGCAGCGCCGTAGATTTTTTCAAGAGCCATATGACAGCGCTTTGCTTCTGAAAGACGTGTTAGTGCCGCATCGGTAAACTCCCTCTCCATGCGGCGCAATGCGCGCATACGTCCGCGCTCCGATAGCGCTTCCCTATTAACAAATCGAGCCATGTTGAGTGCCTTCGCTTCGGAAGCGGTTTTGGAAAGAATGCATAACCGCAGCTTGGGGAACCAAATCGCTTCCGCATGCTCCGGAAGCAGCGGCATAGGGGCAACGTCATAATCTAAACCAAGCTGTTCGGCTGTGAGGATCAGCGCATCAAACAGCATTGGCAGACAACCTGCGGCGTCTGCGGCATGGCAGATCGTGTAACCCTCTCTTGCACCGTCGAAGTATACTTCCCCATCAACCGAGATCGCGGAAAGCCCGCGCACACGTCGGATGGGTGCATTTGACGGCTTGACATGGCATACTTTCATGCGCTTTTCCAGCAGCCGTCTCGCGGCGGCGGAGAGCTTTTCATGCAGAATCGCACCACCTGCTTCATGAAGCCACGCACGGGCGGCAGCACCGGCGGCGGCAAGCTCTCGATATGCCGATTGAAACAGCGCCGCCTTGCGATCGGTCAGCTTGACGATCTCCTCGCGGCGGGCGGTAAGTGCGTTTTCGTCCCAGAATGCGCCGAGATTGACGATTTCTTCGGCGGCGCCGGGATACCTTGGATCGCGTACATGGGGGGATGTTCCGTCGAGTATGGCGAGGTTTTTTTCTCCTGTATAAAGCAAAACTCCGTCCAGCGAAGTAGGATCGGAGGAGCAGTAAAAGCGTTCGACACTTCCGCCCGCTTGTTCACATAACGCGGCTGCGCGCTTGATGAGCGTGCTTTTTCCCGTACCGCTCCCGCCCTTCAGTATGTAGGTGCGAGAGAGGGCTTCGGGTGGAAATATATCATCAAACCACGATACGAATCCATCGGAGGTATTCGCGGCGGCGAAATAATTTTGCATGGTGCTGTATCCTTTCGTGAGGCGGTTCCTCATTCACAGAATATGCAGCTTGACGTACTTTGTGAAAACAACCTTCCCATATCAAAAAATCGTGCCTCCGTAAAGAAGCACGATTGATCTGTTTTTTAGATTTTTGTTATATGATAGAGCCTTTTAGCAAGCCTTTCGTTGATCAGATCTTCCCTGTCCACAATTTCTACGCCCATATCCTTGGCGCGCTGCCAGAGAAACTTATCTCGGCGGCGAACGTCCGCCATCGTCACCAGCACGGGCTTAGCATAAACGCCGCCAAACTGCTTTGCCAGCGTTTTTATTTCATTGAGCGCGGTGACATTGGGCAAGCCGGATTTGCAGGAGATGAAGGTGGGGACCATGCCCCTTGTCAGCATCACATCAATTTCGTTGATGGTGTTGATGCGCGCATCCAAATTGCCGTCCCAGTCGATGACAACCGAAATTTGAACATCATCGTAAATCTCGGAATTGATTGCCGTTGCATAGACATATAATTCAAGACAAATGCCCGTATCACAAAGGCAAGACCGCATCAGACTGTTTTTGTAGTCAAAGCTGATGCCGGCATCGTTTTTGTATCTGCGAATGATGCCGGAAGATGCCAGCTCATCCATGACCGCCGTATCCGCGCCGGAAATGGTGGTGCCGAATACCACGCGCGGTGCGCTGACGTGCAGATCGTCTCCCTCGAGATTCTTGGAGATCTGCTGGAGATAAGCAACCGTTTTGTGCCAGCCGCGATGATGCTTTTTATAAATAGACCACACGCGGAAAATATCTGCGGCAGTTTCCTCATCCATCTTTTCAAGGGATATATGCCCATGCGCCTTCAGACTGGCGCCTGCCAAAGCAAGCAGTGAATCCACGGTGAAATGAGGATTGCTTTGCGCCCCGTCAGCCGCCTCGCAGCCGTAGATGTTGCGATAACAGTACGAGTTGCGATCGTATCGAATGAGTGGGATTTTACGCCCTTCCCGCTCCATTTCCTTGGCTATCATGCCAACCGCCACAAGCGCGACCTCGGAACCGCCCGTCAGATCAATGACCACATCACCAAAGGCGGCGAGGATGCTCTTAAGTTCACTTGTTACAGCCTCTATGTTCAGCATATCCGCAGAAAAAAAGAAGCATTTGGTATCCAGTCCCAATTTTCTCAGGCAGGTGATGATATTGTTTTTTACGCGCTTGCTTTTTAATTTGCGCGTGCCGATGAAAACCACGTTTGCAGGCTTCCATTCAGCGACGGCAAGCACGTTGTATATCTGCTCGTCATCATAAATTTCGATGATCGTATCCGGAAAACGCTGAGCTTCAAGAGCCATGAAAACAAATCCTCCTCTTTTGTTTGGGCAATTCCACTATATTCCACATTCTATCATAAAAATGTGAACGTTTCAAGAACCATGATACTAAAAAATATTTAATTTGACAAAACGCTTGAAAAATTGCAAAAAATGTTGTATAATAAAGTTGTATAATAAACTGCAATAACCCATCAAAGACAGAACATGGCTCGCATCGCAAGGACGCGATCAGACGGGCTTTTTATCATTTTTTCGGAGGTAGCTATGTCTACAATTTTAACCGAACGGTTTGTGGCGGCAAAGCAGGCGCTGTTTCGCAAGCTGTACGGAGATCTCAACGAAAAACAGCGTGAGGCGGTCTTTGCCGTTGACGGCCCGCTTCTTATCCTCGCCGGTGCGGGAAGCGGAAAGACCACCGTTCTTGTGCGCCGCATTGCACATATCATCAAATACGGTCATGCTTATGACTCAAATGCTCTGCCCGAAGGATTTTTCGAATCGGATGTCAAAGCGCTGGAGGATGCGGCGGCTGCCGATTTAACCAAAGAAGAACTGACGGAAATTCTTTTGCCCTTCGCCTATAATACGGCGGCACCGTGGCAGATCCTGTCTATTACCTTCACCAACAAAGCGGCAAAAGAGATGAAGGATCGCCTTGCAAAAGAGCTTGGCGACGAATCGCTTGCGGCAGAAATTTGGGCAGGCACCTTCCATTCCACTTGCGTGCGCGTGTTGCGCCGCTTTGGCGATCATATCGGCATCGGCAGAGATTTTTCCATATACGATGCGGATGACACCAAGCGTCTGATCACGCTCTGTCAGAAGGAGCTTGGCATGGACGACAAGATGTTCCCTGTCAAATCTACCATGAATACCATTTCCAAAGCAAAGGACAAGCTGATTCTTTCCGACGAGTTTGAAGCGGAATCCGGAAACGATTTCCGTCTGCAAAAAATCGCAGAGGTTTATAAGCTGTACATGCAAAAGCTGCGGGATGCCAATGCGCTGGATTTTGACGATCTCATCCTACAGACCGTCCGCCTTTTGCGTGAATCAAAAGAGGCGCGGGAATACTATCAGAATCGCTTCCGCTATGTTCTTGTCGATGAGTATCAGGATACCAACAAGGCACAGTTTGAATTGACAAGACAGTTTGCGGGACGATATAACAATCTGATGGTCGTTGGCGACGATGATCAGTCCATCTACCGCTTCCGCGGCGCCACCATCGAAAACATACTCGAATTCGATCAATCCTTCACCGATGCAAAAATCGTCAAATTAGAGCAGAACTATCGCTCGACACAGAATATCCTCGCCGCCGCCAATGCGGTCATCAAGCATAATTTTGCAAGACGCGGCAAGGAGCTTTGGTGCGACAAGGGAGAGGGCGATAAAATCCGAGTCAAAAAGCTGCAAAGCCAAAATGACGAGGCAAGATACATCATCAACAAAATCATTGACGGTGTTACCCGCGAAAAGCGCAAATACAGCGATTTCGCCGTATTGTACCGCATGAACGCACAGTCGAACAACTTAGAGAATTATTTTGCAAAATCAGGACTTCCTTATCGTATGCTTGGCGGTGTGCGCTTCTATGAGCGCAAGGAGATCAAGGATCTGATCGCCTATCTCAGCGTTCTGCGTAATCAGAACGATACGGTTCGCCTGCGCCGCATCATCAATGAACCAAAGCGTAAGATCGGTGAGACCACCGTTGAAGCGGTCTTCCGCCTTGCGGACAGCGCGGGAAGATCCCCCTTTGAAATCATGGAATATGCCAATGAGTATACGGCGATACAGAAAACCGCACCGAGACTTGCGGATTTTGTACACATGATCCGCGAGCTTCGCGCAAAGGCGGAAACACTGCCCGTATCAGAGCTGATCAAGCTGGTTTATATTCGCACGGGATACAGCGAAATGCTTCAGAATTCGGGCTTTGAGGGACTCGAACGCATCGCCAACGTGGGCGAATTGATCTCCAATGCCGTTGCATACGAGACGGAGAATCCCGATGCTTCGCTGGAGGGCTTCCTTGAGGATATCGCTCTTGTCAGCGACGTGGACAACTACGATGAAAACGCCGATGCGGTGGTTCTGATGACCATCCATTCGGCAAAGGGACTTGAATTCCCCGTCGTATTTCTACCCGGCTTTGAGGACGGCATCTTTCCGTCGATGCAAGCATCTATGGATCCGGAGGAGTTGGAAGAAGAACGCAGACTTGCCTATGTTGCGATCACCCGCGCCAAGGATCGACTGTTCTGCGTGCATGTGCGTGAGCGTCTTATCTTCGGCAAAACGCAGTTCAATCCCCGCAGTCGCTTCATTGACGAAATTCCGTCGGAGCTGATCGACCTCGGTTACATTCCGAAGACCGAAACGGAATCCGGTACGCGCCAGAAAAAGCCGGTCATATCCGAAGCCTTCTTCCGCAAGGCAGATCTCGCCTCGGATGTGGGACGCACAGAAACGGCGGAGCAGTTTGAACCGGGCGATCGCGTGAAGCACTACAACTTCGGAGAGGGCGAGGTTCTCTCCGCCAAGCAGATGGGTGCCGATGTGATGTATGAAATCATGTTTGATGATGTTGGCACCAAAAAACTGATGGCAACCTATGCAAAGCTGAAACGAGCATAAATCGACACCGCGCCGATGAACATTCGGCGCGGTATTGTTATTGCAAAAATCCCTTTTCCCCTTTACAAATTCACGGTTTTGTGATATAATAATGACAGTTTATTATTTGGGATGGTTACACGATGAACAAACTGCAAACACTTCCCCTTCCTATCAAAATTTTCGATGAAATAGACTCCACAAATCTCGAGGCGCGGCGCATTGCCGAGGAGGGCGATTTTCAAGAACAAATTCTCCTTGCACGGGCGCAAACAGGCGGACGTGGTAGGCTCGGACGCAGTTTTTTTTCACCAAACGGCGGTCTTTATCTTTCGTTTCTTCTGAAACCGCACATGTCGCCCTCCGATGCCATCAGATTAACCACAGCTGCGGCGGTGGCTACAGCCCAGGCGATCGACGATCTATGCGGCAGAGAAAGCGGCATCAAGTGGGTGAACGACATCTATCTTGACGGAAAAAAGATTTGCGGTATTCTCACGGAAGCGCGCTTTGATGCACTGGCGATGCAATACGCTGTGGTGGGCATCGGCGTAAATATCGAAGCTCCCGAAAACGGATTCCCTGCCGATATTGCAGACAGAGCAGGTGCGCTGTTCCCCTTCGGCAAGGCACCGCATGATGCCTTCGAGCAGCTTGGATACTTCATCGCAAGCGAATTTCTTGCGCTCTATGAGAAGGGCTTACCCATGGACGAAATTCTCCCCACATATCGGCGCCGATCGGTGGTCCTCGGCAGGGAGATTGAGGTTTTCCGCGCTGTGGGCGGCGAAGGCAGGCGCGCAATTGCAGAGAGTATTGACGACTTGTGCAGGCTTCTTGTGCGTTACGAGGACGGTACGTGCGAAGCACTTGGTACAGGTGAAATATCCATTAAATTGTAATTCTTATTCCAAAGAAAACGAAGCCGATGGCTTCTAAATAATCGTATATACAGAAAGGCGTACATCATGAATGAAAGAGCGAAAGCATTGACCGAAAAAGAAAATTACAGCGTAAACGATCTGCGCGATATCATGGAGTTGCTTCGCGCCACCGACGGTTGTCCGTGGGATCGGGAACAGACTCATCAATCCATCCGCCGTAATCTCATTGAGGAGACTTACGAGGTTATCGAAGGCATCGATCTTGACGATGCAAAGATCATGGAGGAGGAGTTCGGTGATCTTCTTTTGCAGGTGGTTTTCCATGCGCGCATCGCTGAAGAAGCGGGAAGATTTAATCTTGACAGCGTGGCGGACGGAATCTGCAAGAAGCTGATTTTGCGCCATCCGCACATTTTTGGTGATGTGGTTGCCAAGACCTCCGATGAGGTGCTGAAAAACTGGGATGCCATCAAACAGGTGGAAAAAGCGCAAAAGAATAACCGCGAGGTTTTGAACGCGGTTTCCCATGCCCTGCCTGCACTCATCCGCGCCGACAAAATTTGTTCGAAGGCAAAGAAGCTTGGAACTGCGCCCATCGCAGAGGCAGATATCGGCGAAAAAGACATCGGTTCAGCTTTGCTCGCCATTGTGGCGGCAGCTAAAAGTCGCGGTATAGATTGTGAAAAAGCGTTAAATGACACGTTGGATGCCTATATTGCTGCCGTTCCGGAGTCTTAAATTCCACATATTTCCATTTTTGCGAATATTTTTATAAAATATTGAAAAAAACGTGCATTTTTTCAAAAAAAATTTGACAAAAGGTATTGATAATTTCTGAAAAAAATGGTATACTTGTAATTGCTACAAATACTGTGGCAGAACATATTCATTTGAAAGGACAAAAATCATGAACAAGACACAGATTATTGACGCAGTAGCTAAGGAAACCGGTCTTAAGAAGAAGGACGCTGAGTCCGCTGTCTACGCCGCGTTTTCGGTTATCGAAAACTCCCTGCTTGCAGGCGAAAAGGTTCAGCTCGTTGGCTTTGGTACCTTTGAAGTAAAGGATCGTCCTGCACGTCAGGGCATCAATCCTGCTACCCGTGAGTCCATCACCATTCCCGCTTCTAAGCACCTCACCTTCACCACCGGCAAGACCCTCAAGGCAAAGCTCAACAATAAGTAATCGACGAGGGATTTGATGCGGCTGGATAAATTTCTCAAGGTATCGCGTCTTATCAAACGCCGTACCGTGGCAAATGAAGCATGCGATTCCGAGCATGTTTCGGTGAACGGACGAGCCGCCAAGGCATCCTATGATGTCAAGGTGGGCGATGTCATTGAAATCACGTTCGGTCAGCGCACTACAAAGATCAAGGTCGTTGACGTGCGCGAATTTACCGCAAAAGCCGATGCCGCTTCCATGTATGAAGTCATTCCGTGATGAATAAATTCGCTTCCTCTGCCATATAGATGGAATT
Source organism: Candidatus Flemingiibacterium sp. (assembly GCA_045635785.1). Taxonomy (GTDB): domain Bacteria; phylum Bacillota; class Clostridia; order Oscillospirales; family CAG-272; genus Flemingiibacterium. Next base: position 10,153 of record JAZTWJ010000042.1, read on the forward strand.
GCCGTCAGCATTGCTGCGGACGGCAAATTCTAAGGCAGAGGAGCGGTCATCTGGATGAATCAGAACACAGGAATCTCACAGCGGGAAAAAAAGCAGGAAATTACCCTGCTTGATCGCGCAAAGTTAACCATCAGTGCCGTGGAGGACGTGCTTTCCTTTAACGACACAAGCATTATTCTGAGTAGCAGCTTCGGCTCCATCGCAGTTGATGGGCGTGAGCTGCGTATTAAAAATCTATCGGTGGAAACCGGCGAGCTTTTCATCGAGGGTGAAATCGGCGGCGTGCTCTTTTTTGAGCCGGATGCGCCGAAAAGACGCGGATTTTTCGGAAGGAAGTCTTAATGTCGACCGCAATCGAAGCCATCGGCTTTGACATGGAAAGGCTGGCGCGGTTACTTTTGTATTCCATCCTCATCGGCGCGGCGCTTGGTGCTTTGTTCGATGTGCTCCGCGTTTTGCGAATATTTCTCTCGCCATCTGAATCCGCACCCGCGAAACGACTGTCGGAGGCTTGTCTGACGGCAGTAGTGTTTCTTGAAGACCTGGCGTTTTTTCTTGTAACGGCGTTTGTTGTGGTAGTATTTCTGTTTCACACCAATCACGGCACTGCAAGAGGATTTTTACTGGCAGGCGCGGCTGGCGGATTTTTTCTCTATCTCAACTCTTTCGGCAGACTTACCATGCTCTGTGCGAAAGCAATCTGCCGTATCATACGGTGGATTCTTTCCCTGTTCATTGGGAAAATCGTGCGTCCCGTCCTTCGCGGAGTGGGAAAATGTGCGGTATATATTTATTCTAAAACGGTGGGACGGGCGTTTTTCCGATTCATTCTTATATGGAAGCGCCGCCGTTCCGAAAGGCTTGCGCGGGAGCTGACGCGCTTCTGCGTCCATATCGGTAAAAATAAAAAATTATTATGAATAGAATTCATCTTTCCATACCCGTAAAGCTGGCAATCTTCTTTGCATTTATATTCATGATCATCACGCTTGTCAGCGTGCAGATTCGCTATAATACCTTAGAGGAAGAACGCGCAGATTTACTCGAAAAAATCGAGGAAATTCAGGTGGACATCGACGAATTGACAAACAAACTGAATACCCCCTTCGACAGCGCTTACATTATTTCGCTGGCAAAGGAAAAACTTGGCTATTGCATGCCCGATGAAATCATTTTCTACAACGATTTGATCAACTGAAAACATCGATATAAATTACGATATGAAACAGCGCGGTGAGGTGCGCGAGCGCCGCCGTCGTGATAATTAAAGGATGCTTATAACGAATATTGATATAAATACTATGTCATCCGCCGGCTTTATTCGCGGCGGATGGATTTTCATTCAGGACAAAAAAATAGCCGCCATCGGTGACAAAAATCCGCCCGCATGCAATGAAATATTCGATGCGAGCGGACTGACTGCCATTCCAGGGCTGATTGATGCGCATACTCATCTCGGGCTTGCTGAGGACAGCCTTGATTTTGAAGGCGACGATACCAACGAGGACAGCGAGCCGTCCACGCCCCATTTGCGTGCGCTGGATGGCATCAATCCGTTCGATCGCTGTTTTTCTGAGGCGAGAGCTGCCGGCATTACAACCGCGGCGGTGGCGCCGGGCAGCGCCAATCCAATCGGCGGTCAGATATGCGTACTGAAAACCGTCGGCAATCGCGTGGATCGCATGCTTCTGCGTGCCCCAGCAGCCATGAAATTTGCACTTGGTGAAAATCCCAAGCTGACCTATCATGCAAAAAATTCCGCGCCGGTAACCCGTATGGCGACGGCGGCTATTATCCGTGAAAGTCTCGCAAAGGCAGAGCGCTATTTGAAAGATAAGGAGCGCGCCGCTTCGGATGAGGATTTTGACGAGCCGGAGTTCGATATGCAGAATGAGGCGTTGCTTCCCCTGCTCCGCGGCGAAATTTCCGCACATTTTCATGCACATCGCGCCGATGATATCTGTACGGCACTGCGCATTGCCGAAGAATTCGGCCTTCGTGCGGTCATTGTTCATGGCACGGAGGGACATCTGATTACCGAGGAGCTTAAGGACATTCCCGTGATTGCAGGTCCCAATCTCTGCGATCGCTCTAAGCCGGAGCTACGTCATCAGACCGTGAAAAATCCCGGTTTACTATCTGATGCAAACATCAATGTCAGCCTGACCACAGATCATCCTGTTACGCCGCTTAGTCTTTTGCCGCTTTGTGCAGGCATGGCAGTTCGTGCCGGCATGAAGCCCGAAGCGGCGCTTGCGGCTCTGACAATCCATCCCGCAAGGCTGCTCGGCATTGACGAGCGCGTGGGTTCGCTGGAGGTTGGCAAGGATGCGGACATTGTTCTGATAAAAGGCGATCTTTTTTCAATGGAGCACAAGGTTCATACCGTGGTGATTGACGGAAAGATCGTATTCGAATAAAACGCTCTGTATATCCTGAAAGGAAAGAAAACGGTATGTCAAAAAAGATTTCGGTACTGTTTGCTATGATTGGCGCACTGATCGTTGTCGCTTTGACTTTGCTCATTGTGGGCATCCTTCAACGTGAGTCGGCGATCGATTCGCTTGATTCTGAACGGTCGGAGCTGGAGCAGCAGGGGTATCAGATGGAGTTGACCATCGAGGCACTCTCCTCGGCAAAGGCGTCGCTGGAAGCACAAATTGCTTCTCTGAAATCGGAGATCTCGTCGCTGGAAGAAAAGCTCAAAGATGCATCTTCCCTTCAAGCAGATGCTGAGGCAGCGCTTCTTGCGCAAATAAAAGAAAAAACCGATTCCATAGCGGCTTTGGAAGCGGACATTGAAAAATATAAGACCGTTTTTAATATCAATGTTCGTGAACAAGCACAGCTCATCGAGAACATTGACGCATACATTGCCACCATGTGCCCCTATGTTCGGATGGTGGATACATACGATGAAAAGACAAAGGAGACCACCTACAAGCTGGTTGCGGTTACCGAGCTGATGGCAGAGGAATTGCAGAAAGCAACCGAGGCAGAGGAAGAATTCATTCTCTCCGAGGACGAGCTTAAAGAGATTGCCGAAGATCAGGAAGCACTTGCTTCTTATCAAAAAATGATCGATGAAACCATGCGCGCAAGAGTTCTTGCCAGGGAGGATGTTTTCCTTCCGAACGTTAGCGTGTATTACGAGGATCTTGCCACGGGTTACAGCTATGGATACGAGGAGAATAAGGTTTATGATTCTGCCAGCGTGATCAAGGCTCCATGGGTGCTTTCGCTTCTGCAAGCGGTTGCGGCGGATGAACAGAAGTTTTATGACGGTCTTTTCCTTACCGAAGAACTTCCACCAAAGGTGGACACCGACGGCGACGGCGAGCCGGATTCGTTCCAAATCACCTACAGCGATCCGCTTTTTGATCTGTCAGAAAAGGTGATTTACGACAAGGAGACCATGTACAAGGAAGGTTCCGGCGATATTAAGGATATGGAAGACGGCACCGAATTCACATGGCTGGACTTTGTGAAATACACATTGGAAAAAAGCGATAATGTGGCTTATCAGGCAATGCGCGAACGCTATGGATTCGATCTTATGACCGCGCTTGCAAGACGCACGGGCGCGAACTCGGTTTTGAAAAATGGGCGCAATATGACTGCGGCGGATGCGGGCAAGCTGTTCAAGGCGATCTACAACTTCATCGAAACCGACGAAAAATACGGTCAGATCATGAAGGAGTCCATGCGTAAATCGAGACATACGGTCATCATCCCCTATGGTGTTTATCCAAACGCGGCAGTGCATAAATACGGCTGGGATGTTAACGCCTATCATGATGCGGCAATTGTGATGTACGGCGACAAGCCCTTTATTCTGACGGTATTTTCAGACCTCGATAACGGCGGAGCCGAGGTGAATGCCTTTCTGTCGGACATCGTTAGGATGGTATTTAAGCTTCATAAAGGCTTTTACTCTTGATAAAATTTTTCCCGGGCGGGTGAAACCGCTCGGGGGTTTCTATTTTCGAAAAAACAGGCGCAGGGGTTCCCTGTCCGTCAGCGCGGTCAGTATGGCATAGATTGCGGCAGCAGTTATGATGGCAACGATCGCGGCGAGTCTTCCCGAAAGCATGGGATAGACCATCCCCGCCGCACTTACGGACAGAGTCGCCCAAATGGCAGGCTTTGCGAAGTGTCTGACAGACAGCGCATCTCCGAAGGGCGTCATAACAGCGATTGCACCTACGGAAATTGCTAACACCGTAAAATAGCATAAGAAGGTGGAAATCGGCGCGGCATACCGTTCCATCAAGGGGGTGAGCGACCATGTGGCGGCAATCTTCACGGCGGCGCCTGCTAACATAGCATACAGCGGCAGACGTTCCTTGCCGCTTGCCTGCAAAATCGTGTTGGTCAGCCCAAGCAAGCATAGCATTGCCGACGAAGGCGCAAGCAACGTCAGATGCATGCTTCCACGCTGTGCAACATCAGGGGCGAAAAACAATCCGAGAATGGGATATGAAAGCGCAGATAAGCCCACCGCGCAAGGCAAAGCAAAAAGCATAGTCAGCTTAGCTGCAGAGATGGTCAGATTCCTTGCCTTTTCTAAGGATTTTTCCGCCAGAGCTTGCGAAAGTGCCGGCAGAAGCGCCAATGCAATCGGCGCGGTCAAAACAGGCGGCAGATTGAACATAGGAACCGCCAACGCCGTATAGTTACCGTAAATAGCCGCAGTTTGCGCTTGGGATAGCCCCGAGGCATGCAGAGCACGGGTCATAATAAAGGTGTCAATAAGACTCGTAAGGCTCATCACCGACGAGGACAGTGTAATGGGGAGCAGTGCGCGCATGAGCGGTATTGCAACGGCGCGATCGTTCAGACCGTCAGGCTCTGCCTTACTTCTTTTGCGAAATAGCATGGCGATGTACAGCACAAGCATTCCCACAGCCACACCGATGGTAATTCCGAGAGCCGCCATCGCCGCAGCTTCCGCCTTGGATGCCCCCTGCTCGATGGCATGATGTGCTAGTACAACGCCAAGCGCAGCCTTCCCCACAGCTTCCGCAATCTGTGAAAGAGCGTGGGGGCCGAATTCCCCGAATCCCTCAAAATAGCCGCGCATCGCCGCCGATTGACAAATGAAAAACAGCGTAGGCGCAATGGAAATGATGGCAAGTCGCGAGCGCTCGATCTTCATCAGCGATGAAAGCGGTGCGGCGCCAAAGGCGAGAATCGCTGAACCGATGATGCCGATCGGGACGAAGATCTGCATGCAGACGCGAAAAATTCGCATAGCACCAGCTTGTTTTTTCTTGTTGGGAAGACGGGAAATGCACATGGAGGCCGCTGTTGGCAGTCCTGCCACACTCAGCATGTACAGCCAAGTAAAAAGCGTATACGCCCCGTTATAATAGCCCATGCCTTCCTCGCCGATCATAGCAGTCAACGGGATTTTGAACAGCAACCCTGCCGCTTTGACGATGAGATTGGCGCAGGTCATGAAAATCACGCCCCGCGCCAGCTTGTTCGATTTCAATTGATCAGCTCCTGACGCAGTCCTCGGGAGCAGAAGTCTGCATTAACCGATAAACTGCTTTGTAATCAGCTTCGCCTCATGGCGGAGCTTTTCCACATCCAGCGTTTTGAATTCGCCGTTTTCGTACAGGATCTTTCCGTCGCACATGGTAAGCGACACGTCACGTCCGTCGGCAGAAAATGCCAGCGTTGCATAAGGATCGTACATAGGGATGTTGTTGAGTGCATCCAAATCGTACAGCACAAGGTCAGCCTTACAGCCGACTTCGATGCGTCCGCAATCCCTTCTTCCCTGCGCGCGCGCGCCGTTTTCCCATCCCATTCTGCAAATATCCGCCATGGGAATGAGGTCTGCGCGTTTTGTCACTCCCTTATGGATCAGCGCGGCGGTCTGAAGCTCGCGCAGAACGGAAAGTGCGTTATTGGAAGCCGCGCCGTCGGTACCCAGCGATACATTGATTCCCGCAGCCATCAGCTTGTGAAGCGGGGCGATGCCGCTTGCTAACTTTAAGTTGCTGACGGGATTGTGTGCAATGCTCACATTGTTTTGTGCGAGAAGCTCGATGTCATGCTCGCTCACATAAACGCAATGTGCGGCGGTAACCGTAGCTCCCTTTGCGGGCACGAGAATGCCGCAATCGGTGAGGAATTCGACGGGCGTTTTGCCGCCGTGACGCTCCATGCAAGCATTGTGCTCCGATTCGGTCTCCGATACATGGACCTGCATGGAAAGTCCATGTTCAGCGGTGTATTGCGCCACTTCCCGCAAATAATTTTCGCAGTTTGTGTATTCCGCGTGGACCGACATGTCAATTTTGACTTTGCCGTCGCCTGCGCCGTTGTAATTTTCGAAAAGACTGACCGCTTCGGCGAATCGCTGATCCGTTTTGATAGAAGCATCGTCAGAGAAGGACACAAGGCATCTGGCAATATTCGCCTTGACACCGCATGCCAGCGCCGCGTCTGCGGTTGCTTCGCAGAAAAAGTACATATCGGAAAAGGAGACACAACCGCAGCGAATCATTTCGGCGATGGCAAGCTCCGAGCCTATGCGCGTGGAAGCGGGCGTGAGCTTATCCTCGGCGGGGTAAATCTTCTCCTCCAGCCATCTGGCAAGCGGCAGATCTTCGCCGATGCCGCGAAGCAACGTCATCGCCGAATGGCAATGCGTATTGTAAAAAGCGGGCGTTAACAGCTTGTTCTCGCAGTTGATGACGCGATCAAAGCTACTCTCGGGCAAATCTTCGCCTACATACGAGATCTTTTCATTCTCCACCGCCACATGCCCCTGCATGGAGCCGCCACTTGGTATGATAATGTGTGCATTTTTGAACAGTATTTTCATCACAATTCCACGGCTTTCATCCATGTGAAAGCTTTCCTTTTCATTTATATTCAGTCATCGCTCATATATTACCACTTTTTGAAAATCAGCATCACATCGGAGAAATCCTGTTTCTCTAATGCTTTGCGTGAAATAAGCAGTTCCAGCGCGAAGCCATTTTTTATGCCAAAGGGACGCTCACCGCTGCCAAAATCATCAAGTCGCAAGAGTGTCATATCGTAGCGTCCTACGCCGATCGTTGGAAACATTCTCGGCGTACCGCCAACGCGACTTCCCGGCATCGGAAAGGGCGAGACTCTATCTTGACCGTTTTCCGACTCTCCGAATTCCACCGTCTCTCCAAAAAGCATTGCCTGCATGCGCGCGTTTTCGGAATCTTGTGCAGGCGACGCATCATTCGATGCGGGTAGCGTTGGAAAATAGAGTACGCGGAACCGATTCTGTGTGCCGCTGACATATTCATCGGGAATATCGTTTTCAAACAGCGCCCATATGGAGATCATTCCCGTCTTGGGAAAATGCGGAACATGAACTTCGGCACAGTTGATCTGCGCGATGAATTGCATGGGTTTGCCCGCAATGTTTTCGGTGACGGTCTCTGCGTTGGTGACAACCGCAGGAGGCGTGACACCGTCGGGCAGAAAGGGATTGCCGCCGATCTTGGATACAGAGAGAATGTCCGCCGTATCTCGAAGGAAAATCGGTTGAAAGGGTGTGTAAGCATCTAAAACGAGATCGATAAACGGCGGATGGTCCTCTTGAGGGAACAGAATATGCTCATAACGCTCATCGGGAAACGGATTGTTCATGGCGGGATCAATCAGATCGCCGTTCAGACAGAAGGTTCCGCCCGGAGCATGGGGGTCAAACTCATCCCCGCTGTAATCATCGTACCATTCCTCGATGGAACGGCAAGCAAACAGAGCATCTCGAAGCATATCCACAGAATCCGCATCCGATGCACTGAGCGCGAAATGATAGCGCTCGTCGCGGATGGTGATCTCCGCTTCCGCGCGCCAGCGGCCGTCAACAAAACCGCCCGCGCAGAATCGTCCGTAGGAGGTTCCGCCAATATCAAAGGTATCGATCTCTCCCTCGGCATAATTGTAGCCGAAGTTTTCGGTTTGCGGTGCTTCTTCATCAAAATATTTGATGGCAAATTCAAGAGAAAACCGATTGTTATCGCCGAAATCATCAATGAACACGCCGTCAAAGCCGTGGGAAAGCTCAAGCGATGGATAGCTGCCCGGCAATCGAAACCGCCTTAAATAGTGCCCGAAGCCGTAGAACACCTCATCCAGCCGATAGCTCGGCTCATAATGCATCAGATAAGGCGTGCAGGCAGATGTATCAAGCGGCGTTTTTTTCACACATTGACAGAGCTTTTTATAAATATCCACGGGAAAAGGCGCGCCCTTTCGCAATTCCAGCGCAGTTTCAAAGGGACGAAGGATCATTTCAAGTTCAAATTGCTCCACACCGATGTAGTCTGAGAAACTGCGACCGAGCCATTGATTCCATGTGCGGATAAGACCGTCGCGGACATAAAAATCTGTGTCACGGGTTGGTGTATTGCAGGCGAGCATGTAATGATCCGCCACATAGGAAAATCCGTAGAGACGGATCTCATTTTTTAGGCGTTCGATATTCATACGGCCGAAGGGGCTGACAATGGTCCCGGGAATATCAAGCGGTTCAATGTTATCCGTTCCCCAGCCGAAAAATGCTTGCACGCCGTCTCTGTCGTCCATCACCGCAAAGGAAAGCTGTTGCTTAAGCGGTGCATAAAAGGTGCGACGAAGCTTTTCAAAATCGCGGTCGCTTGCGTAGGTGATTCGTGAATCGGGCGTGGCTGAGATCTTTGCATCAAGTGCTTGCGAGACCTTCATAACGAGCTGTAAAGCATCAAGGTACAGCCTTGCTCCGCCAAAGGAGATATCCACCTCTGCAGATATTTCTCTGTCTCCGTCACTAAAAAAGAGATCCATGTAAATGCTGGCGGAAAGTGCGACAGCAATGCCGTCCGCCTCCTCGTTGATCTCGTATCCAAACTCACCGATCACATCCAAAACGCGCCGCATACGGATGCGATTTGGCGAGTGAATGGTGAATTGCAGACGAATGGGGCCTGCCTCTTCCTCGGGCGCGGGAATGGATTCCAAAAAAGAAATGTCGTTGTCATCGGAATCGAGGAACGCAGGCTCACCCTCCTCATTTAACACCAGCGCACCAATATCACCGGCAAGGGTGCGGATGATCCACTCGGTCATCGCAGGAGATGATTTTCCATGCATGGCGGCGATGGCAACACCGCTGTTCCCGGGAAGCGGAAGATAGGTGAAATTTCCGTGATAAAGAAAGGCGTCGCAGAGTCTTGCGCCTTCTGCACTCACGCGCTGTACGGAAAGCGTCGCATTCTCATGATGGGACACCAAAATATAGGTACTGTAGTTATCCATTCGACGCTCCTTATCTTCAGTCTTTGATTTAATTATTATACCATAGATTTCAAAAAAGGTCAAGCGTTGATGAAAAATAACCCTAATGAAAAAAGATTGCAGGTAATTTTTCATTTTTCATTCTCCAATGATATTTTTGAAAAAGTATTTACAAAATCTGCAACCTGTGATATAATATAAACAATACTTGTATGTTCAGAAAGGAATACGAAATCTATGAAAACTGACATCCAAATCGCACAGGAAGCGCAAATGCTGCCCATCTCCAAAATTGCCGAAAATCTTGGCGTTCAGCCCGACGAGCTGGAGCTTTACGGCAATTACAAGGCAAAGATCACAGACGGTTTCATCAACCGTATGGCGGACAAGCCAAACGGCAAGCTGATCCTCGTTACCGCAATCAATCCTACACCTGCGGGCGAAGGCAAAACCACAACCACTGTTGGTCTTGGCATGGCTATGCAGAAGATCGGTAAAAAGGCGGTTATCGCGCTCCGCGAGCCTTCCCTCGGACCGGTATTCGGTGTCAAGGGCGGCGCGGCTGGCGGCGGCTATGCACAGGTCGTTCCCATGGAGGATATCAACCTTCATTTTACCGGCGACTTCCATGCCATTACCGCGGCAAATAACCTTCTCTGCGCAATTCTCGATAATCATCTTCAGCAAGGCAACGATCTCGGCATCGATCCCCGTCGTGTTGTGATCCTTCGTTGTACCGATACCAATGATCGCGCATTGCGTAACTGTGTAATCGGCATGGGCGGCAAGCTTTCGGGCGTTGTCCGCGAGGATCATTTCCAGATCACCGTTGCCACCGAGGTTATGGCAATTCTCTGCCTGGCAGAGTCCATCTCCGATCTGAAAAATCGCCTTGGCAGCATTTTGGTCGCTTATAAATATGACGGTTCGCCCGTATATGCACGCGATCTTCATGCAGAAGGCTCTATGACCGCACTTCTCAAAGATGCCATCAAGCCCAATCTGGTTCAGACGCTCGAAAATACGCCTGCGCTGGTACATGGCGGTCCTTTTGCGAATATTGCACACGGATGCAACTCCATCCGCGCCACCAAGCTTGCTCTGAAGCTGGCGGATTATACCATCACCGAAGCAGGCTTTGGTGCCGATCTCGGTGCGGAGAAATTCCTTGACATCAAGTGCCGCAAGGCCGGGCTGGCGCCATCTGCCATTGTTCTTGTGGCAACCATCCGCGCGCTCAAATACAACGGCGGTGTTCCCAAGACCGAGCTGAAGACCGAGAATCTTGAGGCTCTGGCAAAGGGGATTGTCAACCTCGAGGCACACGTCGAAAATCTGCAGAAGTACGGCGTTCCGGTCGTTGTTGCACTCAACAATTTCGACACCGATACCGAAGCAGAAGTCGAATTCGTCCGCAAGTCCTGCGAGGAGCGCGGCGTTGAAGTATCCCTTTCCACCGTATTTGCAAACGGCGGTGAGGGCGGCATGGATCTCGCTGAAAAGGTGGTCGCAGCTTGTGAGCGTCCCTCTGCGTTCAAGCTGCTTTACGCAGATGAACTTTCCATCAAGGATAAGATCGCAACCATCGCAAAAGAGATCTACGGTGCGAAGGATGTGGTTTACGAAGGTACTGCCGACAAGCAGCTTTCCGAAATTCTGGCTCTCGATCCCGAATATGAAAAGTTGCCTGTTTGCATGGCAAAGACGCAGTATTCCCTGTCCGACGATCCCGCAAAGCTCGGCCGTCCTAAGGATTTCACGCTGACCGTGCGCGAGGTGAAGCTCTCTGCCGGCGCAGGCTTTATCGTCTGCCTGACGGGAACCATCCTCACCATGCCCGGACTTCCCAAGACACCCGCCGCATACAACATTGACGTGGAAGACGACGGTAAGATCACCGGTCTGTTTTAATGCTACTATTTGATAAAATGACAAGCTGCGCCGACGAGACCGAGCTCGTCGGCGCAGAGCTTGCGAAATATGTACTTGAAAACAAGGAAGCGTTTGTTGCGCTGTACGGAGACCTCGGCGCGGGAAAGACCGCATTCACCCGAGGATTCGCCTCGGTGATCGCGCCGGAAGCCGCCGTTTGCAGTCCCACTTATACCATTGTCAACGAATATCATGGCGGCAAGCTTCCATTGTTCCATTTCGATATGTATCGTATCGAGGACGAGGATTCGCTGGAATCCATCGGCTTTTACGATTATTTCGGACGGGGCGTGATGATCACCGAATGGAGTGAAAACATCCCATTCGCTCTGCCGAACAGCTATATTCGTGTAACCATCGAAAAATGCGGCGAGGGCTCTCGCCATATTATCATTGAGAAAGTCTGAAAAACGGGAAACGATTTTTCTTCAAACACTGCCGCGAAACTTCATAATCGTTAATTCAAAGAGGTTGATATGCTGACACTTTCATTGGATTCCACCGCCAACACCGCCTCCTGCGCTCTCGTACGCGACGGCAGAATGCTGGCGCTTTATACCATCAACGGACTTCTCACCCACAGTGAAACACTACTTCCCATGATTGAAAACATGCTTCAAAAATCGGCTGTATCGTTGGATGACGTCGACCGCTTCGCCGTATCCGAGGGCCCCGGTTCCTTCACAGGTGTGCGTATTGGCGTTTCGCTGATAAAGGGGCTTGCTTTTGGTAAAAATAAGCCCTGCGTTGGTGTTTCCACCCTTGCCGCGCTGGCGAAAAATCTTGATGGCATGGGCGGTTATGTCGTGCCCGTTATGGATGCGCGCCGTCAGCAGGTTTACACGGCAATTTTCCGTGACGGCAAACGAATTTGCGAGGATATGCTCATCCCGATTACCGAACTGCATGAACGCCTCGTTGAAATCGGCGCGGATGTTATCCGTTTCTGCGGTGATGCCTACGACCTTGCGCACAAATATTTTGCCGAAACATCGCTCTTCATTGTCGATACCCCCGCGTTGCTTATTTCGCAGAATGCACTTTCGGTCGCTTTAGCAGCGGAGGAAGCCGCACAGCTTTCCGATAAGGAGCTTGCACCGAAATATCTTCGTGCGTCGCAAGCGGAGCGTGAGCGTGAAGAAAAAATGAAAGGACTAAACTGATATGGAAAAAATTCTTGCAATCGCCTGTGATCATGGCGGATACGAATTAAAAAAGGAGATCATTGCCCATCTTGAGGCAAACGGCATTGCTTACCGCGACTTTGGCTGTGACACAACATCCAGCGTCAACTACCCCGATTATGCCAAGCTGCTCTGCTCTGCCATTCAGCGCGGTGAATGCTACAGAGGCATTCTTGTTTGCGGAACGGGCATTGGCATGTCTATGGCGGCAAACAAGCATCACGGAATCCGTGCCGCTTGTGCCATTGATGTATTCTCTGTGAAGTACACCCGTTTGCACAACGATGCTAACGTGCTTTGCCTGGGCGGTCGTGTAGTGGGTGCAGGTCTTGCATTGGAGCTTGTGGATCTTTTCATTAACACCGAATTTGAGGGCGGACGTCATCAAACGCGCGTAGATATGCTGAGCGCCATCGAAGCTGAGCAGAAGTAACAAAAGCACCGCGACAGATTTGTTCAATCTTCCGATTGAAAGCAAAAATAAACTGTGATATAATGAAAACATATAATTTACATGAAAGGATGACTTTGCTTTTTGCAAAGTCGGGACTCGTATTATGAAATTCTGGGATGAATTCAAAGCCTTTGCATTCAAAGGAAACGTAATTGACATGGCAGTCGGTGTTATCATCGGCGGCGTGTTCCAAAAGGTTATTACCTCC
>JAZTWJ010000043.1:0-2157 GCA_045635785.1 Candidatus Flemingiibacterium sp.
CGTGCTTCAAAAGGCACAGGAGATCTACGGTTATCTGCCCATCGAGGTTATGGATCAGATCGCCAAGGGTCTTGATATGCCCATAGAAGAGGTTTACGGCATCGCATCCTTCTATTCCCAGTTCTCCCTCAATCCCAAGGGCGATGTTTCCATCGCAGTTTGCCTTGGCACCGCTTGCTATGTTAAGGGTTCCGGCGATCTCATCAATAAAATCTCCGAGATCATCGGCATCAGCGCAGGCGAAACATCTGCTGACGGCAAGTATTCTCTCGATGCTACCCGTTGCATCGGTGCATGCGGTCTTGCTCCTGTTCTGACCGTCAACGACGAAGTTTACGGCAGACTTGTTGTAGACGATATCCCCGGAATTATTAAAAAATATCAGTAATTTCGCCGAATTCGCGCCATGTGCGCTGTCTTTAACGGAGAACGCTAATGAAAATCAGTGAAATTAGAGAGCTTCTCGGTGCTGAGCTGCTTTGCGGAGAGGAGCATTTGGACTGTGAAGTGCAGAGTGCCTGCTGCTCCGACATGATGAGCGATGTGCTTGCTTATGTCAAGGATCAGGGTTTGCTGATCACAGGTCTTATCAATCCGCAGGTTATCCGCACTGCAAATATGATGGATATTCTCTGTGTTGTTTTCGTAAGAAGCAAATTGCCCTCGGAGGAAATGATCGAGCTTGCAAAGGAATGCGGCATTGCTGTTTTGACAAGTAAGCACCGTGCTTACGAGGCATGCGGAATCCTTTGGTCGGCAGGACTTTCCACCGATACGGAGGAAAAATGATGTCTGAAGCAGTGAAGTTCCATTTTGATGTGGACGGTTCCGACTTTTCGTCGGCGGGCGCCGCATCGGTTATGGTGAAAAAGAAGCTGCGACAGCTCGGGTATCCATCGGATGCCATACGCAAAGTCTCCATTGCGATGTATGAAGGTGAGATCAACATGGTCATCCACGCAAACGGCGGAACTGCCGATGTGGAGGTCTATGACGATGAGATCGTCATCATCCTTCAAGATAAAGGTCCCGGCATTCCCAATGTGGAGCTTGCCATGAAGGAGGGCTTTTCCACCGCGAGAGATCATATCCGCGGACTCGGCTTTGGTGCCGGAATGGGTCTTCCGAACATGAAAAAGTACACAGACGAAATGAAAATCGACACCGTTGTCGGTGAGGGAACGACCATCACGATGAAGGTAAAACTCTGATCAAATCTTCGCATCAAATGTATCGAGGTGAATATGAGAACAGATTATAAGCATTCAGTCTCACTTGATATCGACAAATGCAAGGGCTGCACCACGTGCCTCAAGCGTTGCCCGACAGAAGCCATTCGCATCCGCGAGGGACGCGCGATCATCCATTCGGCAAGGTGTATCGACTGCGGCGAATGTATCCGTGTATGCCCCTATAAGGCAAAAAAGGCTACGCATGATGATCTGTCGATCCTCGGTAATTTCAAGTACAATGTGGCGCTTCCCGCGCCGTCCTTGTACGGACAGTTTGACAATCTTGACAATATCGGTTATATCATCCGCGGACTTCTTGACCTCGGCTTTGATGACGTATTTGAAGTAGCCTGCGCGGCAGAGCTGGTCACAGCCTATACACGCTTCTACATCAAGCGCGAGGATGTCAAAAAACCGGTCATCAGCTCTGCTTGTCCCGCCATCTCGCGCATTATCAGTATGAATTATCCCGATCTTTGCGATCATATCATGCCGATCTTGCCGCCGGTGGATATTGCGGCGGCTTTGGCAAGAGAAAAGGCGATGAAGGAGCATCCCGAGCTTTCACCCGATGAGATCGGTATCATCTTCATCTCACCCTGTCCCGCCAAGGTCAGCTATGTACGCAATTCCTTCGCAGGCGAGCGCAATTACATAAACGGAACCGTTTCGGTACGCGATGTGTATTTTGCACTCCTCGATGTGATGAAAAAGCGGGCAGATGAGCCGCTTGAAATGACAGAATCCGGCATGATCGGTATCGGATGGGCTTCCACAGGCGGCGAATCCAGTGCCATTCTCAACGAGCGTTACCTCGCTGCCGACGGCATCGAAAACTGCATCCGTGTGCTGGATCAGATCGATAATTCCGATATTGTACACCTCGACTTTGTAGAACTGAATGCCTGCAGCGGCGGCTGTGTGG
>JAZTWJ010000044.1:0-11810 GCA_045635785.1 Candidatus Flemingiibacterium sp.
TTATGCTCCAGATAATGGGCGATACCGTCCGGGACCTCGGTGAATGCCGCGTCGCCCGCCAGCTTAAAGCGGCTGTCAATAGAGCCATAGCGTGTTGCAAACAGCGCATAGGCGGTGGACAGCTTTTTGGGGAATACGCAAACCTCAAGACCGCTTTTGTGCGTAAATTTATAGTATTCTTCTTTTAAGAATTCGTTGCGTTTTTTGATGATCTCACGCATCCTCGCCGTCCCCCTCTCCCACGAGCGTTCCGTTCAGAAAATAAACCGTATCGGCGGTCACGCTGTTTGCCGCCGCGAGGATCTGCTCACGAGTGACAGCCTTCAGCATTTCCACCACCGCATCGGGGTCGTTGTCGATTCCCTCAAGCAATCTGCCGAGGTACCATGTCTCAAGCTCTCTCGCACTGTCGGAAAGTTCTCTGTAACCGTTGATGAGGCTGAGAAGTGCGCTCCTTTGCTCCTCCTCCGAAAATTCGCCCCGTTTTATCATTTCAAGCTGCTCGAAAATCGCCTTTTCCGCGATTTCGCGATTTTTCACTTCGATACCGCTGGAAACGATTATCAACCCTTTGGTTGCATCGGGTGCGCTGGAGCAGTAATAGCAAAGGCTCATCTTTTCGCGCACATTCATGAACAGCTTGGAGGTCACACCGCCGCCGAAAATTTCGTTGAACAGCATCATCGCCGGATATTCCTTTTCGCTCAGCGTCACACCCGTGCGGAAGCCGATGGACAGCTTTCCCTGATTGACGGGCATGTCCTCTGTAACGGTGCGAATTTCTTCTGCTGTGCGAATGATCTGCGTTTTCGGAATGGGTGCGGGATCACGCTTGATGCCCTCAAACATCGCCGTGAGCTTTGCCGCCAAAGCGTCCGCATCACATTTTCCCACAAAGAAAATCTCCACGGGATAGGTTTCGATCGCATACCGATACTGTGCAAAAACAGAGGCAGGCGTACAGGCAACAACCTCCTCGACTGTGCCCGTTTCGGAAAGCCCGAAGCGCTCATTCTTGCACATTTCCTCGATGCAACGGGTGCGCGCCCAGATCGCCTTGTTGTTGATCTTGGCGTTAATGGCGTCGATCAGATTGTTTTTTTCACTTTCCGTATATGCCGCGTCAAAAACGCCGTTTTCCGTTATCGGATGAAAGAGGATATCCTCCACCACATCTACCACATCGCCGATCAGATCTTCGCCGCCCATGGTATAGGCGCTGTCGATCATGCTTGCACAAATGCCAAATATCTGCATTTCACCCCGCTTGCTGTTGCGCGAGGAAAGCCCCGAGGCGTAAAGATAATCAAGACGTTTGTTGATTTCAGCCATGTCGGGATACTTCCCGGAGCCGCGCATCAAGATCGCGGGGATCAGCGCATTTTTTGCGGCGGTACTCGCATCGAGCGGCGCGATGAAATTGACGGATAGAAACCCCGTCTTAAATTTATCCGTTTCGAGGTAATTGAAGTTTACCCCATCGGCTATGCGTTTTTTGATCAAACCCATATACTTCTCACTTTCTCTTTCGCATTTTTGCGAAAAAAATGTCCACTTCTATACATTGTACATCCTTTTGGCAAATAATGCAATAAAGATACTGTTAATTTTTTGCATTTACGGTAGAAGCTCGTAGTGTCGGACATCTTTGTTCACAATCTGCATGTCTGCAAATCCGGCAGCATCCCCCAAAGTCGCCATCGGATGTGTCATGCCCACATGCACCGTCGCGGACGGGAGAGAGTTGGGCGGTGTCTTATACAGCGGTCCATGCGCTCCGATAAGCAGCAGATCCGTGTCGCTGACGAAATCCCATATGTAGGCATTCTCCCATGCGGAGCCGCCGCAGTAGGAAAGCTTCCTCTTTTCCGTTTCGAACCGCACCGCGACAAGCGGATGAACGGACCGACCAAGCAGATGATAAGCAGGCAATTCCACCGACACATTTGGGAACCTTATGGTTGTTTCCTCCCCGCGGGAATAGGTGCGCAGCGTCACATGATAAGGCTCAACGGCTTCCTGCAAATCAAGCAGCAGATTTTCCTCATATTCGCTGACAGGCTGCGGCAGGATGATGGATCGTATCACGCGACGACTAAGCAGGGTTCGAATGCCGCTCACATGCCGTCTGTGAATATGCGTCAGAATCAGCGTGTCAATGGAGGTTCCTCCTTTTTCGCGCAGCACGCTTACGGTCTTGTACATGCCGCTTCTGGCGCCGGAGGTTGCATCCACCACAACGTATTGGTTGCCCGCGCGAAGGATGAGCACCTCGTCGGATCCATTCGATACGAAGGTCAGTGCGGCATTATCCGCCAAGGCAAACTGACATATACCCACGCCTACGGAAAAGATCATGCACGCCAAAGCAAAGGGAATCAGCGTATCTATCCAGTAGTAAAATTTTCGCGATGCCATGTAGAGAAAAACGCCCACGAGCATCACAATCAGCACCGGAACAAAGAAATAGCGCAGCGAAATCAGCGGCGAAAGCTCCGCCATCCACCCCGTTAAAATTTCTACCGTTTTTGTGAGCACAAGAATGAGCCAGCCCAATCTACCGCACAGGAAATGCAATCCGAGCAAGCTGCAGGGCAGATAAAACAGAAGCAAAGTCAAAATTGCTTCCACAAATGGCGTCAAAAGCAGCGTAGCAGGGATGGACAGCAGCGACACCTCGCCGAAATACATCCATTGCAACGGCAGAACAAACATCAGCGCGCCCACACAGCTAATGGGAGCGGACAAGCGCTGATAGAGATGCCTACTCTCCTTGCTTTCGCCGTAATGATCTACACAGAATCGCTTCCAATCGAGGGTAAATAACAGAACACCGAGGGTTGCGGTAAAAGAAAGCGCAAATGCTCTGTCCAAAATTGCCGCAGGATCCACGACCAGAATTAAGAAGCCCGCCGTAAAAAGGGCGGTCACATTGTCTTCCTTGCGCATAATCCATCGAGCGGCAAACGACAGAATCAGCATTATCGCGGAGCGCATCACCGCCACAGGGAATCCGAGCAGAGCCGTGTAAAAAAGAATGAATACAATGATCACGCCGTGTTGTATATACACCAGCACGCCAAAGCGATCAAGCAGCTTTTTGATGACACCGCACAAAATGGAAAGATGAAGACCGCTTATCGCCAGAAGATGGCTGATGCCTGCATATTCGAAATCTCTGCGTACCTTTTGCAAATCGCTTCTGTCCCCAAGAAGCAACGCCTTGGACAAAGCCGTGGCATCATAGTCCAAATACAGGGAGAGCTTTGCCTCCAAAAAGGACCGCAGGCTTACAATCTTTCCTTCAAGCGTGTCAGCATGCCCCAATATGTCGATCGCTTCGCGGCTCTCGCAGGTAAAAACAATGCCGTCTGCCAGCAATTGAGAAACGGAATCTTCACCGTCCTCGTAAAATTCCGCCAGCGGCATAAACTCCACATCCGCCCGAAATCGCGCACCGGCTTCCATGCCCATATCCGTCTCGGTGTACAAGAGTCCGCATGCGTCGAGCTTCTCTCCGTTGACCGTTTCGAGCCGCACCTTGTAGGTGGTGCAGTAGGATTGTTCCGATGCCCGTTCCACCACCGTTCCCCGTATCTCCGCTTCCATGCTTTGATCATAGGGCGCCGCATACACTTCAAAATACAACAGCGACGAGATCAGCATAGCCATCGCCGTAACAACAAAAAGAACGACAAAAGCCGGTATTTTCATGCCGCAGATCGTATAGATATGCCATCTTCGCAGAACAACAAGCGCCGTCACAGCAAACAGCACTGCGATAAAGGGGATCAGATCTCCGTATTCCCGTAAATATGCTGCCGCCGCCGCGGCGGGGATCCCGAGAGTAACAGCCAATGCAAAAGGTCTGCGGCGATAGAAATTCATTGCTTGTTCCATGCCATTCCATGGGGGAAGGCTTCCTTAATTGCGATATTTTTTCAAGTCGTTTCCAAAGCGGTCATCGCTTACTTATTCGTCGTCCTCCGACGGTTTCCTTCCACCCGCGCGGAAGCTCGCCAAGGGATTGGAAGCAATCGCCTTTTTCATGCTTTCATCGCTGACATGGGTGTAGATCTGTGTCGTATTGAGCTGCTCATGGCCAAGAATGTCCTTCAGCACGCGCACGTCCACATTGCCCGACCGATACATGAGCGTCGCCGCCGTATGGCGCAGCTTGTGCGTAGAAAAGTGCTTGCTCTCCAGCCCCGCCGCCTTCAGATATTTATAGACCACCCATTGCACGGTTTTGTTGCTGATCCTGGTATGGCGATTCGACAAAAACAATGCGTTTTTATCCTTGATCTGCACCTCGTCCGCCGCACGAACGGGAAGATAGGATCGAATGGCATCGCGGCAAGCATCGTTCAGATAGATCATCCGCTCCTTCGCGCCCTTGCCGATCACGCGCAGAGAATCCATGTCGCGGTCAATGTCCCTCAAATTGATGCCCACCAGCTCGGAAAGTCGCATGCCGCAGTTGAGAAACAGCACCAGAATACAGCTATCCCGTTCTTTGGTGCGCGAGGTCTCATCCATCCGCACCGCTTCTAACAGCATCTCGCTTTCATCAAGCGACAAAAACTTCGGCAGAGCCGATTTTTTTTGCGGCCCTTCGATGTTTTTGGTGGGATTGTTTTCGATCTGATGCGTGCTGACATTCAGATATTTGTAAAAGCTTTTGAGCGCGGACAGCTTGCGCGCCCTTGCCGACCATTTGTTGCCGCGCTGCTCCAATGCGTAATAGAGGAAATCGTAGATTTCTTCCGATGTGACCGAATTGATATATGCAAGATCAATTCCCGTAATATCGATTGCGGCAAAATCGTCGTCGTCCATGCTTCGCAGATCATATCCGCCCCGCTTTGCGCTCAGCCAACGAAAAAAGGTCCGCAGATCCAGCGCATACTCGTCCATGGTTTTTTTGGAACGGTTTTGCACCGTCAGTTTGTAGCTGATAAAGCTCCGCACCGATTCGGGAAGCTCGCTGTGATCGATCAGCATCGTTTGCCACGCTCCTTGATTCGAAATTTTTGGCAGTTTGCGCCAGCAAATTGCGGCTCATAGCCGCAAAGGCAAAAATTCGCACTGTGAAAATTTTAATTTTTACAATAATATTATACCGCAATCCCATACATTTGTCAAGCAATTCCCCCTTAGGGAATCGCGTTAAGCTTTAGCGAATAAAGTGTAAATTTTTACTAATATCTCTTGCAATCAAAGCGACTTGCGGCTACAATATAGTAGAAGGCTGCCGCATGTATTTGGTACTTGGAGCCTGTCGATAAAAAATCACACGCAAACGCCGCGTTATGTTTACAGGATGGTATTTATGCTTGCTTTTTTGAAGGAATACTCATATAGCATGGTCAGAATGTTTGTCACGCAGATCGGTATGACGGTCTTTGGCACCATGCTCGCATTGGCTGCCGCAAAAAATGACTCCCTGCTTTTAGCATGCAGTATCTTTTCAATTCTGTTCTATCTGTTCCTACTCTATTCCATGGGCTGGGAAATCGGCGCCAAGGATAAGATCCGCATTGACGGCGGCCGTCTTGAAAGATCTTCCCTGCGAGGGCTTTATATCGCCCTCGGTGCCAATCTGCCAAATCTTTTGTTGGCGCTTCTCATGGGAATCGGCGCCATCGTCAGCAACGCCACCGGCGCAGAATGGGCAGGCAATATGAGCGTTGTCTGCAATGCCATCGCCCGACTGATCGAGGGCATGTATCTCGGCCTTATCAAGATCCTCGAAAACCTCATCTATGAAAATCCCACGATCCTTGATGTATGGTGGTGGTTCCTTATCATTACCATTCCCGCGCTTTTCACTGGCTGGTTGTCCTATGTTCTCGGCTCCCGCAACATCCGCATCCTCGGCTTATTTGGCATCCGCACCGCGCCAAACGGCAAGAAATAATAGCAAAAAGCAGTCGCAAATGCATCGCATTGCGGCTGCTTTCCTGTTTGTGGTTATTTCTTTCTCAAATGATTTCGCATGGTGATAAACAGCGTCACAATGGCGCCGACAAGAAATAATACCGACACAAAAAATCCATCCGAGGTCATCGGTGACGATGTGATCCGATCTGAAATATCGTACATAGGCGGTCTCCGTTTTTATGTATAATCTTGATTCCCTTCATTTGACGCAAACGGTTGCAAAAAGTTCCGTAAAACGATCCCCTTTTAACGTCGATGCGAATTTCTTGGTTGTGATGGCGGTGCGGATTTTTTGGATGCGCGCGGCGTGCGCTGACTGCGCGTGCGATAGATGTACAGATAGATCACCGCCGCCACATAGCCTGCCGCCAAAACGGCTGCCACGATCAGAACCGTTCTGAAAAGGTCGCTCATAACAACCTCTCGCAGCAGATCCAGCACATACAGCATATTGTTTCGGTTGACGCTGTTGCGCGTGATCAGATCGTAGGTTCCCAATTTCACACCGTTGTATGTTAGTGTCAGTTCGCCCACCGTCTGACGCTCGCTGACAGGTGCCACAAGAACCTTTTCCGTCAGCGTCCAATTCCAGTCGATATCCTTTTTTACGTCAATTCCCGTGGGAAGAAACAGCTCCACATCCTGTGCGGGGAATAGCGCCACGTAATCCACGTTTCCCGCAAGCCGCACGGGAACCTCGCAAATGATATCCGACGTGGTCACCACGCCGGTATAGTCGTAGGCATCCAGCGCCCATTTGATCAGGTCCGCCGCCTCTGTAAAAGAGTAGATGTATTTGTCGTCCTCGGAAGCTCCCATGACCACCGCAATATAGGTAAGACCGTCTCTCGAGGCGGATGTCGAAATACACCAGCCGCCTTCTTTGGTATATCCCGCATTCAGACCGCGCGGAACTCTCCAAATATACAGATATTCTCTATTGGTGGCAAAATAGTAGTTTTTGTTGTAAATGGTGCGCTTGACCACTTTATTGGTCGGTTCCATCACATATTTTTCCGCCGATGCCATATCCGCGATCGGAGAGAGTCCCAGCGCATAGGCAGAGACAATGGCAGTGTCCTTTGCCGTGGTGACCATCAGCGGATGATGCAACCCCGTGGGATTTGTATAGTTGGTATTTACCGCACCGATTTCCTTCGCCTTCTCGTTCATTAAAGCCACAAAGTCCTCGATGCTTCCCGCGACCTCAATGGCGAGAACATTTGCCGCATCATTGGCACAGCCCGTGATCAACGCCCAAAGAAGCTGTTCCACCGTCACGATCTCGTCGAGTTTGAGTCCGATGCTGTTGCCACTCACATTGACGAGCGCCTCTTTTGGGACGGTAACCTGCCTGTCCATTTGATCCCCCAAGCTCTCAACGGCAAGGATCGCCGTCATCAGCTTTACGGTGGATGCGGGATAGATCTCCTTATCTGCTTCCTGCTCAAAGATATAGCGATCGTTTTCAATGTTGTAAACGCAGGCGGCACCTACGTTCTGAAGCACAGGCGGCTCAAGAAAGCCCTTCTCCTCCGCGGTTTCTTCCGTTGCGGAAAAAATGGGAGCAAGCACTATGATAAGCATCAAAAACATCGCTATGATTCGTTTTTTCATAAGCACCTCAAATCATCATTGCTTGGCAAACCAATCCAGTGCCACCTCAATGTCGCTTGCGATCTGCACCTTCAGCGCATCCAGACTTTCGAATTTCTTTTCATCGCGCAGACGTTTTCTGAAGGAAACCTTAATGTTTTTGCCATACAGCCAGCCGTTGTAATGAATGATATGCGTTTCGCAGTTGATTTCGTCAGAATCTCCTGCCACAGTGGGACGGGAGCCCACATTGGCAACACCGAGGAAAATATCGCCGCCAATATCCACGGTGCAGGCATATATGCCCCGCTTTGGGATGACGTGCCCCTTCGGAAAATGCTGGTTGATGGTGGGAATGCCGATGGTTCGCCCGAGCTGTTTGCCGTGCACCACGGGAAAATCAATAAAAAACGGCCGCCCTAAATACTGCGCCGCCGCCTCCATTTCGCCTGCTTCGATCAAAAGCCGAATCGCCGTAGAGCTGACGGGCTTTCCGTGCATATAAAACGGCGGCAGTACGATGCAATCGGCGGGAGCCATCAGCTCCGCCAGCGTATCGCAGTTTCCAAGCCCGCCTGCGCCAAAGCGAAAATTGAAGCCGCATACGGCACATACAGCCCTGCACGCCTTTTTGAGATGCTCCGCGACAAATTCCTCGGGTGAGAGATTCCGCACCGACTCGAAGCGTTCCAAAAGGACGTAGTCCACACCAAGCTCCGCAAACAGCGCCAGCTTTTCCTCTGTGGTGGTGATGGCGTTCGCGGTCGGCTTGTTGGGGAGCGCATTCGCATCATCCGCGAAGGTCCAAACGGCGGAGGCAATGCCGTGCTCCTTGGCATATGCCACCGTCTTTTCAATCAAACTGACATGCCCCTTATGCACGCCGTCAAAATTGCCTAAAGCTACAGAGAGAGGAGAGCTGACGCCCTCCTCCTTCTCTTTTGTGTGAAGATTATATACGTCCATAAATGATCAGACACCGAGATAATGCTTTACAAGCGTGTTGAGCAGTTCATCGCGATCGATTTTGCGGATCAAGCTGCGGGCGTTTTTATAATTGGTTATGTAAGTGGGATCCTCGGAAAGGATATAGCCGACAAGCTGATTGATCGGATTATAGCCCTTTTCGCGTAACGCCTCATAAATGGTGCTGAGTATACGTTTCATCTCATCTTCTCTTTCATCGCGGACGGTGAAGGTAATCGTCGTGCTTTTGTCGGACAATACCTGCGATCCCATATCAGCGGTCTGCATCGCCATTTGATTCATCCTTTCATTATGATGGTGTAATTACTTTGTGATACTATGATACACCATTTGCGAAAAAAAAGCAAGAGATTTTTTGTAAATGTAAGATTAATGTAATTTATGAAGAAACATTAAAATGTTGCGAAACTGTGACGGAATTGCATCGTGCGGTGCATTTTCAGCCTCTTAAGCCGCGCCCCGATCGCTTGCGCTCTTCTTTGCGAGGAGACTTCTTCGCTCTGCTGTCGCGGGACTGCTTCTGCTTGCCGCGCGAGGGCTTTTCTCTGCCTTCCTTCTTGTTTGACGGCGCATGCTCCCGTTCCGGTTTGACAAGGCATTCCTTCCCAAAGCCGATCAGATCCTCACGTCCGCATTTGCGAAGCGCCTTTCGCACCGCGGGCGCATTTGCCGGTCGGTTGAATTGCAGCAGCGCGCGCTGCATTTGCTTTTCTTCGTAATCCTTGGCACAGTACACCGCCTTCATGGTCAGCGGATCAATACCCGTATAATACATGACCGAGGATGCGGTTCCGGGGGTGGGATAGAAATCCTGCACCTGCTCGGGTGCATAGCCCCATTTTTTCAGATACAGCGCCAGCTCCACCGCATCGGAAAGCCGGCTTCCCGGGTGGCTGGACATCAGATAGGGAACCAAATACTGTTCCTTCCCGAAGCTCTTGGTCAGCTCGAAATACCGTTTGCGAAAGGCTTCAAAGGAAGCAACGGCAGGCTTTCCCATGCAGGCGAGTACATTGCTCGAGCAATGTTCGGGCGCGACCTTGAGCTGTCCGCTGACGTGATCGCGCACCAGCTTTTTGAAAAAGCTCTCGTCCTTATCCGCCAGCACATAATCGAAGCGAATCCCCGAGCGAATGAACACCTTTTTAACCTTCGGAAGGATTTCCACCCGACGAAGCAGTTCAATGTACTCGCTGTGATCCACCTCAAGATTTTTGCAAGGTGTGGGCGCGAGGCATTTGCGATTTCCGCAAACGCCGGATTCCAACTGTTTTTTGCACGCAGGCGCGCGGAAATTTGCCGTTGGTCCGCCGATGTCATGGATATAACCCTTGAAATTCGGTGACGAGGTGATGCGTTTTGCTTCCTCCACCACCGATTCGATGGAACGGGAACGCACCGTGCGTCCTTGATGAAAAGCCAGGGCGCAGAAGTTGCATCCGCCGAAACAGCCACGGTTATGGGTAATGGACATCTCCACTTCGGTAATGGCGGGAACGCCGCCCGCGGCATCGTAGCAGGGATGCACCCTTCTTGTGTATGGAAGGGCATAAACAGCATCCAACTCCGCGCGTTCAAGAGGCGGCATGGGAGGATTTTGCACCACCTGCTTGTTGTCGTAGTATTCCACCATTGCCTTGCCGGACACGGAATCCGTATTGCGGTACTGCACGCCAAATGCCTCCGCATATTTGCGTTTATCGGTTTTTAATGTATCGTAGTCCCATGTAGCCGCAACATCAAAATGGACGGGCTCGCCTTTTGCCGCTATATATACGGTTCCGCGCACATCGCGGATCTTTTTTACGGGAACGCCCTTGTCAAGCAGTTTTGCGATGCGGCGGATAATATTCTCGCCCATGCCGTAGGTTAAAATGTCCGCACGGGAATCCACCAGCACACTGCGGCGCACCTTATCATCCCAATAATCGTAATGCGCGAGGCGTCTGAGGGATGCCTCCAATCCACCGAGGATAATCGGCACGTCGCCGTATGCTTCGCGGATACGGTTACAATAGACAATCACCGCGCGATCGGGACGAAAGCCCATTTTTCCGCCGGGAGAATAATAATCATTGGAGCGCCGCTTTTTCGACGCGGTATAATGGGCAACCATGGAATCGATATTTCCCGCAGTTACGAGAAATCCGAGGCGCGGACGACCGTATTCGCGGAAAGCCTCACAGGATTTGTAATCGGGCTGGGACAATATCGCCACGCGAAAGCCTTCCGCCTCCAGCACACGGGAAATGATCGCAGCGCCAAAGCTGGGATGATCCACATAGGCGTCGCCGGTTACATAAATAAAATCGGGACGATCCCATCCGCGGGCATCCATATCCGCGCGGCAGATCGGTAAAAATTCGTGATTCATATGCATTCCTATCTTGAAAGATAATCAAAAATCTATAAACAGTATATCACAGTTTATTTGGCTTGTCAAGCCAAAGCAGAGGTTCAAAAAAGTGAAAAGACGGTCTGATCAGACCGTCTTTTTATGATATGGTGGGCCATCAAGGACTCGAACCTTGGACCCTCCGGTTATGGGCCGGTTGCTCTACCCAACTGACCTAATGGTCCAAACAAAAAGGTTGGCACGCGGCTGGCGTGCCAACCTCTGTTGGCTCCCCCTGCTGGGCTTGAACCAGCGACATCATGATTAACAGTCATGCGCTCTACCGACTGAGCTAAGGAGGAATATTTAAGAGAAAGGGAAAAAAAGAGCAAATAAGTTGGCGTTGACCTATTTTCCCGGGCCGTCTCCAGCCAAGTATCTTCGGCACGGTTGAGCTTAACTGCCGTGTTCGGAATGGGAACGGGTGGACCCTCAACGTTAATAACACCAACTACTTGTTTTATTCATGACTATACAGTCATGCTGTGTCAGCGACGACCTATTTTCCCGGGCCGTCTCCAGCCAAGTATTTTCGGCACGGTTGAGCTTAACTGCCGTGTTCGGAATGGGAACGGGTGGACCCTCAACGTTAATGTCACTGACTAGCAGATTGTATCTGCTGCAGAGTTTCCTCTGCTCTGGTGCACCTTCAGGGATTCGAACCCGGGACCCACTGATTAAGAGTCAGTTGCTCTACCAACTGAGCTAAAGGTGCAAATCTTTTCTGAGGCTGCTCTCTTTTCTTTGCAAATGTTCATTGAAAACCGATTAAAGAGAAGAGGTTCAAACGAACCGAAACTCAAGTTAGAACAAACTTGAAGTTCAAGCCCTCGGTCTATTAGTATCGATCAGCTGAGTACATTACTGCACTTACACCTTCGACCTATCA
>JAZTWJ010000045.1:0-19062 GCA_045635785.1 Candidatus Flemingiibacterium sp.
AAGCTCGGACTTTACGTAAGCGGCGACATCGGCTGCTACACTCTCGGCGCGGCGGCACCGCTCGCGGCTATGGATACCACGCTCTGTATGGGCGCGTCCATCTCGGCGCTCCACGGCTTTAACAAGGTCCGCGGCGAGGCAGACAAGAGCGTAGCCGTAATCGGCGACTCGACGTTCATGCATTCGGGCATCACGGGACTTGTCGACATTACATATAATAAGGGTATATCCACCGTCGTTATCGTGGACAACAGCATCACGGGTATGACGGGACATCAGCAGAATCCCTGCACCGGCTTCACCCTCAAGGGCGAGCCCGTCAATGGCATCCTGCTTGAAAATATTTGTAAAGCCGCAGGCGTGGATGAAGCACACATCCGCATCGTTGATCCGAATAACCTTGCTGAGACCGAAAAGGTTCTGAAGGAAGAACTTGCTGCAAAATGTCCGTCTGTCATTATCTGCCGTCGTCCCTGCGCGCTTCTTAAATATGTGAAGCACGACGCGGCGCTGAAGGTGGATGCAAACAAGTGCATCGGATGCAAGCAGTGCATGAAGATCGGATGCCCCTGCATTTCGATCACGGATAAGAAGGCAAAAATCGACGAAACCCTTTGCAACGGATGCCATCTGTGCGAGCAGATGTGCAAATTCGGTGCAATTCAATAAGCGTAACGAGAAAAGGAGATCATAAAATGGCAACAAAAAATATCATGATTGTCGGCGTTGTCGGACAGGGTTCTCTGCTTGCCAGCCGTATCCTCGGAAACGCTGTTTTGCTTAAAGGCTATGACGTCAAGGTTTCCGAAGTGCATGGCATGAGCCAGCGCGGCGGTTCGGTTGTAACGTATGTTAAATACGGAGACAAGGTGGCATCCCCCGTGATCTGTAAGGGTGAAGCGGACATTATCATGTCCTTTGAACTGCTGGAAGCGGCAAGATGGCTCCCCTTCCTGAAAAAGGACGGTGTGATCATTACCAATACGCAGCAGATCAATCCAATGCCCGTTGTAACGGGTGCGGCTGAATATCCCACCGATCTTTTGGAAAAGATGAAGGCTTCCGGCGCGAAGGTCATTGCGGCAGATGCTCTTGCGATCGCACGCGAGGCGGGAAGCGAAAAGGCTGTGAATGTGGCTTTGATTGGTCTTATGGCAAATGCCCTCGGTTTTGATACGGAAACGCTGCATGAAGCGATCCGCATGTCGGTTCCCGTAAAGTTCATCGAACTGAATATGAAAGCATTTGAGCTTGGCGCAGCATATACCGCATAGTCTTAAGAAGGATGTGAAAGGAGAAAATCGAAATGATTATTAAGCAGATTTCCATCTTTGTCGAGAACAAACCCGGCAGATTGGCGGAGATCACTAAGATCATCGCTGACAATAAGATCAATATCCGCGCGTTATCCGTTGCGGATACCACCCACTTCGGCATTCTGCGCATCATCGTTGACCATCCGGAGGAGGTTGAAAAGGTACTGAAGGATGCGGGCTTGACCGTTTCCATCACCTCTGTCATCACTGCCTGCATTCACGATAAGCCCGGCGGACTTGCCGAGGTGCTGGGACTTCTGGCGTCCAACGACATCGCCATCGAATACATGTACGCATTCATCGCAAAGAGCGATAACGAGGCGTATGTTGTTATGCGTATCGAGGCAGAGGGCGCGGCAGCGAAGCTTTTGAGCGAGCATGGCTTCACCGGCATGGATGCGTAATTTTAAGAAAAAAGCATTAGATTTTTATGGCTCCGCGGGAAACCGCGGAGCTTTTTGTAAGTATTTGCAAAAATCATATAAATCCGTAACACCTTATTCACAGGTATGCGTTATAATATATATACAGTCTCGTGACCGCGTTCCGTAATGCGACGACCGCGCGCATGGGCGATTTATGGAGGATGCTTATGAACAATTTTACAGAGGACGGCAAGGTTTACTATACAAACCCCAATAAAAAGCCGCCCGCAAATTTCAAAAAAATTCGCAACGTGGCAATTATCATTCTCGTTGCGGCTGTAGTGTTTACGGTGCTTTCGACCTGTTGGTACACCGTCGATGAAAAGCAGCAAGCGGTGGTCACCACCTTTGGAAAGGTAACGGGTATCACGGATGCAGGCATTCATTTTAAGGCGCCCTTTGGCATTCAGCTCGTGGATACGGTGGATGTCAACGTCTATCAAAAGATCGAGCTTGGCTATCGCTCAAACGGCGTTACAGGCGATTATGACATCATCGAGCGCGAATCGAAGATGATCACCGGTGACTACAACATCGTCAATGTGGATTTTTTCGTTGAGTACAAGATCTCCGATCCGGTGAAATATCTTTACAGCTCCCGCAATCCCGAGGAAATTCTTCGCAATCTCATTCAGTCGCAGATCCGTGCGGTGGTTGGATCCGCAACGGTGGATCAGGTTCTGACCGATGGCAAAACGGACATCCAGATTCGCGTGAAAGAGCTGGTGACCGATATTCTTGCAACCTATGATATCGGCTTGACGCTCACCGATATTAAGATCCAGGACTCCGAGCCTCCCACAGATTCGGTCAATGAGGCATTCAAGTCTGTCGAAACCGCTAAGCAGGGCGCAGAAACTGCCATCAACCAGGCAAAGGCGTACAGTAACTCCGAGCTTCCCAAGGCAGAGGCGGAGGCTGACCAGCTGACGCAGAATGCGGAATATCTCAAGCAGAACCGCATCAACGAAGCAATTAAGCAGGTCGCTCGCTTTGAAGCGATGTACGGCGAATATGCAAAAAACCCCGAGATCACCAAGCTTCGCATGTATTATGAGATGATCGAGCAGGCTCTGCCGGGCGTTAAGCTTTATATCGACGCATCGGACGGAACCACAGAAAAGCTTCTTCCCCTTGACGATTTCGCATCGTCCGCTAAATAAGGAGGAATATATATGAAAAAAGGTACTATTATCGCCATTGCCATTGTGATCGTGCTGCTGTTTGTGGGCTTCAACTCGTTTTTCACAGTGGCGGAAAACGAATACGTGTGTGTTATGCGATTCTCGGAGATCGTTTCCGTTGTGGATACCGCGGGATTGCACTTTAAGATTCCCTTTATTGACGGCACTCGCCCATTCCCCAAAACCACACTGATTTACGATATTCCTCCCTCTGAAGTGCTGACCTCGGACAAAAAGAACATGACCGTTGACAGCTACATCATCTGGGAGATCGAAGATGCGCGTACCTTCTACCGTACGCTTGGTACAATCGGTGAGGCGGAAGCGCGTCTGAATGCGGTGACATACAACTCGCTGAAGAATCTGATGGGACGCCTGAAGCAGGATGACATCATCAACACTGAGGATGCATCCGGACGTAACGATATCTATGCAGGCATTACCACCGAGGTGGCAGATCTTTGCATTACATATGGCATTAACGTGCTTGACGTGCGTATCAAGCGCTTTGATCTGGCGCAGAGCAACGAGGATGCTGTTTATGCGCGCATGATCTCCGACCGTAATCAGATGGCAGAGAAATATATTGCGGATGGCAACTACGAAGCATCCATCATTCGCAACGAGGTGGATAAGCAGGTGAACATTATCGTTTCCAATGCGAAAGCTGAGGCGGCGCGTTTAGAAGCAGAAGGCGAGCAGGAGTACATGCGTCTGTTGGCAGAAGCTTACAACAGCGACGATAAGAAGGAATTCTACGAATTCATCCGCGCGCTGGATGCACTCAAGGCTTCGCTTCAGGGCGAGGAAAAAGTGATCATTCTCGACAAAAATTCCGCCCTCGGAAAGATTTTGGTGAATCCCTGACGGAAGATAACCTATTAAAACATTGCAGGCACCGTTCGGGCAATTTCGTCCGAACGGTGCTTCTTATTTCACATTACGATCGCCATCGTTTGATGGGGGACGAGGCCCCCTTTTTTCCGCTTGGAAAAAATTTAGGGGTTTCCTTTTTGCCGCTTTTCGCTTATAATATAATAAGATGAACTGCAAGAAAGGAACGAACAATGGATCACATCAAGATCTCTCAAGATAAATTAAAGCTCATGCTATCCGACGCAGATCTCGCCCATTATAAGCTAAACATGCGTGAATTGGAAGGAGAGGGCACCCTATCCCGCAAAACATTTCGCGATTTATTTGCGGATATCAAGCGGAACATCGGCTTTGATGCAGCAGATGATAAGGTTTTCATCCAGCTGTATCCTTCGCGGGATGGCGGCGCGGAGCTATACATAACCAGGCTCTCGCATGATGAAAAACGGTCGTGTATGGACGGAAATGCACACATTAGCATCAGCACGGTGTTTGCTTTTTGCTCCATGCGGATGCTGCTCAAAGCCTGCACCCATCTTTTGGAGCTTGAGGGGCAGAGCTGCTCCTCCGCATGGCAGGAGGAAGGGAAGTATTACCTCATTTTAGAGGAGAAAATTGCCTGCATTGACTATTTACGGGGGAACCGTCCGACCGAGAGGCATCGAATTATTGGTGATTATGGCAAAATTTATACCGATCCGACCATGATTCATTATGTAAAAGAACATTGTTTATGTTTTTGCGAAAAAAATGCTGTTAAAATCCTTTCAAGTATGGTATAATATATATAGATAATCTTAAAGAATCGAAAAGGACAGACGTGGATATGAATCTCGATGAATTGGCGAAGGCTTGTGGGGACTGTCATCAGTGTCCCCTTGGCGATACTCGTACCAATCTTGTATTCGGCACGGGCAATCAAAATGCCAGATTGATGTTTGTCGGAGAAGCGCCCGGCGAAAAAGAGGATCTGTCGGGCGTTCCCTTTGTTGGCGCGGCAGGAAAGCTGCTGGACCGCTTCCTTGAGGCGGTGGATATTCCGCGCGAGGAGATTTACATAGCGAATATTCTCAAATGCCGCCCGCCGAAAAATCGCGATCCCTTTCCAGCGGAGGAGGATGCCTGCATTGGTTGGCTACGCGAACAGGTGCGGATCATTTCGCCGGAGATCATCGTCTGTCTTGGACGGATCTCTGCCATGCGGCTCATTAAGCCCGATTTCAAGATCACAAAGGAGCATGGCGTTTGGTTTGAGCGAAACGGCTGGAAAATGTGCGCGGTATATCATCCCTCCGCTCTTTTGCGCGATCCGCGCAAAAAGGAAGACATGCTCACCGATATGAAAGCCATTAAGGCGGCGCTGGATCATTTAGCGGAAGTATCAACGGCAGAGGGGAGCCTTTAAGTGATATAAGGAATCTTTCAATTTCGTGAAGGAATGATGAAGCACATGAACATTCTCTTGATGATGACCGGCGGCACCATTTGCACCATGGCAAATTCCGACGGACATCTTTCTGCCAATACAAATCAAGCGGTTCCACTGCTCGTAGATCATCTTAAAAAGGATGGCTTTGCGGATGTGCATTTTGATGTGTCACCCGTGATGAATATTTTAAGCGAGAATATGACCTTTGCCAGACTCAATACGCTGCTTGATACTTTTAGGCGTCTCAAAACGCGCATAGAAGCTGCTGACGGCGTGATCATCACACATGGGACAGATACCCTCGCTTATACTTCAAGCCTGCTTGCATTGGCGCTGGCGGGCTGGACGGACAAGCCTGTGATGCTGGTTTCCAGCGATCTCACCTTATCCGACAAAAATGCCAACGGTCATGCCAACTTCAAGGCGGCGGTAGAATTGATCGGGCACGGTTTTGGTGCGGGTGTTTATGTGCCATACCGTAATTCCGATGGGGTGATGTATCTTCATCATGGCGCGCATCTTCGGCAATGTGCAAACTTTACCGCAGATTTCTTTTCGGAGGACTTGACACCCTACGACAAGGCGAAGCCTTACAAGATCGATGCGGAAGCATCCATGCTTTCACAGCTCACCCGTCTTGAAGATTGCGTTCTCCGTATCGAGCCATATGTGGGCATCGACTATGCGCTGTATGCGCTTCCAAAGCGTATCAAGGCGGTCCTGCACGGCAGCTACCATTCCGGAACAGCCTGCGTGGAGCGTGGAAAAGCGGTCGGAGCGTACTCGAGTCGCTCGCTTTTATATTTACAAAAAAGATGCAAAATGGACGGCATAGATCTGTTCCTTTCGCCGCTTCGTGCATCACAGCGCGGAAGCCTTGCCGGCTCCTATGAGACGGCGGTGGATCTTCTGCAAAACGGCGCACAGCCGATCTATTCACTGACAAACGAAACGGCATATATGAAACTTGCACTTGCTTATTCTCTAGGTTATGAAGGAGAGGAGGTAGGGCTGTTCCTTGATCGCGAGGTGGCATCGGAACGGCTCGTGTACTGATGGACAAGCTGAAATTCAAGGTGCTTGCCAGCGATCCGATGTATGAGCGCCTTTTGCGCATTGAGCTTGCGCGGCTTGGAATGCTGGAATCGGCGGAAGGTGCGGCCGATTATCGCATTCTCGCGGCGGAGGGCATCACTGAATTGCCGCCTGTGCGAAGACTTCGCGCGGCGATATTCATCGACTGCGGATTGTTATCCGCCGCCCTTCCGGAGCAGGTGAAGGTGCTGATATTAGAGCGTCCCTTTTCTTTGACCGAGCTTCGGGAATTCCTTGCCAATGTCATGGAATCCGATGAAGACGGCGATTTTGAAGAAAACAAACTGATTTTAACGCCCGAGGATCAAACGGTATTCTTCGGCGATCAAACCATTCGCCTGACGCCGCGCGAATATGCGCTGCTGGCGTATCTGCACGCGCGTCCGGGAGAGGTCATTTCCCGTAATGAGCTTCTTCGGAATCTTTGGCAGGATGAAAATGCTCGTGACACCAACGTGGTGGATGTTTATGTGCGCTTTCTCCGTTCAAAATTAGATGAGCCGCTGGGACTTCGCCTCATCCGTGCGGTGCGCGGCGAAGGCTATGTGTATGCTTATGAAAATGAGGGCGAACGACTCCGCGCGGCGAAGCTCCATGGAAAGGATGAAAACAATGCATTATGATCTGTTAATAAAAGATGTACGGCGCATGAAGCTTCCCACCGATGTTTTTGAGCCTTGCGCTATTGGTGTGAAGGACGGACGCATTGCGTCAATTTTGGCTCCCGATGGCGCAAACGCCAACGCCGATACCGTTGTGGACGGCGGCGGAAAATTTATCATTCCGGGGCTAATTGATCTGCACGTGCATTTTCGCGAGCCGGGCTATGAATATAAGGAGGACATCGTCAGCGGCGCAAGATGTGCAGCGGCAGGTGGCGTGACTTCCGTTTTCACCATGCCGAACACCAAGCCCGCTTGCGATAATACTGCAATTTTAGAATACATAAAAGAGAAGGCACTGGACGCAGATTGCCGTGTATTTCCCGTGGCAGCCATCACAAAGGATCTGGCAAGCGGTGAGGTCTGTGATCTGCCCGCGCTTGCATCTGCGGGTGCTGCGGCATTTTCGGATGACGGCAAGCCTGTCATGACAGCAAAGCTTCTGCGCGAGGCGATGAAAATTGCGGCAGAAAACGATCTTCTGATCATGTCCCATTGCGAGGACATGTCGCTGGCTGAGGGCGGTGCCATCAACGAGGGCAAGGTAGCCCGTATGCTGAAGCTTGGCGGCATCTCCAATCTTTCCGAATCCCTTGCCATCGAGCGCGATATTATGGTCGCGGAGGAGACGGGATGCAGATTGCATATCTGCCATGTTTCCACCAAAGAAAGCGTCGACTGCATTCGCCGCGCAAAGGCGCGTGGCGTGCGTGTGACTGCCGAAACCTGCCCCCATTATTTCATGCTCACCGACGAGGATGTGATCTTCTACGGCGCAAATGCCAAGATGAATCCGCCCCTTCGTCGCACCGAGGATATTAAAGCCATCATCGAAGCACTGGCCGACGGAACGCTGGACTGCATCTCCACCGACCATGCGCCCCATTCTGCAGAAGAAAAGAGCGGCAATGTGGCAACGGCTCTCAATGGCATCATCGGTCTGCAAACCTCCTTTATCGCTTCCTATACGGCGCTGGTCGTTCCGGGACATATCAGCTTTGCGAAGCTGCTTGAGCTGATGTCAAGCAATCCCGCCAAGATTACGGGGCTTGACAGAAAGAGCATCGGAAGTTTAGAAACAGGCGCATGTGCGGACTTTGCTCTGATAAGCCTTGGCTGTGAAAATACGGTGACAAGAGAGAGCCTGCGCGGCAAATCAACGAACACACCCTTTGTTGGAATGACCTTCAATGCGAAGGTCGAAGCCTGCTATGTCGGCGGTGTTCAAAAATTTTGAAGTTAATTAAAATTTTCATAGAAAGAGGAACTCTATCATGTCTTTTGAGCCTTTAATTTCAAACATCAAAGAAAAAAACAATCCCACCGTAATGGGTCTTGACCCTGTTCTTGATTATATTCCGAAGCACATCTGCGACAAAGCGGTTGCCGCTTACGGCGATACCTTCAAGGCGGCAGGCGAAGCGATCCTTGAATTCAACAAGGGCTTGATCGATGCGGCGGCAGATCTCATCCCCGCAGTGAAGCCCCAATCCGCATTTTATGAAATGTATGGTATCGAGGGCTTGATCGCTCTTGAAAAGACCATCGAATATGCAAAGGCGGCAGGTCTGTACGTGATCCTTGACGTCAAGCGCAATGACATCGGCTCCACCGCAGAGGCTTATGCGAATGCATTCATCGGCGAAACACAGCTCTTTGGAAGCAAGTCAAAGGCAACTCCCGTAGACTGTGTAACCGTTAATCCCTATCTCGGTATCGACGGTGTGAAGCCCTTTATCGACACCGCGGCGGCTTATGACAAGTCCATGTTTATCCTTGTAAAGACATCCAACAAATCCTCGGGCGATTTCCAAGACCTTGAAATCGGCGACAGCACTCTGTATCGCAATGTTGCGGCGAAGGTTGAGGAATGGGGCGCACCCTATATCAGCGAGTCGGGCTATAGCCCTTGCGGTGCTGTTGTCGGTGCCACTTATCCGAGACAGCTCACCGAGCTTCGCGCGGCGATGCCTCACACCTTTTTCCTCATTCCCGGATATGGCGCGCAGGGCGGTGCGGCAAATGATATTGTTGGTGCTTTTGATAAGAATAAGTCTGGTGCGATCGTCAACAGCTCCCGTGCGCTCATGTGTGCGTACAAGAAGGCTAATGACGACGGTCTCAACTTCAAGCAGTGCACCCGCGATGCGGTTATTGCTATGCGTGATGACATCAACTCGGTACTTTAAGGGAGAAGATTTTGAAAGATAAATCTTTCAAACCAGCTTTTGCGGCTCTGCCTAGGTCTTCAGCCTAAGTTTTGCTACGCAATTCAAGCCCCAAAAGGGCAGAAAGGAAGACTTGCTTGGCAAGTCATGGACATAAAATTGGTAGTCATCGGAAAAATCAAAGAAAATCGCCGTATTATCGAATCGGCGCTTCTGTATGATATGCTAATCGAATGCCCCGCGGTTGCACAAAATGCAAAACCGGGTCAGATCGTACATGTGGATTGCGGCGAAGGAACGATGCTTCGCCGTCCCATCTCTATTTGTGAATGCGACGGAGAATATATCCGTCTTTGCTATGAGGTTCGCGGTAAAGGCACAGATTATATGGCTTCCCGTAAGGTTGGAGACAACATTAGTCTGCTCGGCCCTCTCGGGAACGGCTTCACTGTCAAGGAAGGCGAGTCCGTTCTTTTAGTCGGCGGCGGCATCGGCATTTATCCCTTGCTCAGCGCGGGCAAGGCGGCAACGAAAGCAGAAGCGGCGTTTGGCTTCCGCACAAAGGAACTCATCAATTCGTTGGAGCTTTTTGAAAATCGCGGCATCAAGACAAACGTCATCACCGACGACGGTTCAAGCGGTAGAAAAGGCTTTGTTACCGAGATCGTCAAGGAAAAGCTTGCCGCGGGCGGCATTGATGCGGTATATGTCTGCGGTCCGCGCGGCATGATGGCTGCGGTGTCAGCTCTCTGCGAGAAAGCAGGCGTGCGCTGCGAGGTTTCGATGGAAGAACGCATGGGCTGCG
Organism: Candidatus Flemingiibacterium sp.; assembly: GCA_045635785.1. GTDB lineage: Bacteria > Bacillota > Clostridia > Oscillospirales > CAG-272 > Flemingiibacterium. The sequence goes on from JAZTWJ010000045.1 coordinate 9,961, forward strand.
GAGTCGGTGCGTGTCTTGCTTGTATTTGCAAGACCATGTTTGTTGACAACGTCGGCGTGGTCGGCGAAAGCTACAAGCGCGTTTGCGTAGACGGCCCCGTATTTGATTCGAAGGAGATTATTTGGAAATGAGCAATATCGATCTTTCTGTTAATTTTGCTGGCGTAACGCTCAAAAATCCCATTGTTACCGTTTCGGGAACCTGCGGCTTCGGTGAGGAGTATGCGCCCTATTATAAGCCTTCGGAGCTTGGTGCCATTGCGGTGAAGGGAATGACGCTTGCACCCCGTCTTGGCAATCCGCCCCCCCGTATCGCCGAAACACCTTCGGGTATTCTCAATTCCATCGGACTCCAGAATCCCGGTGTGGATGTGTTTATCACCGAGCATCTTCCGCGCTTGAAAGCGGAAGGCGCGACGGTTATTGCCAACATCAGCGGTTCTACCATCAGCGATTACTGCAGGATGGCGGAGATCCTTTCGGAAACCGATGTGGACTTCATTGAGATGAACATTTCTTGCCCTAACGTCAAGGAGGGCGGCGTTGCCTTCGGCACCAACGCCAAAACGATCCACGAGATCACCTACGAGGTGAAGAAACATTCCACAAAGCCCGTGATCGTTAAGCTGTCGCCCAATGTTACCGACATCACCGAGATGGCGCGCGCGGCAGAAGCGGGCGGTGCAAATGCTTTGGCGCTGATCAATACACTGCTTGGCATGCGTATTGACATCAAGACGAAGCGTCCGATCCTGCATAACAATGTGGGCGGTCTTTCCGGCCCCGCCGTATTCCCCGTGGCAGTACGTATGATCTGGCAGGTCAGAGGCGCGGTCAGTCTTCCGATCCTTGGCATGGGCGGCGTTGCCAGCGCAAACGATGCCATCGAAATGCTGATTGCTGGCGCGGATGTCATTGGCGTTGGCACAGCGATGTTCCCGAATCCCACGCTGCCGCTGGAAATCATTGATGGCATTGCGAAGTATATGGAAGAAAACGGCATTAAAAACGTGTCCGATATTTCCGCAACAGTCAAACCTTGGTAAAAAAGAGGCATCCGTCGTTAGCAGCGGATGCCTTTTTGCATGCCTTTAGGAAGTGTGATTTAACTTGGAAAATAAAAAATCCGAACGGATTTCGACCTGCGGAATCGTTCGGATTTTTTGGTGAGCCACTGGAGATTCGAACTCCAGACCCTTTGATTAAAAGTCAAATGCTCTGCCAACTGAGCTAGTGGCTCGTACGTTTCTTCGTACTATAATATTATACCACATGAATGCTCGGTTGTCAAGAGGTAACACTAAATTATTTCAAATATTTGCCCTGCTTTGCATAGTATGCAAGGATACCATCTGCGATGGATTTTGCGATTTTATCTACAGTATCGGGCTGCATCATCACCTCGTATTCTTCGACCGAGGTTATAAAGCAGGTTTCCACCAATGTCGCAGGAAACTTGGGATTTCGCACCATGGCAAGACGCTGTCTTGTGGGCGATCGGTCAAGCTTGCCAAGCGCATTGCTCATGACCTCACCCATGACATCCGTCAGCATATATCCCGAATCTGCCCAATACAGCCCCACAAGTCCGCGTACCTTGGTCACATCCGTGGTGTAGGGCATGGAGTTTTGATGGATGGATACAACTGCGTCGGGCTGAAGATCGATCAAAGTTTGCATGCGTTGTTCTATGGGCACGTCAATTTCGCAGTCTGCATCGCGAATTTGCACCACATTGGCACCCAGAGCCTTCAGATAGGGTTCGGCAGCCAAAACGATCTTCAGATTGAAATCCGATTCATTGATCGCGCTGTCCAAACTTCCGAGAGGACCGAGTGCACCCGGATTTTTGCCACCGTGTCCCGCATCCAGCACAATCGTTTTACCCGCAAGCGGCTGATCCGAATCAGAAAGGACAGTAGGATTCTTTAATTTTACGATGATCGCGCCATCTTCATAATAATGGTCAAAGCCGTAAAAATTTTCAATATCCACAAGCTTGAACCAATATTTATAAGCATTTGCCTTTGCAGATTTTTCACCGCGAACGGCTGTGAACAGAAGATTATCCGTAAAATCGCACGCAGGAGCCTTTCCCGTATCCATATTATAGAGCGTCACGCAGAATTCGCCATTTTCGATATAGCAGTTTACGGGCAGATTCTCGCTTGCTTCAAATCGAAGGATGGTTGCCTCCGCATCGCTTTGCATCCGGGCGGAAGTCACCGTGCCGATGCCGATGGGAGTGCCGTCGAGAACCTTCACGCGGTCAGCGGAAACATATCCGCCTGTTCGCAGCTTGTACAGCCCACCTGACAGCGAAATGGCATTGTCACGCATACCTGCGGATTGCGGCGTATAATCGTCGTAATACCAGCTATCGGGCTGGATTTTCATCTCCGTATCGTCCGCTGTGATCTCAATCGGTAGGGAAGCGCCTTTTCCGACCACGAGGATCTCATCTGATTCCGCGGTGTAAGTCTTACCGTTGAAGCGCGAGGTGAATTGAATCTTGCCAAAGCTTTCTACGACACCGTCCTTTGCGCGCAGAGAGAAGACTCCGGTGTAGACTTCCTTCATATACGCATCTGTCGTTGGTGAATAGATGGTGGGCTTGAGATTGATCGTTGTGCCGTTCAGCTTTGCTGTCACGGATGCTCCCTTGGGGGCGGTGACGCTCACCGTCAGCGTGGAGGAGCCCATCCACTTACCCTTTGGCGAAAAATCAGCGATTTCCGGAGAGGACAAGGTGGGATAGGTGATCTTTCCTTGTGTTACAGGCGCGGTACCGCGGTGAATGACGTATTCCAGTTTCTCTCCCTTGTGTTCAAAGGTGAAGGTATTCTTTCCCTTTTTTAGGGGGAGATAGGCTGAAAAATAGCCGCTTTTGGTGCGCCCGATCGGCTTGCCGTCAATGGTGAGAGAAGCCGTCGGATCGGAGCTGCCGATGACAAAGGTTCCCTCGCCGTCAATATAACTGCCGCTGTACGGGATGGAAATATTCAGCTTCTGTCTGTTTGATGGAACTTCCGTGTAGACGATCGTATCGGCAAAAACCGCCTTGGTTTCATCAAACAGTCCGTGGGAATTTGCCTTCAGCGCGGCATAGCCGTAGAGAATGGAGCCGACATAGCTCTGTTCGGCACGGGCAAAAACGATCTGATTGCGCAGTTCGTTCTCGGGATCTTCCCATGTATCGTAGTTATATACGCCGTGGCTGATGATCAGATCAGTGTCTGTACCCTCAAGCATGGTATTCCACCACCGCGTAAGAACATCAAAACGGGCGGTTTGCGTGCTGAATCTCCAATAAATCTGCGGTGCAAGATAATCCACATATCCGCCCTTTGCCCACGCAAGGGGATCGCAATAGATGGATTCATAAGATTCCAATCCCGAAGTCTCGCTTCCGCCGTTCATTCCGTCATCATTTTGCCAGATGCCAAAGGGCGCAACGCCAAACTGTACATGCCCATTTATCGCTTTGATGGCTTGGTAGCATGCCTCGATCATCTGGTTTACGTTTTGTCTGCGCCAATCGGCAAGCTTCATGTTGCCGCCGTATTGCTTGAACGCTTCCGCATCGTCAAATGTGGCAAGCATATTGGTTTTCCCATCATTTACCGGATAGGGGTAAAAATAGTCGTCGAAAATAATACCGTCGATCGCGTAATTTGATGCAAGCTCAGCCACGCCATCGGCTATGAGCCGGCGGACCTCGGGAATGCCGCAGTTGAAGTACAGTTTACCGTCCGCATAGGGAACCACCCAATCCGGATGGAGCCGCGCAGGGTGCGTTTCCGCCAATGCCTTGACATCGTGCTCCGGCTTGGAAGCGGAGCCAACTGTTACGCGCAGGGGATTGATCCAAGCATGAACTGCGATGTTGGCATCATGGGCAATTTCAAGAAGGTACGCAAGCGGATCGAATCCTTCCGGCAAGGCATCGCCCTGCTTGACAGTCAGATAAGCGGATGTGGGGAATATTTCCGAGCGATAAAGGGCGTCCGCCGATGGCCGAACCTGAAAATAAATGGCATTTAGATTCGCCATCTTGCAGGTTTCCACAATATCGCGCAGTTCGCTTTTCAGTATGTCTGCGGAAAGTCCGGCTTTTGATGGGAAATTTATGTTAAGCACCGTGGCGATGTAGATTCCACGAACCTCTGTATTGGGATCAGGAAGTCCGATCGTAGGTTGCAGCTTGAAATCTGCTTCGGCAGGCTGAAATGCCGCTGCTACTGTCGGGGTTGCGGAACCATTCATAATTGAGGGCGCAATGAGAACAGCCGCCGCAATCAATACAATGACAGCTGCCACAACGAACAGGATGGGGATCACTTTTATATCGACGCGAGACTTTTTCGGTCGGCGAATGGGACGGGGGATATTAGGATTCATTGGCGGCACCTCAAAAAATCGCTTGGTAGAATAAATTCTTCTAATCTATTATCATTATACCAAAAAATATCGGTCATTGCAAGAGGAATTTTATTGAATTTACAAAAAATAATCGGAATGAAAAGTATTTTCTCCATTTTTGAAAAATTTCATGCGCGGTGTACTAAATCCTTAAAGATTTGCCATACTATAATAGGGATTTGCAAATCACGATCAAAATAAAGCATCCTTGCAAAAAAGGGAGGAAATATAAATGAATCTTCAATTGGTTACCGTAATTATTTGGTTATCCATCATTCCCGCATCCATTTTTGCGGAGGCGGCTCTTGGACGATGCACGGTCATTTGGTGCGCTCCCGCAGCACTTGCTGCACTGATTGGATGGATGGTCGGCATTCCCGTTTTTCAGCAAAGCATATTGTTTTTTGTGACCAGCTTCGTGCTGATAACTCTTTTTCAGCTTATACGCGCTATATGGCGGCGGCATGCGTCACTTCAAAGGGATAATAAGTAAGAATCGTGTCGGAAGGAGGTAAGATATATGTCAAGTCGTAAGAATACATCATCAGCGATTCTTAGCTTTTTAGCGATGACGTTGTTGCTGATAGTTGGCTGTGCAGCCGCTTATATGACAGCACGGCTATTTAGCGGCGCGCTTCCGATCAAAGAGACGATGAAACCTGTCAAATTGTATCCGATCATTGTTGTTGATGCGGGACATGGCGGCATTGACGGCGGAGCAAGCTCGTCGGAGGGGATTTTGGAAAAGGATCTGAATCTATCCGTAGCGAAAAAACTTGAAGCCATGCTTCATCTTGCAGGGATGGATTGCATCATGACAAGGCGGGAGGATATGATGTTGGTCGACGATTCCGTAACCTCGCACCGAAAAATGCATGATCTCAAAAATCGACTTGCCATTGTGGAACAGGCGTCGATTGAGAGAGAGGCTCTGTTTGTCAGCATACATATGAATAAATTTGAGAGCGCAAAAGTCAGCGGTCTGCAGGTCTGGCATGCGGCGGATGAAGTCAGCCGACAATTCGCCGCTTCTGTGCAGACATATGCGAGAACCTTTCTGAATCCGGAAAATCATCGGGAAATCAAGAGAACCACGTCGTCTATCTATATTCTTGAACATGCGGCGCATCCTTCAATTCTTGTGGAATGCGGATTCCTTTCCAATCCTGCGGAATGTGCGAAATTATCCACCGACACTTATCAAAATGCGCTTGCGTCAATCATTTTTGCGGGAATCATGGAAGAAATTGCAAAGATGGATACATAAAAAAAGTAACCCGCAAAACATATCGTTTTGCGGGCTTGGTATTTATTTCACGGACTTAAGCGCATCCACAAGATCAAGATTCTCCCACGGAGCGTTCAGATCCTCGCGTCCCATGTGTCCGTAAGCGGCGAGCTTGCGATAGATCGGACGGCGGAGCTTGAAGCGGTCGATGATCGCTGCAGGGCGGAGATCCACCAGCTCTGCAACCTTTGCGGAGATCTTTTCCTCGTCAACCTTTGCGGTGCCGAAGGTTTCGATCAATACGGATACGGGCTTTGCAACGCCAATTGCATAGGCGATCTGCACCTCGCACTTGGATGCGAGACCTGCGGCAACCACGTTCTTTGCTATGTATCGAGCCGCATAGGAAGCGGAACGGTCAACCTTTGTCGGATCCTTACCGGAGAAAGCGCCGCCGCCGTGACGGCTGTATCCGCCGTAGGTATCAACGATGATCTTTCTTCCGGTCAAACCGGAGTCGCCGTGAGGTCCACCAACGACGAAGCGTCCGGTGGGATTGACGAAAATCTTGGTCTGATCGTCAAGCAGATCTGCGGGAATGATGGGCTTGATCACGTTGGCAATGATGTCCGCACGGATGGTTTCGAGGGAAACATCCGCACTGTGCTGACTGGAAATAACGACGGTATCCACGCGAGTGGGCTTGCCGTTCTCGTATTCAACGGTTACCTGAGACTTTCCGTCTGCACGCAGATAGGGAAGTGTGCCGTTCTTACGCATTTCGGTGAGGCGAAGTGCCAGCTTGTGTGCGAGAGAAATGGGCAGAGGCATCAGCTCGGGCGTTTCATCGCATGCGTAGCCGAACATCAGACCTTGGTCGCCTGCACCTGTGTCAAAAGCATCGGTGATCTCGCCGTCTTTCGCTTCGAGGGATTTGTCAACACCCAGCGCGATGTCGGGGGACTGACCGTGCAGCTGATTGATGACTGCGCAAGTGTCGCAGTTGAAGCCCTTTGAATCATCGTCATAGCCGATCTCGCGCACGGTTTCACGAACGATCTTTTGAATATCAATGGTCGCCTTGGTTGTAATTTCACCCATAACCATCACGATACCAGTGGTTGTGGTTGTCTCGCAGGCTACGCGGGACATGGGATCCTGTTCAAGCAGTGCGTCCAGCACCGCATCAGAAATCTGGTCACAGATTTTATCGGGATGTCCTTCGGTAACGGACTCGGATGTGAAAAGAATTTTTGCCATATTTTCCTCCTTTTTGCGGAAAAGAAAACCCTCGGATAAATCCCGAGGGTTGATATGATACTCATCTCTCAGGATTTGGCACCTTACAAAATGCAGGTTGCCGGGCTTCATAGGGCCAGTCCCTCCGCCGCTCTTGATAAGAATATTTTACTGATGATTTATTATAGCATAATGAGATAGAATTGTCAATAGTTTAGAGCAAATTTGCGAAAAAAACTACAAGCTGGGAGCCGAAGGTCATAATCAGTCCCGCGGCAATGACACCCGCAAAGATGGAGATTGACGCGGGTAGCTTTTTCATATCGAATACCGAAGCGACAAGCGCACCCGTCCAAGCTCCGGTTCCCGGTAATGGGATCGCAACGAAAAGAAATAGCCCCCAAGTTGCATATTTTTCAATCTTCGGACGATTTTTTTCTGCCTTCGCGAACAACCAGTTAGAAACCTTGTTGAATAGCTTTATTTTGCATCCGCGCATCCATTTGAGAACAGCTTTCACAAATAACAGAATGAAAGGGATCGGGATACAGTTGCCGATAATGGAGACAATAAGCGTCAGATGCCACGGCAGCTCCATACCGGTACCGATCGGCACAGCGCCGCGCAGCTCAATCAGCGGCACCATCGAAATGAGAAAGACGATCAGATATTTGACAAAAGTGCTCACAATTTTACCTCATAAACTTATATATGTAGTATTTTCGAAAGGCGTTTGTAGAGGAGCAGATTAATGATGGAACAAGCAACACCTTTCACCAAATTGAAGGGAGCAACGGCAAAAACAACAAGTGTTTCGAGATTATTTACCATGCCGTTTGCCTCACTGCCCATGGAAATGATGGCATCCATCGGAAAATGTGCCAAAGCTACATAAGCGGGAATCATGATAAAATAATTGACAACGCATCCGATGATAACCAGCGATAGAATGCCGATAACTAACCCCAAAATAGCGCCTTTGAGGGATTTTCGATATTTATAGATGAGTGATGCGGGCACCACAAGGGCGCATCCCATCACGCAATTTGCAAGCTCGCCTATGCCCGCAGTGATGGTTCCGTTAAGTAGGAGATTCAAAAGATTTTTGAGAATCTCAATGATCAAAGCGGCAAGGGGACCCATGGCGAATCCGCCCATCAGAATGACGGCTTCGGACAGATCCAATTCGTAAAAAGCAGGTGCAAAGGGTAGCGGAAATTCAAACAGCATAACGATGGCAGAAATGGCAGTTAAGATAGCGATCTTCGTCATGTTGTGTAGAGAAAAAAGCTTGGTATTCATATATGTTCTCCTTAAAATAAGATTCAAACAAGGAGAAGATAACAAAAAATCCCGAAAATCTTCGGGACTTCAACCAAAGACCGCTTTACGAAGAAAAGCAAAGCGGATTTGGCTATCTTCTTTCATCCGGACTATACCGTCGGTGCAGGAATCTCACCTGCTCGGCGCCATGGAAATGCTCGGCGTTCGTGGACTGTACCACCGGTAAGGAATTGCACCTCTCCCTGAAGATAAATAAACCATATGGGGAATGGATTCCATTCCCCATATGATGATAAAGTGAAAATTATTCTTCGATTTCAGCAACGACGCCGGAACCAACGGTTCTGCCGCCCTCACGGATAGCGAGACGGAGACCCTTTTCGATTGCGATAGGAGTGATGAGCTCAACCTTCATATCAACGTTATCGCCAGGTCTGCACATTTCAACACCCTCGGGGAGGTTGATGATGCCGGTAACGTCAGTAGTTCTGAAGTAGAACTGAGGACGGTAGCCGGAGAAGAAAGGCTTTTGACGGCCGCCTTCTTTTTCGGTCAGAACGTAAACCTGAGCGGTGAACTTGGTGTGGGGGTTAACAGAGCCGGGCTTGCAGAGAACCTGACCGCGCTCGATCTCGTTCTTCTGAACACCACGGAGAAGGGCACCGATGTTGTCACCAGCCTCAGCGGAGTCCATAAGCTTATGGAACATCTCGATACCGGTAACGACAGTTTTTCTTCTCTCTTCGGTAAGACCGATGATCTCAACTTCCTCATTGAGCTTGATTACGCCGCGCTCAACTCTACCGGTAGCAACAGTACCACGACCGGAGATGGAGAATACGTCCTCAACAGGCATAAGGAAGGGCATAGCGTCATCACGGGGAGGAGTAGGAATGTACTCGTCAACAGTCTTCATAAGCTCTACAACAG
>JAZTWJ010000046.1:0-1896 GCA_045635785.1 Candidatus Flemingiibacterium sp.
GCAGGGAACGCCGCGGGTGAAGTTCTTGTTTGCATCGATATCGAACTCAACGCCAAGGTACTCCATGTCGGTTGCGATGCGCTCTCTGATGCGGGAATCGTTCTCGCCCATGCCTGCGGTGAAGACGATGACGTCAACGCCATTCATGACAGCTGCGTAAGAGCCGATGATCTTCTTTGCGCTGTGAGCCAGCACGTCAAGTGCAAGTTGTGCGCGGTGGTTGCCCTCTTCTGCGGCATCCCAGACGTAACGAGCGTCGTTGGAGACACCGGAGATACCGAGCAGACCGGACTTCTTGTTGAGCGCGTCGTTGACTTCCTTGACGCTCATACCGGAGTTGGTGCAAATATATTCGATGATCGAGGGGTCGATGGTGCCGCAGCGAGTGCCCATAGGCAGACCTTCCTGGGGAGTGAAGCCCATGGAGGTGTCCACTGCCTTACCGTACTTGACGGCGGAGATGGAAGAGCCGGAGCCGATGTGACAGGTTACGATCTTGAGCTCCTCGATCGGCTTGCCCACGAACTTTGCTGCCTCTGCTGCAACGTAACGGTGGGAGGTGCCGTGGAAGCCGTAGCGACGAACACCGTACTTCTCATACCACTCGTAGGGCAGTGCGTAGATATACGCCTTTTCCTCAACCGTGCTGTAGAAGGACGTGTCGAATACGCCGACCATGGGAACGCCGGGCATCAGCGCCTTGCATGCGTTTACACCCTTGATTGCGGGAGGTCCGTGCAAGGGGTTGATCGGGATGATGGACTCAATGTAGTTCATCTCCTCGTCGCCCAGAATGCAGGACTGCTTGATTTTGCCGCCGTGTGCGAAACGGTGACCGACTGCGGTGATCTCGCTGATGTCTGCGATAACGCCCCATTCGGCATCGGTCAGCAGCTGCAGCACCAGAGCAATTGCCTCGTTATGAGTGGGCATAGCGTATTCCGCCTCATACGTGGGCTTGCCGGGACGCTTGTGCGTGATCGCGCCGCTCAGACCGATCTTTTCGCAAAGACCTTTGGCGAGTACCAGATTCTCGTCCATATCAAAGAGCTGATATTTCAGGGACGAGCTTCCGGCATTAACGACCAGAATCTTCATAGAAATTCCTCCTCGGATTTTTAAATCTTATTCATGATATATTATATCAAAGATAGCACGGAATTGCAATATATATGCAAAAACTTTTATATCCGAATTTTTCATAAAATTATCGGACTGTTTTTGGTCAAAATGACAACTGATAATTTTTTGACAAAATATTCCTGAAAAAATCACATAATTCCTACATTTAATTATATAAAAACAAATGCGTCGGTTAAAAATTTAACAACGAAATGTCAAAAAAATAACAATCAAAAAATCACATATGTCATATCGGGCGGCAGACTTGTTGGTCAAACCGCCCAAAGGAGCAACGGCGTGCAGCCTTGCGCTATGCTCGTCGGACGAGGCTTTGGCGTTTTGAACAAAAATAACTTTTCGGGGAAAAATGTGCAAATCCTCTTGTAAAAGGCAAAAAACTCTGCTATAATGATAATGGACAAATGTGTACACACAAGGAGGTAATTGGCTGTGAGCTTGTTGATTGAGAATGTAAACGTATATCACAGCGGCAGTATGCGCTTTTTGCCGGGTGCTTTGTATGAGAGCGACGGCATTATCCGGGGCGTGTACGGTAAGGGCGACGCATTGCCCTTGGCGGACAGCGTTGTGGACGGCGGCGGATGCTATCTTGCGCCCGGACTTGTGGATACGCATACGCACGGTATTGCAGGCGGGGATTTCATTTCTGCCGATGCCGATAAAATGAACCAAATGGCACGCGCGTATCTGCGCGGCGGTGTGACGAGCGTGATGCCCACGCTGGCGTCTGCGCCTTATGGCGACATGCTTGCC
>JAZTWJ010000047.1:0-4481 GCA_045635785.1 Candidatus Flemingiibacterium sp.
TCCCCATACAGGCTATGAGTTTGACGAAGTTATTGTCACTGATGAGAACGGCAATGTCCTTGAAGTCATCGACAACGGAGACGGTACTTACAGCTTCGTTCAGCCGAGCAGAAAGGTTACGATTGAAGTATCCTACAAGGAAATTGAAAAGGTGTGCGACGGCGGTAAGGATTGTGTCAGCGATTCCTTCACCGACGTGGATCAGACGCAATGGTACCACGAAGCGATTGACTATGTGATCGAAAACGGTCTCATGAACGGCGTCGGCGACAATCTGTTCGATGTGAACGGCACGACCACCCGCGCGCAGATTGTTACCATCCTCTGGAGACTTGAGGGCAAACCCGTTGTCAACTACGCAATGTCCTTCGAGGATGTGACTGCTGACGCATGGCACACCGAAGCGATCCGCTGGGCGGCATCCGAGGATATCGTAAACGGCTACGGTGACACTGTATTTGGTCCTAATGACAACATCACTCGTGAACAGCTCGCAACTATTCTGTACCGCTATGAGCAGTACAAGGGTGGCGGCTTCAAGGGAATGTGGATGTACCGTATGGACTATACCGACATTGCAGACGTATCCGATTGGGCATACGAAGCAATGGCTTGGTGTAATATGAACGGTATCATCACCGGTAAGGGCGATGGCATCCTTGATCCGAAGGGTAACGCAAAGAGATGTGAAGCCGCGGCTATGCTGATGCGCTACATAGAAAAGTAAGATTAACCACCATTACGCAGAGGGGGCTCACGCTCCCTCTGTTCGTTTATCGCAACCGCAAAAATGCCAAGATATATCCCTTATCATTGACAAACATACGTTCGATGTGGTAAAACAAATTATACTGAATTTATGATTTCACAAAGGAGAATAACTGCCGAAAAAAGAATCCGCATTGCTTGATAAAACCTCACCCATCACAGTTGATGGCTTAAAAGACCAATTCCACCGCAGCGATTTGTCGGCGGCTGATTCAAAGTACAATGTCGCAAGAACCGATGCTGAACACTCAAAGGTCTATACTATGGTGCTAGAATATTTCAATGAGTTTTGGGCGAAGAAGTTAAAGGATCGCGGCCATAAACATCCATTCCGCAGCTATTCAGACGACTATCTGATAAGACTTCTCGAAAAAAGCGAGAGCAGCTACGTAGCCGGAACAATCATGGAAATCATCGAAGACGATACAGCGTTCGATAGTGTTTTCGAGATTTTCTTCACCGCTATGGCAGAGCCGCTGTGCAAAGAGCTTGAAGCCTATGCCGCCGCTATGGAAAAATCTGTGGATTCGCTAACTTCTTGTTCTTTGAGCAAAAAGGAATACTCTTTTGCCCATAATGTGACACGAGGGCAAAATTTAAGTATTGTTTGAAAGTATGATACTATCCTAAAAATGCAACCCAACGTATGATATCTTTTTGGGACTGACGTGCCAAGAAGCGGTACCAAAAAAGTTGACAAAAACCAAAATTTGTGGTATCATATAGCTACTGCAAAAGGAGAAAGGAACATGAGAAAATACAGACTGCGTGTCGGTCTGGATGTAGATGACACGCTATACGATTGCAACGCCTACGCTTTGTCGATCATCAATGCGAAGCATTCGGACGAGGAACCGATCCGCATCCATGAGATCAAGGGCTGGGGACATTACGGCAGACATTCCGATTTGCGGATGGCGCTGTATCGCGATCCTGAGTTCGTTCGCACACAGCCTATTCTTCCGGGCGCAAAAAAATTTGTGCGTGAGCTTTCAAAGCTCGCCGATGTGTTCTTCATCACGGCGGTTCCTGCGGAATGTATGACCGTTCGGGCAAAACGTCTGATAGAGGACTTCCCCGAAATTCCATCGGAAAATATCATCATCGGCACACGCAAGGATGTGATGACGCTGGATATTCTTTTAGATGACGGCGCGCACAATATTTCAAGCTCCAAGGCGGCATATCCCGTTCTACTTAGAAGACCGTGGAATGTTGATATGTCAGGGCTTCTGTCCGTGAACAGCTACGATGATTTTCTGCATTTATGCAAAATGGTGAGAAGCTCCTTTACAGAAAAAGCGCCGGATCTTTCTTCCGGCGGCGTCATCTGTCTTGTGGGGCCTTCCGGTTCCATGAAAAATGAAATCGCCCGCATTTTGACAAAGCACGAGAAATTCGAAAAACCCTTGACCAGCACCACCCGTCCCATGCGCGACGGCGAAAGCGCGGATGCGTACAAATTCATCACGGAGGATGCGTTTTTATCGGCGCGCGACAAAGGACAATTCATCGAAACCACCGTTTACAGCAAATACTACTTCGGCACATCCTCCGAGGAGATCAACCCTATTGTAGAACGGGGACACTGCGCCGTTATACCGATTGATATCTGCGGTGCCCTGACGATCAAGAACATCTATAAAAGCCGCGCGATGCTTGTGTTTGTCAATCGCAGCAGAAGCGATGTTTTGTTAGACATCATCGGACGAAAAATATCCGATGAGGACAAAATGCGCCGCATACTTTCGCTGGATTTCGAATATCGGAATGAGGAGATCTGCGACGTGAAATTGAACGTCGAAAATGATCCCGCAGAGGCGGCAAACGCTCTGATCGGCATGATCAATGCTTGATGCTTGTAGCAATAACAAAATAGCTGTTGCATTTTTCCCCGAAATATGATATAATAATGGATAGATCGCCCTGTATTTAGGAAAAATGCCGTACTCTTGAAAAATTCAATGAAGAAAGAGATAAAAAATGGATCTACAAGCTTTTGTCGGACAGATGATTTCCAACCCTCTTATGTTTATTGCGGTGATGCTGACGCTCGGCGTTATTCTCGTAAACGGTTGGACAGATGCTCCGAACGCCATAGCCACCTGCGTTTCCACGCGATGTATGAGTGAACGCGCCGCCGTAATGATGGCTGCTGTGTTTAACTTCCTCGGCGTATTTGTTATGACCAAGGTAAATGCAACCGTAGCGGAGACCATTACAAAGATGGTCGATTTCGGCTCCAATTCCGAAGAAGCGATCATCGCCTTAAGCGCCGCCATGTTCGCGATCGTTTTATGGGCGACACTTGCATGGGTTTTCGGAATTCCGACAAGCGAGAGCCACGCGCTGATCGCGGGACTGACAGGCAGTGCGATTGCATTGCACGGAAGCCTTGACGGCGTAAACGGCAGTGAATGGGTAAAGGTCATTTACGGAATCGTTGTTTCCGTTTCCTTTGGATTTATTTTTGGATGGTTGATCTGCAAGATCGTCACGATTCTTTGCCAAAACATTGAACGAAGAAAAACTCAAACATTTTTCAAAGGCGCACAGATCACAGGTGCCGCGGCAATGGCGTTCATGCACGGCGCGCAGGACGGTCAAAAATTCATGGGCGTTATTCTTCTCTGCTCCTTCCTTGCGAATGGAGTTACTCCCGAGGCTGTGGTTCCTCCGGATTGGATGATGCTCCTCGTGTCCGTTGTGATGGGTGCCGGCACGGCAATCGGCGGAAAAAAGATCATCAAATCCGTTGGTATGGACATGGTCAAACTCGAAAAATATCAAGGCTTTGCTGCGGATATTGCGGCGGCGCTGTCGCTGTTTATTTGCTCGACCTTCTCTCTGCCGGTTTCGACAACGCATGTAAAAACCACGTCCATTATGGGCGTTGGCGCGGTAAAAAGGCTCTCCGCGATCAACCTTTCCGTTGTGAAGGATATGGCGATGACATGGATACTTACCTTCCCCGGATGCGGTCTGATCGGCTTCCTTATGACAAAGCTGTTCATGTTAATATTCTAAAAAAATGATAGATTAAGGAGAATATAAATGTCCAAGAAGTCAGATGCTTTTTATTTTGAATTATTTTTGTCGGTTGCAAAGATCTGCGAAAATGCCGCAGATTATTTGGTCGATTGTCTCACCAATTATCATCCGGATGAAATCAAGGACAGACTGAAGGTCATGCATGAATTTGAGCATTCCGCTGATATCAAGAAGCACGAAATGAGCGAAACGCTTTCGAAAGCCTTCATCACGCCTCTTGAAAGAGAGGATCTGGCGCAGTTAAGCTACAATCTTGACGAGGTAGCAGACAGCATCGAGGAAGTATTGCAGCGTTTCTACTTGGATTCCCCCAAGGAGATCACTCCCGAAAGCATCCTCCTTGCCCAAAAGATCAAAGCTTGCTGTCAAGCCCTTGAAATGATGTTCTCCGAGCTTCACAATTTCAAAAAGCCGGAAAAGCTGCTGAAAGCCGTCATTCAAATCGGCGATCTCGAAGAAGAATGCGATATGATCTATCTGGAAGCCTATCACAATGCGAAGGAAAATTTGACGGATGTTCTCGATATTATCGCATGGAGAAAGATCTACGATTATCTGGAACACTGCGCGGACGCCTGTGAGCATGTCGCAGACACGGTCGAGCTGATCGTCATGAAAAACTCCTAATAAAAACCATACATATAAAAACGCCTGCTCGGTCA
>JAZTWJ010000048.1:0-34931 GCA_045635785.1 Candidatus Flemingiibacterium sp.
GGTAGAGCGCCACCTTGCCAAGGTGGAGGTGGCGGGTTCGAGCCCCGTAATCCGCTCCATTTTTTGGAAGCTTAGCTCAGCTGGGAGAGCATCTGCCTTACAAGCAGAGGGTCACAGGTTCGATCCCTGTAGCTTCCACCACAAAAACCTCGCCGATCGGCGAGGTTTTTTCTTGCTATTTTTTGCTCGAAGCCTGCACAAAGGCGGATAGGATCGCCCCCGCACCCGCTAAATGCTCGGGATGCCACTGCACACCTAAATAAAAGCGTTTGTCGGGGGCTTCCAATGCCTCGACGATGCCATCATCCGATACGGCACAAACGCGCAGCCCACCTGCGATTCGATCCACCGCCTGATGATGGATGCTGTTTACGGCGGCGGTTTTTTCGCCCATGATAGCGCGCAGCCTTGTGCTTTCGCGAATGCGGACAACATGCGAGGGATATTTTCGGGCGTGGACTTGAAGATGATGGGGGATATCCAAAAACAGCGTGCCGCCCAGCGCCGCATTCATCACCTGAATGCCCCGACAAATGCCAAATGTTGGGAAATTCCGTTGATAAGCCAGCCTTGCCAGCATCAGTTCGAAGGCATCACGCTCAGGCGACGATACATCCACGGTCTGCGGATCAAAATCCGACAATCCGAACAGCCGCGGATCTATGTCGCCGCCGCCGCTCAGCAGGATGCCGTCAAGACGAAAGGCTTCCGCGGGGTCTATGCAGGGCGGGAGCAAAACTGGCACGCCTCCTGCGCGCAAAATCGCATCGCAATATGCGCGATTTATGCAAAATTGATGTGCCCCATCATTGGCGGCGGTGATGCCGATCAAAGGCTTCATGGCGATTCCTCCCTATAAAAAGCTTCCGTTTCATTATATATGCAGTGAATGTCAACAAGATGAAAACTTTTTATGAAAGGCTTTACTTTCCTTTAGTAATGTGGTATAATGTAAGGGAAATCGGAACCATCGCATGAAGCATGTAGAAAGGCTTGAAAACGATATGAGATGTCCTGTCTGTGGATGCTGTGAAGATAAAGTTTTGGATACCCGTCATGTTGACGATGAGCGTAGCATACGCCGACGCAGGGAGTGCACCAACTGTCAGCACCGTTTCACCTCTTATGAGGTGATCGAGCGCACGCCGCTGATCGTATGCAAACGAGATAACACCCGCGAGGAATTCGACCGCGAAAAGGTTATGGCAGGTGTCAAAAAAGCGTGTCAGAAGCGCCCCGTTTCGGTGCGTCAGATGAAAGATCTTGTGGATAAGCTGGAGTCGTATTTCCGCAACAACGTGCGCGGCGAGGTTCCCACCTCTGAAATCGGCGAAAGGATCATGGCGGGGCTTCGTGAGCTGGACGAGGTAGCGTATATCCGTTTTGTGTCGGTTTATCGCCAATTTGAGGATGTGGACTCCTTTTTGACCGAGTTAAACAATCTGAAAATGATGAAAGAAGCGCGCAAACGCGAAGAACAGGAGCAAGAGCAGGAGACACAGGATCAATCGAAGAAATAAAACAAGAAAGCAGACGAAATGATTCACATTTCGCCTGCTTTTTGTTCGTATTCATGGCGCGAGAGTCAGAGCTTCTCTCTACGATCTCGCGTATTTTGCAAGAATTGCCGTCGCGTCGATCTCATCAAATTGCTTCGGACAAATGCGGTGCTTCGCCGCATCCACCGGCTCATGTGTGCCGATGAGCCGCTCAAACAGCACCACATCTCGCCACTCACCCTGTTTGAAGCCGGCGAGATGCTCTCTGCCCGCCTCCCGAAAGCCGAATGCTTCGTGCAGCGCAAAGCTGGGCGGATTGGGATCGGTAACGACGCCGTATAGATTTTGATACCCCATCTCGGTCAGAAGCTCAATGAGCGCGCCGTACAGTCTGCGCCCCAGCCCCTTCCCGCGATGCTCTCTGTGGATATAAACCGACAGCTCCGCACAAAAGCGGTAGCCGAACCGCACCTTGTAACGGTGTGCATAGGCATAGCCGACGATCTTGCCGTCAATCTCCGCCACAAGATAGGGAAATTCTGCCGTAAATTCGCGGATGCGATCTTCAAATTCGGCAAGGGACGGCACATCGTATTCCAGCGTGATCGAGGTATCTTCCACATAAGGGCGGTATATTTCAAGGAGTGCCGCCGCATCGGAGAGGGCGGCTTGTCGAAAAGTCATATTCATTGCGATCCGTATTTTATCGGGATTTTAACGCTTGCCGCAAATCCGTTTGAAATGTCGGGTGTTATGCCAGCTCGCAGTAGGTTTCAAGATACTTTTCCATGCGTGCGCGAACTTCATCGTTCAGCGGAACAACGCCGTCAAGCTCGCGACCGTGCATGTGGTCAATGATCTCGCGGACGGTAACGATGGGATGTACCTTGATGCCGAATTCTGCGCCGATCTCCTTGGTGGCGGTAGTGCCGGACTGACCGCGCTCCATGCGGTCAACGGAGATGATCATATGCTCCACCTTAACATCAGCCGCTGCTTTCAGCTGGGGAAGAGTCTCACGAACGGCGGTGCCCGCGGTGATAACATCCTCGATGATAACCACGCGATCGCCGTCGGAAAGCTTTGCACCGACCATATTGCCGCCCTCGCCGTGATCCTTCGCTTCCTTGCGATTGAAGCAGTAGGGCTTATCAATGCCGTATTCGGTGAAAAGGGAGCATGCGGTGACGGTGGCAAGCGGAATGCCCTTGTATGCGGGACCAAAGAGGACGTCGAAATCCTCGCCCACATTGTTTTTCAGGCACTCGGCGTAATATTTGCCCAGCTTTGCCATCTGTGCGCCGGTTTTATAGTTGCCGGTGTTGACAAAGTAGGGGGACTGTCTGCCGCTCTTGGTGGTGAACTCACCAAAGCGAAGTACGCCGCTTCTTACCATAAATTCGATAAATTCTGTCTTGTAGCTCATTTTTATGACCGTTGCCTTCGCCGAGGCGAAGGCTGCCTTTCTCCCCTTTTGGGGTTGATATATTATTGTCCCAATTCGAAATTGTGTTTCCATCAGAACACCTGCCCTTGTAGGGGAGGGGGCTCTCCTCCCGCAGGCAGGGTATCTCTATCGGTTATTAACGGGAGGCGAATCGCCTCCCTTACAGAAAGCACACCGATATGATTCCTGCTTATAGGTGGGAGGGCAAAACGTTATTGAGAGACAGTCTTTTCAGACTTGATTTCCCGCCAAAGCGGTTTCTTCATATAGTATACCATTTTTTTGCTTGGAAGTAAAGAGGAATGCGCGAATTTTTACGGAATTTTTGCGGAATTTTCCGATGATTTCCGCAAAACGGTTGCAAGGCGTGGATTTTTGTGATATAATAAAGCACAAAGCGGCATTGCCGCAGATTTTTTTGGGAAAGAACGGTGTTATCGGAATGGCTGAATTCAAAACAAATGTATACCGTATTTTCGATAAGGAAAAGCTGCCCTATACGCCCCACACCTACGAGCATGGCGAGGAGGCGGTGGACGGCATGACCATCTCTGCGCTGCTGCATATTCCCCCCGAGCGTATCTTCAAAACGCTGGTGACACAGGGAAGTGACCGCAACTTTTACGTTTTTGATGTGCCGGTGCATCGTGAGCTGGACCTGAAAAAGGCGGCGAAGGCTGTGGGCGTCAAATCTGTGGAGATGATCCGCGTGGCGGACATCAACAAGGTGACGGGCTATGTGCGCGGCGGATGCTCGCCTGTGGGCATGAAAAAGCGATACCGCACCGTGTTCGACGCCTCGGCGCAGGAGCAGGAGACGATGCTGGTCAGTGCAGGACGCATCGGCTGGCAGATCGAAGCGAAGCCCGCCGATCTGGCAATGGTGTCGGGGGCAAGCTTCGCGGATATTTTGTTAGAGCGACCGGAATAAGAAGATCCGCCTGGGAAGGCGGATCCTTTCTATTCTGTACGCAGTGCTTTTACGCAAAGATGAACAAATTCCTTAAAGGTGACACCCTTGCTTACAAGGGGACTGCGTGAAAGAATTTGCTCGCACTTAAAGAGGGGGATCTTTCGCAGTGCGGTGCGAACATTACGCTCGACACCGGCAGGAGTTGTGCTGTATTCTTCGGCGATGGTGCCGCACAGATGATTGCTCGGAATGCTTGGCATGCCGGATTCCTCGCAAAGCGCGTGATAGACGGCGCTTCTCAAATATGCAAAGCCCTTGAGGTGAGTGGGCACGCAAAGCCGTAGAAATAAATTTTCGATTTTCTTTTCCAACGCGTTACGCTGAAGGGGATTCATGTCCATTTGCTTTTCTCCAATGCTTTGTATGATTTAGAAGGGATCGCGTGATTCTATTATACCACATTCCTTTTGAAAAAGAAAGAGACATCCTGCCCGAATTTTGGGCTTCGGATTTCCTCGAAGCACGAAAAATCTTGCGGAAAATGTCGATTATTGCAAAAAATGGACGTTTTTTGCCACAAACAGGGCAAAAACGGGCATATTTTCAGTAAAAAATTTGCCGCAGCTCTTGCTTTTTCCACAGGACTGTGATATAATATTCTACAGAAATGCAGTGATGAAGCCTGCTTTCCGTATACAATGGGCATACAGAGACGACCGACGCATTTTTGCGGCTGAGAGCGGTTGAGCCATGACGGAGAGGCGTTTCCCTTCGGAGCAGCAGCGGTGAACACAACGGTCTGTAGCCGCTGACGTCTGACTTTGCGTTAAAGAGTCGCCGAGTGTATTGCTTGGGCGTTTTGCTTGTGCAATAAAGTAAGGTGGTACCGCGGAGAAGCATAGAATTTATGCCGCTTCGTCCTTTATTTTCAGAGGACGTGGCGGTTTTTTGCATGCCGTGCATGCCTCATCATAATACGTTTTACGAAAGGAACTGCAACATGAAAGACAAACTCGAACAAATCCGTGCGGCGGCAGTTGCTGCGCTTGATGAAGCAGGGGCGGATCTTGAAGCGATCCGTATCCGCTTCCTCGGAAAAAAGGGCGAGCTGACCGGCGTTTTGCGCGGCATGGGTCAGCTGACAGCCGAGGAGCGTCCCGTTATCGGTCAGCTTGCCAATGACGTGCGCGCCTTCATTGAAAATGCCATCGCCGAAAAGGCTGCCATCGCCGAAAAGGAAGCGCTCATCGCAAAGCTCCGCGAGGAACGCCTTGACGTGACCATGCCCGGCACCAAGCCCGCCATCGGCAAGCGTCATCCGCTTGCATCGGTACAAAAGGAGATGGAAGACATCTTCATTGGCATGGGCTTCAGCATTGTGGACGGTCCCGAGGTGGAGTATGACTACTACAACTTCCAGGCGCTGAACATCCCCGAAAATCATCCTGCACGCGACACACAGGATACCTTCTATATTACCGAAAACATCCTGCTGCGCTCCCAGACATCCCCCGTTCAGGTGCGTACCATGGAAAAACAGCGTCCCCCCATCCGCATCATTTCCCCCGGCAGAGTCTATCGCTCCGACGCGGTGGATGCGTCCCATTCTCCGCTGTTCCATCAGCTGGAAGGCCTTGTTGTAGACAAGGGCATCACCATGGGCGACCTTAAGGGCACCCTTGAAACCTTCGCAAAGACGATGTTCGGCGAAAAGACGCAGATCCGCTTCCGTCCCCATCATTTCCCCTTCACCGAGCCTTCGGCAGAGGTTGACGTTTCCTGCTTTGTTTGCGGCGGCAAGGGCTGCAAGCTTTGCAAGGGCGAGGGCTGGATCGAAATTCTCGGCGCGGGAATGGTTCACCCGAATGTGCTGATCGGCTGTAACATCGATCCGAATGAATACAGCGGATTTGCCTTTGGTATGGGCATTGAGCGCATCACCATGATCAAATACGGCATCGACGACATGCGCTATCTCTATGAAAACGATGTAAGATTTCTCGATCAGTTCTAATTTGACCAAGCAGATCAACTACCTCAAGAGAAATCCTATTTTCAGATAATCGAAAGGAAGCTAACCATGAATTTATCACTTGAATGGGCGCGTGATTATGTCGATCTCGACGGCATCACCCCCAAGGAATATTGCGACAAATTGACCGCCACCGGCTCCAAGGTGGAAGGCTTTGAGATCCTCGGTGAGGACATTGAAAATGTGGTTGTGGGCAAGGTGCTATCTTTGGAGCGTCACCCCGACTCGGATCACCTTTGGATCTGTCAGATCGACATTGGCGAGGAAGCGGCAGTGCAGATTGTGACCGGCGCACAGAATCTTTTTGAAGGCGCGCTGGTTCCCGTAGCAAAGGCTCCTTCCAAATTGCCCGGCGGCGTGAATATCAAGGCAGGAAAGCTGCGCGGCGTTCCGTCGAACGGCATGCTCTGCTCCATTGGCGAGCTGAGTCTCACCACGCATGATATGCCCGGTGCCTGCGAGGATGGCATTTTTATTCTCGAAGGCATGGAGTGCAAGCCCGGCGATGACATCCACGATGTATTGAAGCTCACCGATACGGTGGTGGAGTTTGAGATCACCTCTAACCGCCCCGACTGCCTGTCCGTAATTGGACTTGCAAGAGAAAGTGCGGTATCTTTTGGTCGTGAATTCAAGCCGAAAACACCTGTTGTTACCTATGCAAAGGATGGCGACAAAATCGAAAACTATCTCTCTGTGGATGTGCAGGATGCGGAGCTCTGCCCGCGCTATACTGCCCGCGTGGTCAAGAATGTAAAAATCGAGCCCTCGCCGCTTTGGCTGCGGATGCGTCTGCGCGCATCGGGCGTGCGCCCCATCAACAACATCGTTGATATTACCAACTACGTTATGCTGGAATACGGTCAGCCCATGCACGCATTTGATTATACCTGCCTTGACGGTTCGAAAATCATCGTGCGCCGTGCTGCCGACGGCGAAACCTTCCGCTCGCTGGATGACAACGATCATACGCTGAACAACTCCAATCTCGTCATCGCCGACGAAAAAAAGGCTGTGGCACTTGCAGGCGTTATGGGCGGCGCAAACAGCGAGATCAAGGACGATACCGCCACGGTGGTATTTGAATCTGCGAACTTCCTCGGAAGCTCGGTTCGTGTCACCGCCAAGAGCCAGGGCATGCGTACCGAATCCTCGGGACGTTTTGAAAAGGGGCTGGACCCCGAAAACACCATGCCTGCCCTCGACCGTGCCTGCGAGCTGATCACTCTGCTCGGTGCAGGTGAAGTGGTGGACGGAACCATTGATGTTTACAAGGGCAAGCAGGAGCCCTTCAAAATGCCCTTGGAGGTAGATCGCATCAATGCATTCCTCGGACTTGATGTAAGCGCGGACTACATGAAGGATGTCCTTCGCAAGCTGGACTTCGGCATCGAAGGCGATACGCTGATCGTTCCCTCCTTCCGTGCAGACTGCCGCTGCATGAACGATATTGCCGAAGAAATTCTTCGCATCTATGGCTATGACACCATCAAATCCACAAAGTTTGTCACGCCCATCGTTTCCGGCACGCGCACCGCGGTACAGAAGTTTGAACTGCTGATGGCAGACACCCTTTGCGCGATGGGTCTGTATGAATGCGAGACCTTCTCCTTCATCAGCCCCAAATATTATGACAAGATCGGCATGGCGGAAAGCGATTCCCGCCGCAAGTCCATTGTTATCTCCAATCCGCTCGGCGAAGATACCAGCGTGATGCGTACCACCGCCATTCCGTCCATGCTGGAGGTGCTGGCGCGCAACAACAACTACCACGCCGAGGCAACGGCTCTCTACGAAATGGCAAAGATCTATCTGCCCGATGAGGATCCGAAGAATCTGCCGGAGGAGCGTCGCCGCATCACCATCGGATTCTTCCGCGACGGCGATTTCTACACGCTGAAGGGTATGGTGGATACCCTGCTTGACAAGGCGGGCATCACCGATGCGGTTTATACCGCCGATCGCGACAATGCTACCTTCCATCCCGGACGCTGTGCGAAGATCATCTGCGCGGACGGCACCGAGCTTGGCACCATCGGCGAAATTCATCCGCTTGTTTCTGCAGACTACGAAATTGATGTGCCCATATATGTGGCAGACCTCGATTTTGAGAATCTGTTTGAAAAGGCATCCATGGACAAGCAGTTCAAGGCTCTGCCGAAATTCCCCGCAACCACCCGCGACTTTGCCTTTGTCTGCGATGACGAGGTGGAGGTCGGCGCCATTGAAGCCGTTATACAAAAAGCGGGCGGCAAGGTGGTCGAGGACATCAAGCTGTTTGACGTTTACCGCGGTAAGCAGCTTGGCGAGGGCAAAAAGAGCGTGGCATTCACCGTCACCCTCCGTGCGCCCGATCGCACGCTGACCGATGAGGAAGCGGACAAGACCTCAAAGAAGATCCTGACTCTGCTCGACCGTGAAATGGGCATTACTCTGCGCGCATAAATTTTATGGAAAATCCGCCTGTGAAGGCGGATTTTCTTCATGTAAAGCGGGCATTCGTTTTTCGCATTTTTGTCAAGAATCGCCTAAAAAATCAATAGAATGATGCCAATTCGTAAATTTATTTTAATATCGCTTGAAAATCGGTTGACATGCGTTAAAAAAAAGCATATAATATATAGTATAGATTTATTGATCCGACGTGTCGGCGGAAAGGAGAATGCATGCGGTTTGCGGTAATTTCGGATATTCACGCCAACTTTTTGGCACTGGAAAATGCGCTGTGCAGCTTAGACGATTTACGCCGCGCGGGACAACCTCTCGACGGCATGATCTTCCTTGGCGACTATGTGACGGATTTTCCCTATCCGCAGGAGACACTGCGGCTGCTCGATGAATGCAAGGCGGAATTCCCCTGCTATTTTGTGCGCGGCAACCGAGAGGATTATCTCATCCGCCACAAGAAGGATCCAAGCGACGGATGGAGCTATTGCTCCAGCAGCGGCTCCTTGCTTTATACATACGAAAATTTGGCGCCGTCGGATCTGGAAGCCTTTGAAAATATGCCCATCAGTCTTGACATCAGCCCCAAAAATCTGCCCGTTATCACCGCCTGCCATGCCTCTCCCCGAAATAACAAGGAGTGGATCATGAACCGCCCCCATCTGATCGACCGATATACCACGGAAATTGCGGGGCAGGTGCTTCTTTGCGGACATACGCACCGCAGTTGCGTGGTGGAGGCAAACGGTCGCAGAGTCATCTTTTGCCCCAGCCTCGGTCTTCCACAGGATCATCGCACAGGGCCCAAGCTTCTTTTGCTGGAATCGGGGCATAAGGTCTGGCGGTATCGGACGCTGAAGGTGGATTACGACAAGCGGAAGATGATGAATGCGTTCAGAGACAGCGGGCTTTACGACAAAGCGGGTGTCTGGGCGAAGTGCATCATCAAGTCGATGTATGACGAGCGAGACCATGCGGCACATTGCGTGGCACTTGCATGGCGGAAGGCGACCGCGGACGGATACGCCGGCGGAACGGTGCTTCCCGAGCATTATTGGGAAGACGCGGCGAGAGAGCTGAAGATCATCCCGTGATTATTTAAGGATAGCAGAATTTTCTAAAAACCATCAAACAAAGCCGTCCGCATCCGGATGGCACCCGAAAAAGGAGAAAAATTATGAGCAGTATCAAGGATATTTCCCTTGCAAAAAGCGGTCACGACAAAATCAATTGGGTTAAAAGCTATATGCCCGTTTTGAATCGCATCCATGAGCAATTCACCCGCGAAAAGCCTTTTGCGGGCAAGAAGATCTCCATGTCCATCCATTTGGAGGCAAAGACCGCTTATCTTGCCATCACGCTGGCGGCGGGCGGCGCCGAGGTTTATGTGACCGGCTGTAATCCGCTTTCCACGCAGGATGATGTGGCGGCGGCTTTGGTGGATCTCGGCTTTGAGGTCAACGCATGGCGCGGTGTCACCGATGCGGAATATGAGGAGCATCTGAAAAAAACGCTGTCTCTTTGCCCCGATGTAATGATTGACGACGGCGGCGATCTCACCCACCTGTTACACGGCGAATGCCGCGAATACGGCAAAAACCTCATTGGCGGCTGTGAGGAAACCACCACGGGCATTCATCGCCTGTTTGCACGTCAAGCGGCAGGACTTCTCGATTACACCATGATCGACGTCAACGATGCGGATTGCAAGCATCTGTTTGATAATCGCTACGGCACCGGTCAGTCCACGCTGGACGGCATCATGAACTCCACCAACCTGATCATTGCGGGTAAAACAGTGGTCGTCTCCGGCTATGGCTGGTGCGGTAAGGGCGTTGCCATGCGCGCAAAGGGTATGGGCGCAAACGTCATCGTCACCGAAATCGATCCTGTCAAGGGCATCGAAGCGGTCATGGACGGCTTCCGCGTCATGACCATGGATGAGGCATGCGCGCTGGGCGATCTGTTCATCACGGTCACGGGCTGCAAGGATGTCATCCGCGCCGAGCACTTCGATAAGATGAAGGACGGCGTTCTGCTCTCCAACAGCGGTCACTTTGACGTGGAGATCGACAAGGCTGCTTTGAAAGAAAAGGCGGTGGAGGTTTGGGAGCGCAAGCCCAACATCACCGGCTACAAAATGCCCGACGGACGCGTTCTCAATCTGATGGCAGAGGGCAGACTCGTCAATCTTGCCGCAGGCAACGGTCATCCGGCGGAAATTATGGATATGAGCTTTGCCATTCAGGCAAAGAGCCTTGAATATCTTGTGAAAAATGAAGGCAAGCTGGAAAAGAAGGTTTATCAGGTGCCGCGTGAAATTGACGCAGAGGTTGCCGCGCTCAAGCTGGCTTCTCTTGGCGCCGCTTGCGATGTGCTCAGTCAGGAGCAAAAGGAATATCTTGCAAAAATCGACTGATTTGCATAGAAACGGATTCATAAAACGGAGGGTATCTCTTGAACCTCAAGAAACGATTTGAACAACGAAATCCAATAAAAGCCGCAGTGCCGCCCGCATCGGAGGATGGATTATACGAGCTTTCCGAGATCAA
The DNA here is from genome assembly GCA_045635785.1 of Candidatus Flemingiibacterium sp. Lineage (GTDB taxonomy): Bacteria > Bacillota > Clostridia > Oscillospirales > CAG-272 > Flemingiibacterium. Next base: position 10,889 of record JAZTWJ010000048.1, read on the forward strand.
GCGAAACGTTTTTCTCGAATCGCTGCATGATATTTCCTCGGACGATCTGGCGCCGCGTCCCGAAAAGAAAAAACGGACGGTGAGCGAGCTGATCGGAATGGGTATTCGAAGCGTGGTGCTGATCATCAGTATTATGGTGTTTATCTACAGCGCGGCAATGATCGTGCGAGCCGTTATCGACAAGCAGCGCGCGGATGATCTTTACGGCGACATTGCAGGCAATATATTCGACGCGGATCTGAGTCGCGAAGGCGAGCATGCGGTGGCGTTGTCGCCGGCAGCAAAGCTTCCCTCGCCGATGCCCGATTATCATACGGGGCTTGATGATTCCGCATGGGAGCTGGAGGATGGCGACAGCGGCGATGCCTATAACATCAAGTTCCAGCAGATGAAGGCAAATTTGACCTTCCTTCGCAATCAAAACCCCGATATTTTCGGATACATACATATCGAAGGCACCAACATCAGCTACCCCATCGTGAAGGGTGAGGACAACGATTATTATTTGGATCGCTCCTACAAGGGCGACTATCTTGTTGTCGGCTCGATCTTTGCCGACTACCGTTCCAACCGAGACATGCTGATGAATCGGAACACCGTCTTTTATGGACACAACATCGACAACATCACCTGGGGTCAGATGTTCAACAACGTGACGAAATTTTTCGACGAAACGCTGTTCCACAACACGCTGATCGAGATCTACACCTTTGACGGCATCTATTATTACAAGCCGTTTTCCATCCATCAGACGATTGCGACCTACCAGTATTTCACCATGCATTTTGCAACGGATGAGGAGTTTGTCACCTTCTGCGAGACGATGCACAGTCGTTCCAGAATTAAAAACGATGCCACTTTTACACCCGATGACAAGATCATCACCCTGTCCACCTGTACCAATGTAGGCAACGGACGCTATGCGCTCCATGCAAAGCTCGTGAAGGTGGAAAACTGAAAGTTCCGTCTATCAATCTGCGTTTTGTGACTCTGTTTTGGTCACAGGCAAAAGTGTTATTGCGTAAACCAAGCCCCCAAAAAGGGCAGAAAGGCAGCTTTCGCCGCGGCGAGGGCATTGGTCATAACGATGAGCATTCTCATCTGCCCCTTTTGCGGAGAGGCATTGGCAAAGGATGGCAGCAGTTATTATTGCGGCGGCGCAAGGCGGCATTGCTTTGATGCCGCAAAAAGCGGTTATGTGAGCCTCACCCGCGCCTCGGGCAGCTCCGGCGATGATCGCGAGATGGTTCGCGCAAGGACCGCATTTCTGGATAAGGGCTATTACCGTCCCTTCGCGGAGGCGATTGCCGACGCGGTGGAAGGGGCTTCTGTGATCGTGGACGCAGGGTGCGGCGAAGGATACTATTCCTGCCGCCTTGCGGAAAAGGCGGCGGTCTATGGCTTCGATCTTTCCAAATACGCCTGCGACCATGCGGCAAAGCGGGCAAAGCGGGAGGCGAACGGCGCCTTTTTCGGCGTTTCCAGCGTATTTTCTCTGCCGGTGGCGGATGCGAGCGCGGATGCGGTGGTGAGCTTGTTTGCACCCATTGCCGAGAAGGAATTTCTCCGTGTTTTGAAGCCGGGAGGAAAGCTGGTCATTGGCGCGGCGGGCGTCAGACATCTGTATGAGCTGAAGCAGGCGATATACGCCGATGCCTACGAAAATGAAGGACGGCGAGATCTTCCGGACGGATTCACGCTGACGGAGCATAAAAATGTCACCTATACCTTTGATTGCGGGGGGGAGGATCTGCGGCCGCTGTTTTCTATGACGCCCTACGCCTTCAAAACGGCGGCGAGCGATGCGGCGAAGCTGGATGCGCTGGAGCATCTTTTGGTGACGGCGGATTTTGATGTGTTTGTTTATACAAAATAACCGCGGCAAACGGTGGCAATTTGCCGATGCAGAATCACCCACAATTTTAGAAAGGACGCTTTCGCATAGTGAAAGCAGGACTAAGATGATGAAAATATCTCTTTGTATTCCGATGTACAATGAATCGTCCATTATCAAGGACACCTTGAAAACCGTATCCGATTATATGGAAGCGAATTTTGACGATTACGAGGTGATTTTTTCCAACGACGGCAGCACGGACGATTGTCTTGCGGCGGTGGAATCCTTTGAAAACAAGCGCATTCGTGCTGTGAGCTATGAGAAAAACAAGGGAAAGGGCGCGGCGATCCGAAACGGTGTGATGCATGCGGTGGGAGATGTGATCGTTTTCACCGACTGCGATCTGGCGTACGGGCTGGACGTGGTGAAAAAGGCGGCGGAGCTGTTCGAAGCAAATCCCGATGCCGATGTTATCATCGGTTCCCGTAATCTTGCAAAGGACGGATACGAGGGCTATACCTTTTTGCGTAAGCTGGCATCGAAGGTTTATATCGGGTGCCTTGCTTTTGCGGCGGGCTTCAAGCTGTCCGACTCCCAATGCGGCTTCAAATGCTTCCGCAAAGAAACGGCGCACGCCATTTTTTCCACCTGCGAGGTCAACGGCTTTGCCTTTGACTTTGAAGCACTGATCAAGGCGAACAATATGGGCGCGAAGATCCTCGAGATGCCCGTGAAGATCATCAATCATCGCGAGAGCAAGGTCAACGTTTTCCGCGACAGCTTTAAGATGCTCAAGGATGTCCGCGCCATCAAAAAGAGAAATCCCAAAAAGAAATAGAAATAGTAATAAAAGTATGATAGAAATTACGACAAAAGGCGAGCGGGCGAAGGAACTTTTTCTCGCAGGATATAACTGCTCGCAGTCAGTGGCGGGCGCATTTGCCGAGGAGATCGGCTTGTCGCTTGATAGGGTGCTGAAGCTTTCCCAACCCTTCGGCGGCGGCATGGGACGCATGCGGGAAGTATGCGGCACCTTTTCGGGCGCGATGTTTGTGATCGGACAGCTTTACGGCGATGCCGCACCAAACAGCAGCAACAAAGCACGGGTCTATACCATCGTACAGGAGCTGGCGGCACGTTTCAAGGAGGAGCATGGCTCGCTCATCTGCCGCGAAATTTTGGGTTTTTCAAAAGATCAAGACACGGATCCTGCCCATCCGTCCGAGCGAACCGAGGCGTTTTACAAAAAGCGCCCCTGCGCGCGCGTATGCGCTGTAACGGCATCCATTCTGGACGCCTATTTACGGGAGCATTCGATGTGAATTGCTTTTTGGCGAAAATTTGACGGACTTAACAATAAATTCAAAAAATGTCCATTGAAAATTTTTACTCGTATGATATAATAATCATGCGATATACTATTTGTGAAAGGGAAGGTACAACGCAATGAAAAACAGCACGAAAAAAACCGGTCTCAGCCCTCTGCAGTTGGCGCTGATCATTGGTGCTTCTGTAATTGCCGCTGTTGGCATTCTGATCCTCATTATGCAGATCTGCAAGAAGAAGGCGAACAAAAAGGCAGCGGATGCTTGCTGCTGCGAAGGCGATTTAGAAGATATTGAGGCATGGGATATTGACGAAGACATTCTCGCTGAGCTTGGACTTGATGAGGATGAGACAGAGGAGATCTGCGGTTGCGCTGACTGCGCTTGCACATGCGAATCGGACGAGACCGAGGACGCTGCAGACGAACAGTAATATACTTTGACTCAAAAAGCGGCGCAGTGCGCCGCTTTTTTGCCTGAATCAAAAGAAAGCCGCGGGAGCATAGCTCCCGCGGCTTTTGCTTATTCTGCTTCGAGGTCGTCCGTACAGCAGGCATCGCGTGCGGCGATGACCTTTTTCGGCTCCTTTTCTTGCGTTTCGATGACGAGCAATGCGCCGATGAATCCGCCGACCAGGGCGGCACACAGTGCCATGCCCGCAAGGAAGGGGCTCTTTTTTCTGCTGGTCATGCTGAGAAACAGCGCTGTTACGGCGTGAACGAGAAACATAAGACCTGTGCAGAGTTCGGTTCTTCTTGACATAACAATTACCCATGCCTTCGCGAAGCGAAGGCTTCCTTATATCGAAAATTTTGGCGGTTTACGATAGCAAATCGCGGTGGGACACCGCGAAGGCATCCTTATTTATTTTGGTTTGCAATCATCTTCAGATAAGCATTGATGAAACCGTCTATGTCACCGTCCATGACAGCCTGAATGTTGCCGTCCTCATATCCGGTGCGGTTATCCTTTGCAAGTGTGTAGGGCATAAATACATAGGAACGGATCTGACTGCCCCACTCGATGTTATTCTTGACACCCTGAATGTCCTCGATGCGTGCCAGATTTTCCCGCTCCTTGATCTCCATCAGCTTGGATTTGAGCATCTTCATCGCCGTTTCTCTGTTCTGCAGCTGGCTACGCTCTGTCTGACAGCCCACCACGATGCCCGTGGGAAGATGGGTGATGCGGATGGCGGAGTCGGTCTTGTTGACATGCTGACCGCCTGCACCGGAAGAACGGTGCGCGGTAACTTCGATGTCCTCGTCGCGGATCTCGATCTTGCCGTCGTCCTCAAACTCGGGCATAACCTCCACGGATGCGAAGGATGTGTGGCGGCGTCCCGACGAGTCGAAGGGCGATACGCGCACCAGACGGTGTACGCCTGCCTCGCTTTTCAGATAGCCGTAGGCATTGGTTCCACTTACCATAATGGTGGCACTCTTGATGCCTGCTTCTTCGCCGTCCAGCCAATCCACCAGCTTTACGTTGTAGCCGTGCTGCTCGCCCCAACGGGTGTACATGCGATAAAGCATGAGCGCCCAGTCTTGCGCCTCGGTGCCGCCCGCGCCCGGATGGAAGGAAACAATGGCGTTGTTGCGGTCATATTCGCCGGAGAGCAGGACCTCGATGCGCTGACGTTCCTCCTCCTTGATGACCGCCGCAAGCTCATCTTCTACCTCGGCGACGACGGATTCGTCGTTCTCCTCGATGCCCATTTCCGCCAGAATGATGGCGTCCTCCAGACGATCGCGAAGTGCCTCCCATGTATTGATCTTGTCTTTTTTCTGCTTTATTTTTTGAAGCACGCGGCTGGAATTTTCCGCGTCGTTCCAGAATTCGGGCGCGGCGGTGATCTTCTCATCCTCCTCCACCTCTGCGCGAAGCTGTTCGATACGCAGTGCCGATGCCAGCTCTGCGATGTCAGCCCGCATATTCTGAAGCTTGTATTTTGCGTCCTCAAGTTGTATAATCAAGTGTATGCCTCCTAAAAGTTCAATTCTTCAATCTTTCTCCATTTATTATAACATATTCGCCGATGCCATTGCAAGAGCACGGAGAATTTTACAGTTCATTCATTTTTGAAAGGGTGGTATTATTCTAACATACCGTAGAATTTCTCGATCTCCTCTGCGTTGCCGAATTTGCATTTTGACAGCGTTTCGCTGAAGTGATCGCAAAGGGCTTCATCCGATAGCAGTCGCTTGATACCTTCGTAGATGCCATCGGAGGAAATATCGGTGATGATGCCGAGTCTGCCGTTTTCCAGCTGTTCGGGCGCGGAGAGATATTTGGTGGTAAGGATAGGCTTGTACATGATTTTTGCCTCCTCCACCGAGATCGGCTTGCCCTCATGACGGGATGGCTGGGCATAAATGTCACAATCACGCAGATAGGAATAGGGATTTTTTGTGGTGCCGAGGAAGATCATCATATCGGCGACGCCATGCTGCAGAAGAAGCTCCGCCATATAATTTTTATACTCCTCGTCTCCGTCTCCGAGCACATACCAACGCACATCAAAATTTTCCTCGCGCAGACGTTTTAAGACGGGTACTACCAAATCAAGTCCCTTCTGATCGCCGATGCGTCCGATGGTCAGGATGCGTTTGCCCGTGAAATGCGTGTCGGGGAAGGTGTCGCCCTGCAGAGCAAGATCCCAGATCTGCTTGGGATTTGTAATGTTTTCCATCATCACCAAGCGGTCGGCGATCTCCGGAAGCTTGGCGCGCAGATTTTCGTCTATCAGCTTGGAAACGGTGACTACCTTGTCGCATGCTAAAAAATAGTTGCGGTAGATGTCGTCATCGCGGGGGGGATTGGCGTAATCGAAATGCAACCACGCCAGCTTTTTTTTCGCCTTCACCTTGTCGCACATATAGAACATGGTGCGGTCGCCCCAATACGCCACCGCCAAATCGTAGGACTCGGTGACGGCAGGCATTTTCTTCATAAAATGCAGCCACATTTTGGTGGCGGCAGAGCTGCGCTTTTCTCCGCGGGAAAAGAGGGTGCGAACAAAATAGGGGAAGATTTCAAAAAGCGTCAGCGGATTTTCCTTGACGAAGCAGTCGATGAGCGTTTTTGCGGCGTTTCTTCCCGAAAGCAGGAACATATCGCCGTATTTCTCCATGACCTTGATGTGCACCTGCGAAGGCAGCTGATCAAGGAGCAGACCTTCTCGTTTGGCAAGCAGAAGCGTCACATCAAAGCGGTCAAAGTCAAGGCAAGAGAGAAAGGAAAGAAAGGATTTTTCCGAGCCGGCACAGTTCATCGTGATGCCGACTACCAGCATGTTAATCTTCTTCAAAGTCTTCGGCCTCCTCATACAGCTCCATCAGACGCTCTTCCACCTCGGTCTGACGGGAATAAAGCTCGTTTACCTTTACATAATCCGCTTGGATGGATTCGTCCTCCATGGCGGCGATCAGCTCCTCCAGCTCCGCTTCCAGCTTTTTTGTTTCTTCTGCGTTCTTGCGGATGCGTGTGCGAAGCTTGCGGGCATCGGCGGCTTGCGCCTTTGCCTTGAGATACTGTTCCTTTGCCTCGGTGGGGGCATCTGCCACCGTCTCCGATTTTGCGGATTGTATTCCGTCGCGATATGCGCGGTAATCCTCATAGCCGCCCATATAGTCAAGGGCGGGCTTGACGCCGAGATCCAACACGCGGGTGGCGAGCTTTTGGATAAAGTAGCGGTCGTGGGAGACGGCGATGATGGTGCCGTCGAATTCGGACAGCGCACCTTCCAACGCCTCGCGGGAATTGATGTCAAGATGATTGGTCGGCTCATCCAAAATCAGCAGATTCATACGGGAGAGGATCAGCTTGCAGAGAGTCAGCCGTGCCTTTTCTCCGCCGCTGAGAACGGACACCTTTTTTTCGATGTCATCGCCCTTGAACAAAAACAGTGCCAGCGCGGAACGGATCTCCGTCTGCGTCAGATTTTCATAGCAATCCCAAAGCTCGTCAAGAACCGTATTGTCGGGATTGAGGTTCTGATTCTCCTGATCGTAATATCCGATGCTCACATTATATCCGTATTCAAAATCCCCCGCGTCCTGCGAAAGCTTGTCGGCGAGGATCTTGATCATGGTGGATTTGCCGCATCCGTTGGGACCGGCGATAAAAAGGCGGTCATGCTTTTTCACCAAATAGGATACATCGGAAAAAAGCGGCTTATTCGGATAGCTTTTGGTGAGACCTTTTACGGTCAGCACATCGTTGCCGCTTTCGCCGGATTTGTTGAAGGAAAGGCGGATCTTGTCGGGAAGCTTGTCCGGACGTTCGATCTTTACCATGCGGTCGAGCGCCTTCTGACGGCTTTCGGCGGCGATGATGTTGCGCTCCCGATTCCATCGGCGCTGTTGCTCGATGTATGCTTCGATGCGGGCGATCTCCTTCTGCTGATTTTTATATTGGCGTTCGCGGATCTCGCGGTTTTCTGCCTTGAGCTGAACAAAGCGGGTATAGTTGCCGTTGTAAAGCTCGCCGTGGGTATTTTCGATCTCAAAGGTTTTGTTTGTGACGCGGTCGAGAAAAAAGCGGTCGTGGGATATTACAAGAAGCGTGCCGCGATAGGAGGCGAGAAAATCCTCCAGCCATGCAAGAGTTTCGATATCGAGATGGTTGGTTGGCTCGTCAAGCATCAGAATATCCGGCGAGGTGATGAGCTGTCTTGCCAGAGCAAGGCGGGTTTTTTGACCGCCCGAGAGACCGGAGATACTGAGGTCGTGGAATCGCTCGTCAAAGCCGAGGCTTTTAAGAATGCCCTTGCAACGGGAGCGAAATTCATAGCCGCCCGCACGCTTAAAACGGTCGGCAAGCGATGTATAGGATCGGATCAGATCCTCATCGGCGGGGGTTTCTTCCAGCGCGGCGGACAGCGCATCCAGCCGCTTTTCGTCAGCGATCAGCTTTGAGAAGGAAGCGAGCATTTCGTCAAGAACGGTGTTCTCGCCCTCGAGACCGGTGTTCTGCTCAAGAAATCCCACCGTTTTGTCCTTGGAAATATAGATGGAGCCGTCGGTGGGAGAATATTCGCCCGTGATGATTTTGAACAATGTGGATTTGCCGGCACCGTTGACGCCCACAATGCCGAGCTTGTCTCCTTCGTTCAGACTGAAGGAGATTTTATCAAGGATGACGTCCGTTCCGAATTCCAGCGAAACGTCGCTTAAACTGATGGCGATCATTGAACTCTCCGTAAAAGAATGGTTGCATCCGCCCGTAAGCAGGGCGGAGTTTTTATTTATTATACCACAAAATGCCCGTATTGTCAAACAATATCCGCTTTTGTCACGAAAAAATAACATATCCGCAGACATTGTCTGCGGATATGTTACCAAACGGTGTATTTTACTGATAGAAGCGCATGGATGCGACCACCTTGCCAAGCACCAAAAGCTCATCCACATAAATGGGTTCCATCGAAGAATTTTCGGGCTGGAGACGGAAGCGGTTGCCGTCGCGGTAGAAGGTCTTGACGGTGGCATCGTCCTCCACCAGCGCGACGATAATATCGCCGTCTTTGGCGGTGCAGCACTTTTCAACGACGATCAGATCGCCGTCGAGCATTCCCGCCTCGATCATGCTCTCGCCCTGAATTTTCAGCGCGAACAGATCGCCTGCAGAGTGTCTTGCGGAAGGACGGGGGAAGTCAATATAGCCCTCGTAATTTTCTACGGCAAGGATCGGGATACCTGCGGCAACCTTGCCGAGGATCGGCACGCGAATGGTGTGCGTATTATGGAGCGCATCGCTTCCAACACGAAGCGAGCGGCTTTTGCCTGCCGCCTTTTGAATGACGCCCTTCTCTTCGAGGCGCGCGAGGTATGTATGAACGGTGGAGGTGCTCTTCATATCCAGCGCAGTGCAGATGTCGCGCACGCTGGGCGCAAATCCGTCACGGCGGATAGCGGCAAGAATGTAGTTGTACACCTCAAGCTCCCGTTTTGTCAGTTTGTCAAGATTCTTGTTCATGATGATGTCCGTCGCTTTTGAAAACAAAAGCTTCCTTTCTGCGAATTTTTGAAATAGCAGATTCCATTAGCATTATAGCACACATTTGCGCAAAAAGCAAACCTTTGTTCGCAAAATATTTTTTAATTTTTTGTTTATAAATATTTAACAAAAGAAGAACACAATGGTCACACATCTGATTTGCGGCTATGATATACTAATTAAATGAAGTTGGAACGATTAAAATAAAGGAAGCCTTCGCGAGAGCGAAGGCATGGAGATCAAAATGAAAGCAAACCACATGGATAAACGGCTGCTTGCCGTGATACTGATCGGCGGCGTTTTGTTACCGCTTGTTTGTACGGCTGTACTCGGACCGCTGCGTACATACTTTAGCAGCGATGTGATGATGTCTGCAGAAATTCCGCTTACCATTGGATTTCTGTACGATATGCTCAATATTGCCGCCATCTACGCATCGCATGCCTGCATCGCTTATGCGCTGACAAAGCGTGCGGCGGTGCTTCCGACACTACTCATAATCGGCGGTATGGTGCCGCTCATTTATATCGTCTCCGCAATCGTGGACGTGTCGTTTTTCGGCGCCGCGGTGATCGATCCTGCGTATATCCTCTACTGCGTAATCAGCTGCCTGACGGAGCTGGTCCGCCTGTTTCTTGCGGCAGGACTCTGCGCGCTGATTTTGCGGTATGATGCAAAAAGGGGAAGCGAATGCACGGTGGAGCTTCTGTCACTGCATGGCACGCTTTCAAAAACAGGCGTTGCGGTGACATTGGTGGCGGCGGGCTTCATGCTGATCTCCAATATAACCGAGACGATCGCGCTGTTTGCCGAATTTGGCGCACCGATCAATACTTCGGAGACGATCTCGCTGATCTCGCCCTACATCACCACCGTTATATACGCAATACTCGGTTATTTTTTGGTATATAGCATTCTGCACATGCTGCAAGGCGGCGCGATGAAACGGAAGGATCAAGAGATATGAAACCAATCATTCGACGTGCGCGCCGTGAGGATGCGGAGCAGATCCTGGCGCTTCTATATCAAGTGGAGGAGATCCACAGACAGGGACGCCCCGATTTGTTTCGCGTGCATGGTGTGAAATTTACAATGACCGAGCTTTGCGCGGTCATGGAGGACGAGGCAACTCCCGTTTTCGTAGCGGATGTGGAGGGAAACGTGGCGGGCTATGTGTTCGGTATCGTGAACGAAACCAAAGACAGCCCCATGCTTTTTGATATGAAAACCCTGCATCTTGAGGATGTTTGCGTGGATGAGGGCTTCCGCGGCGGCGGCATCGGCACCGCGCTGATGGAATATGTGACGGCATGGGCGCGCGAAAACGGCTTTGATCGGCTGGATCTTGACGTGTGGGAATTCAACGACGGCGCACGGAGATTTTATGAGCGCTTGGGCTTTGAAACGCAGAAGCGCCGCATGGATATGTGGCTGAAATAGTGGCATCTTGCGCCTTTGCTTATGGATGCAGATGTTCAGGCAGATTTTATAAGCGGAGTCTGCTTGTTTTTTGAAAAAATCAAAACTTTTTCTTGAAAAAACCTTGACAAACATAAAGACATGTGATATAATAAACAGGTCAACAAAGAAGAACTCTCCGTTCTCACCGCCTCAAAATGATGACAGCGGTTCATACAGAAGATGATCGCCGAAGGGCGGCTTGTATGCGTGCGGAGTGTTTCTTCGCACGATATTTTTGTTTTTGGAGGTGCTCGCTATTAGCACAAAAGAACTGCAAATCAATGAGGAAATCAGGGCAAAAGAAGTCCGGATCATTGGTGACAACGGCGAACAGTTAGGCGTCCTCGCAACGAGCGCCGCACTCGCCATGGCTTACGACAAGGATCTTGATCTTGTTCTCATCGCTCCCACCGCGACTCCCCCCGTATGCCGCATCATGGACTACGGCAAATATCGCTTTGAGCGCGATAAGAAGGAAAAAGAGGCAAAAAAGAAGCAGACCATCGTTGAGGTAAAGGAGATTCAGTTATCCTGCCGCATTGACACCCACGATTTCGAAACCAAGGTGAAGCACGCACATCGTTTTCTCGGTGACGGCAACAAGGTCAGAGTCGTTGTAAAATTCAAGGGACGCGAAATGAGCCACTTAGACATCGGACGCGATATGCTCGAAAAGTTCGAGAAGGCGTGCGAAGGCGCGGGCTCTGTCGATAAACGCCCCACATTGGAAGGCCGCTTCATGAGCATGATTGTCAATCCTGTTAAGGCAGTCGCTAAGTAATTGTTGCTTTGCCGCTATTTTGTCGGCTATAGAGAAGCATCTGCGATACGCATAGCGCGAACCGCAACCAAATGCGCACGTCCGCCGCATTTTTTTGAAGCGGATGGAATATAAAACAAGGAGTATTAGGAAAATGGCAAAAATTAAGACTCACAAGGCAACCGCCAAGAGATTCTCTCTCACTAAGAGCGGAAAGGTTAAGCTCAATCATACCAATCGCCGTCATAAGCTCGGCCTCAAGACTGCGAAGAGAAAGAGACAGCTCCGCGGCAACGCATATCTCAGCACTTCGATGGCTCCCACGATCGCATCGTTGATCAACAAGTAATTTCGAACTACAGCAGAATTTTGGAGGATGATATAAAATGGCAAGAGTAAAAGGTGCGATGATGACTCGCAAGAGAAGAAATAAGATGCTGAAGCTGGCGAAGGGCTACTGGGGCGCTAAGTCCAAGCACTTCAAGATGGCAAAACAGCAGGTAATGAAGAGCGGCAACTACGCTTTCGCAGGCAGAAAGTTGAAGAAGAGAGACTTCCGTTCTCTCTGGATTACCAGAATTTCTGCGCAGGCAAAGGTTTGCGGCATGAATTACTCCACTCTTATGCACGGTCTCAAGCTCGCCGGTATCGATTTGAACCGCAAGATGCTTGCAGAAATCGCTGTTTCCGATAAGGATGCGTTCGCTGCTATCGCAGAGCAGGCTAAAGCAGCTCTCGCAAAATAAGAACCTAAGATTAAAAACCGGCTCACCGCCGGTTTTTTTCGTCATTAGAATGTTGGGAATCTCTGAAATTCCGAAAAGATGCAGAAAGCAAATTTTTGAGGTGCCCTGTTGTTAGGAGACTGCTATGGCAAACCTTCGGGATGAAATCATCACCAGCCGCAAAAACCCGCTCATTGTTCGCACGGCAAAGCTTTCGGATAAAAAACAACGCGATGCGGAGGGGCTTTTCCGCATTGATGGCGTCAAGCTTTTTGAGGAGGCTGTGCGGAGCGGTATTCGTATTGAATATATTTTTATCGCAGAATCGAGGCGGGAGCGCATCCTGCATGAGATTGGCGCAATGTTGGAACAGATAGACGGCACGGTGATTTTTGTCTCCGATGAGGTGCTCGACAAGCTGACCGACGAGGCGGCGCCGCAGGGCATTCTTGCGGTGGCGCATCGTTTCGAAACCTTGCCTGCCGACGTTCCCGAGGGCAGCCTGCGCGCATTATGGCTGTCGGGCATCCGTGATCCCGGCAATCTTGGCACCATGATTCGTACCGCGTATGCCTTTGGCGTGGAGCGCGTGTATATCAGCCGCGATTCGGCGGATATCTATTCTCCCAAGGTCATTCGCGCGGCAATGGGAACGATTTTCAGACAGAAGCTGACAATGATTGACGATGAGCTTGCATTCGCCGCTCAGATGCAAGCGGCGGGCTGCGAGCTGTATGCGGCAGCCTTGAACCGTCGGGCGAAGCGGCTTGGCAGTTTCCCGCTTCCACCGCGGATGTGTGTAGCCGTGGGCAATGAGGGGCACGGTTTGTCGGCGGAGTTTATCGAAGCCTGCAGCGGCACCCTGTTTATTCCCATGGCGGAGGGATGCGAATCGCTGAATGCCGCCGCTGCCGCCACGGTCCTTGTTTGGGAAATGTCAAGGGACGGGCTCGTTTGATACGTGTTTTGGGACGGAGGATGCCTTTTAAGCGCGTTTTTGCGAACGCGAATCCGATATAATAAAGGAGGAAGAGTTATGAGCAATCAAGAGAATAAAAAATTTTATATTACCACACCGATTTATTATCCCAGCGATAAGCTGCACATCGGTCACACCTACTGCACTGTGGCAACCGATGCCATGGCGCGCTATAAGCGCATGACGGGACATGATGTCATTTTCTTGACCGGCACCGATGAGCACGGTCAAAAGATCGAGGATAAGGCAAAGGAAGCCGGCGTATCGCCCCAGCAGTTCGTGGACAATATTGTCACGGGCGAGCGCGGCGTGCAGGATCTGTGGAAGCTGATGAACATCTCCAACGATCGCTTTATCCGCACCACCGACGATTATCACGTGGAAGCCATTCAGAAGATCTTCAAGAAGATGTACGAAAACGGCGATATCTACAAGGGAAGCTACAAGGGCAAATACTGCAAGCCCTGCGAATCCTTCTGGACGGAGAGCCAGCTTGTGGACGGCAAATGCCCCGACTGCGGAAGAGCCGTTGAGGATGCGGAGGAGGAAGCATATTTCTTCCGTCTTTCCAAGTATGCGGATCGCGTACAGGATCTGCTCGAAAACACCGATTTTCTTGAGCCGCGCCCCCGCGTCAACGAGATGGTCAACAACTTTATCAAGCCCGGTCTTGAGGACCTGTGCGTTTCCCGTACTTCCTTTACATGGGGCGTTCCCGTGGACTTTGATCCCGGTCATGTGGTCTATGTATGGGTGGATGCACTGTTCAACTATACCACCGCGCTGGGCTTCATGAACGGCAAGTACGACGATTATAAGGATTTCTGGCCCGCGGATGTGCATTTTGTGGGCAAGGAGATCGTCCGATTCCATTCCATCATTTGGCCCGCGATGCTCATGAGCATGGAAATGCCTTTGCCGAAGAAGGTGTTCGGTCACGGTTGGCTTCTTTTGGATGGCGGCAAGATGTCCAAATCCAAGGGCAACGTGGTTGACCCCTATGTGCTGGCGGAAAAGTTCGGCGTGGATGCGCTTCGCTTCTTCCTTCTGCGCACCTTCCCCTTCGGCTCCGATGGCAACTTCTCCAATGAAGCGCTGATCGGCACCGTCAATGTGGATCTTGCCAACGATCTTGGCAATCTGCTCTCCCGTACCGTTTCCATGGTGGACAAATATTTCGGCGGAACGCTTCCCGCTGTTCAGACAGAGGATGCGGAAAAGGATGCGGAAATCGTATCGCTCATTGCGAACCTGCGCGGTCTGTATGAGGAGCAGATGGAAAAATTTGCGTTCCAGAACGCGCTGGCAGAGATCTTCAAGGTCATCAGCCGCGCTAACAAATATATCGACGAAACGGCACCTTGGGTGCTTGCCAAGGATATGGAAGCAAACGGCGCTCGCCTGGGACGTGTCATGTACAATCTGCTTGAGGTTTTGCGCGTTTCTGCGATCCTGCTGGCTCCCTTTATGCCCACTTCCTCTGCGGAAGTGCTGAAGCAGATCGGCGCTTGCCCGTGCTGCACCACTTGGGAGGCGGCGGCAAGCTACGGCAAGCTGAAAGCGGACGCAACCGTCAAGCGCGGCGAGAATCTGTTCCCCCGCATTGACGAAGCAAAGATGCTGGCTGAGCTGGAGGCGGAGCGCGAGGCTGCGGCGAAGGCATCCGCTTCTGTGGAAAAGCCCGAGGGTTGTGCGATCATCGGTATTGACGATTTTATGAAGGTGGAGCTGCGCACGGCGCAGGTTCTCTCCTGCGAGCCCATCAAGAAGGCGAAAAAACTGCTTTGTCTGCAAATTGACTTAGGTTATGAAAAACGTCAGGTGGTATCCGGCATTGCCAAGTGGTATAAGCCTGAGGATTTGATCGGCAAAAAGCTGATTGTGGTGGCAAATCTTGCGCCTGCAAAGCTTTGCGGCGTGGAGAGCAACGGTATGATTCTCGCATCGGGCGAGGAGGAAGTCCGCGTGGTATTCCTCGATGCCGAAACGCCGTTAGGCGAGCGTGTGCGATAATGGCATTTGCTTACGAAGCGTCACGAAAAATGCCGCTGTTTGATACGCACGCGCATTATACGGACGACCGCTTTCTTTGCGAAATCGAGGGCGGCAGGGATGAGCTTCTTGCCGCCCTTCTGTCGGGCAATGTCAAGCACATTGTCAACGCAGGAACCTCTCTTGCATCGAACGATGAATGCATCGAGCTTGCGGAGAAATACCCCGCACTGTATGCAACGGCAGGCATTCATCCGGGAGAAGTGGGACCGCTTGCAGATCTCCCCGAAACGATGACACGGTTAAAAGAACAGCTCTCCCACCCGAAGGTGGTTGCCCTGGGTGAGATCGGGCTTGATTATCACTACGACGACGGCGCCCCGAAGGATGTGCAACAGGCGTGGCTGCGCGCGCAACTGGAAGTGGCGCGCGAGACGAAAATGCCCGTGGTCATCCATGACCGCGAGGCGCATGGCGACATCATGGACATCCTGCGGGAATATCCCGACGTGACGGGCGAATTTCACAGCTTCTCTGCCAGCGCGGAGATTGCCAGACAGCTTGTAAATCGCGGCTGGTACATCTCATTTTCGGGTGTTATCACCTTCAAAAACGCGGCGAGGCTGGCGGAGATCGTGCCGACGATCCCTCTTGATCGCATCATGATCGAGACGGATGCGCCCTATCTTGCACCGGTGCCCTATCGCGGAAAGATGAATCATTCCGGATTGATGGAGTTCACCGCCGCCCGTGCCGCCGAGCTGTATGGTATTCCTGTAGTGGATTTTGCCGCGCATGCCTACGAAAATGCTCTGCGCTTTTTTGGAATTCACGAATAATGCTACCGCAGATTTGCAATAAAAGCGAATCTGCGGATTTTTTTGGATATATTGGCGGTATTATCTTGACTTTTTTGGAGGAATGTGCTATACTAAAAGGCGTCGATCAAATGACAATACGGATCGCGCGGTATGCGCGCCCATGGACAGACAATTTGAAAATTTCGTTCCCCGACTGCGGTTTGATGCTTGTACGCTGATGTATATTTTGCTTTGCAGAGACCAAGGCGGATAGGATAGTGGGATTTCCGTCGCGGCGCTTTGATGCCGCAAAACAAAATTACATAGAGGAAGGATCTTATCAATGAAGCAAAACAAGCTGTTACGTTACTTCAAATCGTATCTTCTGCAGGAGGCGATCTGTGCTCTTGTATTTTTAGTTGGATTTATTATCAATCGCTATTTATTTGAGATCCGCGTGCTCGGAAGACCGATCATGGTGATTGGCGTTATCGGTTTCGTGTTCTTCTTGCTTCTCAGGATCAGCGATGCGCGCTATGAGACATATTTCACCTCAAGCTTTGATAAAATGCCGAAGGAACGGGATCTGGAGCCCGAATATGTTGCCTCGGAATATTCCTTCGAGGGCAATCATTTCGCACGTCTCGACAAATCGAATGCCGCGCGCTCGGAAATTTACGTTCGTACCGTATTCTACTTTGACAAGCAGCTCAAGCTGGTGAAGGGCGTCGTGAATCTGGAAAAGGGAACCAAGGATTTTGAGACGTTTGCATTTGATCATGCCACCGCCGAGCTGGAGCAGGTGGAGCATATGGTGGGAAAAACCAAGAAAATCGCGTCTATTATGACGATTACCGACGGCGAAAAAACCTGCCGTTTCCCTGTAAGATACAACGATATCGAGGTGGATCATCTTATCGAAAAGCTGAACAGAAAGTATTCGCAAACCGCATAAAATCAAAAAATCAGCCTGTCGCAAGGAAAATTTGCGGCAGGCTTTTTGCTTATAGAGCGATGTATTGACTGCAGGTCGTATAACCCGAGTCGTTGATGATGACATATTCAACGACGTTGGCGCCGATGCGGTAGAAGATCTTTGCAGCGTGGCTTGCAAGCTCCAGATCGGCAGCGGTGGGTATGCGGCTGTCTCCGGGGCAAATTTTTGCAAGGGCGATATGCTTTGTGCGATGGAGGCTCATAAAATCGAGCAGGATCCGCATATCCATCGGCCGCGGATGCAGTTCCCCATCCGTCAGCTTGGTCACATGCTGAAGCTGCATGGCGGAGGAGAAGGATGCGACCCATGTTTCGGTTCCCGTCGCGGACGAAATGCTTTTCATGAACATTTCAGCGATCTCGTGGGACTCGGTCAAGCTTGCAGCGGGCACTTTTTTCGTGTCCTGCTGCATCAGTCGACGAACGACCGCACCGACGGTGCGGAGCATGCGTGCGCTTTTGAGCCCGATGCCCGGAACGGCAGTCAGACTTCCTTGATCGGCGGAGAAAACCTTCATCATGCTTTTCTCCTGGCTGCGGAGCAGATAGATGGCGGTATCTCTGGTATCGCGACGGGGGATGGAATAAAACAGCAGAAGCTCGAGTAGCTTTCGGTCGGGCAGTTGATGATCCTTGGCATTCAGCAGCTCCTGCCGCATGCGCTGACGGTGCCCTTCGCATTCCGGCGGCGGTGCTTTTGACGGGAGCTTCGTCGGAGTCTTCAAGTTGGGATCAGAGGGGGCTTTTTTCATAAATATGAATGGCTTTCACCGCGGCAAAAGCCGCCTTTCTGTTTTTGAAAAATGGTTAAAGATGGCGAAAGTCTGTCAGCGCTTATGCAACCGTCTGTAATCGACAACAAAAGCGATGACGATGTATAAAATGCCGTTTGCCGCCGCCTGTCCAAGATTGAAATAGATGGATGCAAGCGGTGCAGCGAAACTGCCGGTCAGCAATACTTCCCACAGATAGTAGCCGCCGACACACAGGATGCCTGCAAATACTATGGCTAACAAATTGCGGCGACAAAGCATGCGGTCTTTCTTTGCTGTAAAGAAAAGCGCGCTTAAGGCTTTGATCACCACGGTTGCGGGTGCCCAAAGAGCATAGCCGGTCAGCAGATCTGCCAATCCTGCGCCGATGGCACCCGCTGCCATTGCCCACGGAGCGGGCAGCAGAGATGCGGCGAGGAATATAACTGCGTCACCGATATGGACATATCCGCCGGGGAAGGGGATGCGCGGCAGATACGCGGTTGCTAAAAAGATGAGCGCAGCCAATACGGCGGTCATGGTCAGACGGCGTATGCGCGCTGCGGTTGGTTGAGAAACAGGCATGGTTATTCGCTTCCTTTCTAATTTCGAGTAAGACGGTATAAATTTTTTTCGAGTCGCAGACCTTCTCGGTGCGGCGTGTCATATTTTGCTGTATCTTCAATCATTTCGGCGGTTACATGGCAGGCGAAGGCTACCGAATCGTGAAAGTTGCATCCGTTCAAAATGCGTCCAAGCAATGCAGATGCAAATACATCGCCCGTCCCCGGATATCCTTCGCCGATGTGGGGAACGATGTGCAGCTTTTCTTTCTCCGAAGCATGGGTGCTGTCATAGGACAGAGTGGCGATGCGTTTGTCGGACAGCGTGACGCCCGTCAACGCCAGCTTTTTATCACCGTAAAGCGAAATGAGCTTGCTGCGCAGACGTTTTGCTTCCCAAAGCGCATCTTCGGGTTCCATATGCGCGGTTTCGATATATGGCTCGTCGCAAAGCAGATATGCCTCGGTCAAATTGGGCGTGAGAATGTCTGCCTTATGGCAAAGCTCCCGCATGCGGCGACACATTTCGGGCGTGTAGGTCTGATAGATTTTGCCGTCATCGCCCATGACGGGATCCACTAAAACGGGTGCGTGCGCGCCGAACATATCAATGGCATTTGCCACCGTATCGATCTGGGCGGCACTGCCGAGAAATCCCGTAAAAATGGCATCGAATTGCAGATCCATGCGCTTGTAGTGGTCAAGGGCGGGCTGCATGGTGTCCGTCAGATCAAGAAAGGTGAGGTCGGTGAATCCGCCGGTGTGGGTGGACAACAGCGCCGTCGGCAGCGGAACCACCGCGTGTCCCATGACGGACAGCGCGGGAATGATCACCGTTAACGCGCAACGTCCAAAGCCCGAAAGATCATGAACGGCGAGAATGCGTTTGGTTGTGTCTTGAAGCATGGGGGTCTCCTGTATAAATAGGCGAGGAAGGCGGCGATTCGTTTTGAAAGCCGCCATTTCCTCAAAAATGATCATATCGGAATTATACCATATTTCTGCTCAAATGTCAAATCCTTTCACCAATCGGCAAACGATTTGTGCCTGAAATATGGGCAAAATCTTCACATGCAAAGCCGAAGCCGATGAAATTTCGGCTTCGGCTCATTTTAAGGATCGAGCTCGGCTATGATCTTTGCGATGGCGTTTTCGGTATAGTCGACGGTGATGCGGTCGGCGGCGGCTTTCACCGCGTCGATGGCATTTCCCACCGCGTAACCGATGTCGGCATATTCGATCATGGAAAGATCATTTTCATAATCGCCGACGCAGACCACGGTATGGATGTCTCCAAGCAATGCACGCAGCTTTGCGATGGCATTGCCTTTGCCGCCTGTCGAAAGGTAAATTTCAAGTCCCTGATCCCAGCTTTGGGTGAACACGAGGGAAGGGAACCGTGCTTTGAGGCGGTTGCGCAGAGCTTCGCTCATGCGAGGCTTTTCCACAACGATGATCTTCGTGGCGGGGTGAATGGCTTCCCTGCGGCAGAATTCTGCAAAAAACTCCTCCGCATGGCTTTCGCCGCGCCTCCATGGGATGCCGTCGGTGGTGCCGTTTACAGTCAGAAGCTCACTTTCGTGGCATTCCGACTCCCAAAAGCGCAAAACTTCAAGCACAACATCGTCGGGCATGAAAACGCTCCACAGCACCCTTTCGGACGCGAGATCGTAGATCACATTGCCGTTGACGGCGACCAGCGGTGCATTGATGGGAAGGCCTTTGACCGTTTCGGTGAAATAGCTCGGGAATCGTCCCGACGCCATGGTGAATCTGCCGCCGTTTTCGGTGAAATACCGAAGCGCGGCGAGATTTTCTTGCGAAACGTGCATCGTGCCGTCCATGTCGGAGCAAAGCAGAAAGCCGTCGAATTTTTTCTTACCAGCCAAGCAGCTTGAGATAGTCGCGTGCGATCTTCATGCACTCCAGGGGAGTCTTACCCATGGAAGGCTGATCCTGCTCCACAACAACCCAGCTTGCACCTGCCTTAACGGAAGCGTCAAGGATGTCCGGAATGTTCTGGTTGCCAAAGCCTACGGGACGGAATTCAAAGTTGCTGGGACGAGCGGGAGCCTTTTTGTCAAGACCGATCAGTTCATACATATCGTCAGACTTTTCGCCTGCGAAGTCCTTGAGGTGAACGACGGGTGCGCGGCCGGAATACTTGAGAACATACTCTGCGGGATTTTCGCCGCCCACATTTGCCCAGCAAGTGTCGATTTCGGTCTGGAGCAGATCTGCGGGGATCTTTTCGTAAATGAGGTCGAGGCCGTAGGTGCCGTCGATCTTTACAAATTCAAAGTCGTGGTTGTGATAGAGAAGAGTCATGCCCTTGTCCTTTGCAACCTTGCCGACCAGCTTCATGTCCTCGATGGTCTGATCGAACTTGGATGCGCCGGGGCGTCTTTCTTCCACTGCGTAGGGAACAACGACGAATTTTACGCCGATTTCCGCATAATCGGAAAGAACCGCTTCGGGATCCTTCAGCATGTCGTCAAGCGGAACATGCGCGGAGATCGGGCAAAGACCGATTTCGGCACACATTGCCTTGATGTCAGCGGGCTTGTTGCCGTAAAGGCCAGCGAACTCAACGCCGTCGAAGCCCATTTCCTTGAGCTTGATCAGGGTGCCCTTCATGTCGTTTTGGATGTCGTTGCGGACAGAATAAAGCTGTACTGCTACCGGAAGTGCCATTTTTTGTATCCTCCTAAAAATTTTGTTTTTTTTGTTTAGGGCTCTCGGAATTTCAACCATCCGAAAAGGCGACATGCGCTTTTTGGATGAAGCCTGAGACTCCCTTTTTATATGATTTCCGCCGCCGTGCTATTCGAGGGCGGAAAAAATATCATGCTGCAGAGCTGCTGCAAAAAGCAGTCTTTATTTGAAAAACTTGGTTACGCCGAGGGTTGCGAAATAATCGTCGGGCGTTTCTGCGCGACGGATGAGCGTAACCGATCCATCCTCGCCAAGAAGAAGCTCGGCGGAACGCAGCTTGCCGTTGTAGTTGTAGCCCATGGCAAAGCCATGCGCGCCGGATTCATGAATGGCGAGATAATCGCCGATCTCGATCCTTGGAAGCATGCGGTCGATGGCAAACTTGTCGTTGTTTTCGCAAAGGCCGCCCGTGATGTCGTACATGTGATCGCAAGGCTCATTTTCCTTGCCGAGTACCGTGATATGGTGATAGGAACCGTAGATCGCAGGGCGCATCAGATTTGCGGCGCAGGCATCACAGCCGATGTATTCCTTGTAAATGTGCTTTTCGTGGATCGCTTTGGTGATCAGCATGCCGTTTGGTGCCAGCATATAGCGGCCAAGCTCGGTGAAGAGTGAGATCTCGCCAAGGCCTGCGGGTGTGAGGATCTCCTCGTACACGCGACGCACACCTTCGCCGATAACGGCAATGTCAGCCGGCTCCGCGTCGGGAAGATAGGGAACGCCAACGCCGCCGGAAAGATTGATAAAGCCGATCTCCACGCCTGCTTCTGCTTTGATGTCCACAGCAAGCTGGAACAGCTCGCGGGCAAGGGTGGGATAATACTCGTTATTGGTGTTATTGGAGGAAAGGAACGCATGAATGCCAAAACGCTTTGCGCCCTTCGCCTTGAGAATCTTATAAGCCTCGATGATCTGCTCACGGGTCATACCGTACTTTGCTTCGCTGGGGCTGCCCATGATTTGGGTGCTGATACGGAAATCTCCGCCGGGATTGTAGCGACAGCAGATGGTTTCGGGGATATAGCCGATGGTTTTTTCGAGGAAAGCAATGTGAGTGAAGTCATCGAGATTGATGATGGCGTCCAGCTCCGCCGCCTTGGCAAAATCCTCGGCAGGGGTTGCATTGGAGGAGAACATGATGTCGTCGCCCTTGAAGCCCACCTTTTCACTCATGATCAGCTCGGTGAGGGAGGAGCAGTCGGCGCCGCATCCTTCCTGCTTTAAGATGTCAAGAATGACAGGGTTGGGTGTTGCCTTAACGGCAAAGTATTCTTTGAAGCCCTTGTTCCATGCAAAAGCGGCATTGAGTGCGCGTGCGCGCTCACGGATGCCCTTTTCGTCATAGATGTGGAAGGGGGTGGGATGCTGTTTTACGATTTCTTCAATCTGCTTTTTTGTGACAAACGGTGTTTTCAATTTGTTTACTCCTGTTTGGAAAATATTCTTTCATTTTATTATAACATACGAAAGGCGGGATGTCAAATCTTTTTGCAAAAATTATGCTGGTTTTTCGCTGATATTTTCGGGCTTTTTATGTTCGAATAAATTTGTAAAAAACTATTGACAAAAACAGGATTGTATGATATAATTTATACTTGGTATGGGATATCTGCAAAGCAGGTATCCCCTCCTTACCGAAATCAAATTTTTTTAGGATTTCGGTCTAATGTCCATGAGGAGGTGTAATAAAATGGATAAGTTTTCATCCTACGAAACTCTGTTTATCGTTGATGTGCAGCAGGGTGACGACGGCATCAAGGCTATGGTTGACAAGTTCACCGGTCTGATCGCTGAAAACGGTACCATCGAGTCGGTTGATGAGTGGGGCAAGCGTAAGCTCGCATATCCGATCAATGACCTGACCGAGGGCTACTATGTTCTTGTAAACTTCAAGAGCGCTCCCACCCTTCCGCTCGAGCTCGAGCGTGTGTTCGGTATCACAGACGGCATTCTGCGTTCCATCGTTATCAAGCATGACGAAAAGCTGCTCGCAAAGAAGGCTGCTGCTGCCGCAAAAGCTGCAGAGGCTGCAAAAGCAACCGACGCTGAATAATCGGGATAAGGAGGATTTTGGCAATGGCAAACTTTAACCTGAACAAAGTCATTCTCGGCGGTCGTATGACGGCAGAGCCGGAACTGAAACAAACGCCAAGCGGCGTTATGGTGTTAAGCTTTTCCATCGCGGTCAATCGTGCTTATCGTGCCAAGACGGATGACGGTCAGCCCGCACAGCAGCAGGCAGACTTTATCAACTGTGTGGCATGGCGTGAAAGAGCGGAGTTCATCTCCCGTTACTTCCACAAGGGCTCGTCGATCTGCATTGCCGGTCAAATTCAGACCCGTACCTGGAACGATCAGCAGGGCAACAAGCGCTACGCAACCGAGGTTGTTGTAGACGAAGCCTATTTTGTCGATTCCAAGGGCGATAATCCCAGTGGTTATCAGCAGGGAGGCGCGGCTTATATGCCTTCCGCCTACAATGCTTCCGCACCCCAGTATGCAACGCCTGCCGGACAGGCTCCGGCATCTCAGGGCGGCGTCGCACCGCAGTTCGAGGTCCTCGACGGCGACGACGAGCTTCCGTTCTGACTTTTATTAAACGAAAGGAGTTTTCAAAATGGATAGAGAGAGAACCGAAAGAGACGCTTCTAAGCCTTTCCGTGCAGGTATGCGCAGAAAGAAGAAGGTTTGCCAGTTCTGCGTAGATCATATTGATGAGATCGACTACAAGGATGTCGCTCGCCTTCGCAAGTATATCAGCGAGCGCGCAAAGATTCTTCCCAGAAGAATTTCCGGCACCTGTGCAAAGCATCAGCGTCAGCTGACCATCGCTATCAAGCGTTCCCGCCATGTAGCGCTTCTGCCCTACATCAGCGACTAACTGAACAACGAGGCACCGCCGATCAATGGGCGGTGCCTTTCCCTATTTCAGATACAATTCCGCAAACATATACATACAGAACAGCAGCAAGGATACGTTCCCGCCGCACAGAAGCAGCAGCCATCCCGCCATCATCCACAGAAAGAACAGTGCCGCCGCCGACATTGCACCGGCGATGGATGCGGCATGCAGCGGCACGATCCGCACGAGCAGACACATCAGCGCATTTCCGCCGTCCAGGGTCCGGATGGGCA
>JAZTWJ010000049.1:0-23908 GCA_045635785.1 Candidatus Flemingiibacterium sp.
TAACATTTCTTTTATTTGCGGCAATAGTTCTTGTGTGTGTTGATACTTTCTTGGCATAAAATTACCCCCTTGATATGGTATCTTTATTCTACCACATCAAGGGGGCTTTTGTCTATTGTCCGTTTTTAACGGACTTGTTCATAGCGTTTCGGGGCTTTCTTTATCCATTTTGATTTTTATCTTACAACGACCTCGCCCGTGCAGGGATAGATGCTTCCCGTGCGGATGATCTCGCCCACCGAATCGACCACGATTCTGCCGCTTAACGGATTTTTGATCGAAATCACATGACCGCGCAGATCCGCCTGTACTTCCGAGTATTCAAACGCCAGATCGCAATCGATCAGCTCGCAATCTTCGAGCCGCAGATTTTTGCAATAGCAGAAGGGCTGTGTGCCGATGATGCGACAATTTCGCATCGTCAAGCCCTCCGAATACCAGCCGAGGTATTCGCCCTTCACCGTGGAATTTTCCACCAGCACATTTTTCGCGTGCCAGAAGGAATCCTTCGTGTCAAGATTGCAGTCGCGAATGGTCAGATTTTCCACATATTGATAGGAATATTTGCCCGTCAGCGTGCAATCCTTGAAGGATAAATTCTTCGATTCAAAGAAGAAATATTCAGATGTAAACTTGGAATCCACGGCAGATATGTCACGGCATCGCCAGCCGAATTCCGTGGAGACAAAATCACAGCCCCGCAAGGTGACACGGTCGCATTCGCGCAGTGCCTTCACGCCCGTACAAACGGTGTCGATGATCTCGCCGTCCGCCGCATACCATAGGGGCGCACGGCAAGTGTCGCCCATCTTGGAATTTGCAAGGACAAAATCCTTTGCGTGCCAAAGCGGATAGCGAAGTTGGAAGCTGCATCGGCGTACATTCACGCCGCGAACCTCTTTCAATGCGGATTCGCCGTCGGCGGGACCTTCAAAAGTGCAGTCTTCCACCTCGGCGCCCACAGTTCCGTAGAGCGCGCGTTCTTCGTCTGTCTTCACATTTGAAATTTTTTGCGTATATTCTTTCATTCGATTTCTACCTCACCGTCTATTGCTGTTAATTTTCTTCCGTAAAATGCGCGCATGCAGTCAACCATGTGCGCCATATCCTTTGCGCCTGCCGTTTCATAGGACGAGTGCATCGCAAGCTGCGCCAGCCCGATATCTACCGCCGAAATGGAAACCTGCGTGTTGGAAATATTGCCGAGTGTCGATCCGCCGCGCATATCCGAGCGATTGGCGAATACCTGCACTGGAACTTTTGCTTCCTTGCAAATTTCGCGGAACACCGCCGACGAAACCGCATCGGTGGTATAGGACTGCGAGGCGCTGTATTTGAGCACCACGCCGCCGTTCATCAGAGGGCGATGGACAGGATCCGCCAACGAGGGATTGTTTGGATGCACCGCATGGGCATTATCTGCCGAAAGCATCATGGAATCCGCCGCCGCCATGCGAAGATCGCCGCCCATGGCATCGCAGATGCGAGAGAGTGTATCCGCAAGGAAGGTGGATGCTGCGCCCTGCTTGGTTCCGCTTCCAACCTCCTCATTGTCAAGGACCATCGCCACGGCGATCGCCTTTGGCGATGCCTCGATTAAAGCCGTCACCGCCGCATAGGCGCAAGCCAGATCGTCAAGCTTCGGCGATGAAATGAACTCCTTCTCCGCGCCCCAAACAGATGGCGGCTGGCGATTGTACAAAAAGAGCTCATGGGAAATCACATCATCGGGGGATGCTTCCGCCGCCTCTGCAACAAGCTTCATAAAGGAATTCTTTGCCGAAGCACTGCCATATAGGGGCACGAGATCGGAGGCGGGGTTCCAAGCCTTGCCGTTATTGGGGTTTTCCAAATGGGGGGCAATATGAGGGATGAGCAAAAGATCGCGGTCGATATTCACAAGCTTTGTCTTGACGCCGTTTTTGCTTCGCAGAAGCACGCGACCTGCCACGGAAAGCGGTCGGTCAAACCATGAATCGAGAATCATGCCGCCGTATCGCTCGGTATTGATGCGCGTATAGATGCCACTGTCAAGCTCGGGTGAATCCTTGATTTTGAAGGAGGGAGAATCGGAATGCGCCGCCGCAATCATGAACCGCGGCGAAGTGTCGCCCTCAGGAATGCGAAAGGCGATGAGCGAGGAGCGATTTCGGGTGACAAAATAGCTTCTGTCACGCGAAAGTGACCACGGCATGGATTCCTCCAGCTTAGAAAAGCCGCTTGCAGACAGCATATCACAAAGCTCCGCCACCGCATGAAAGCAGGACGGGCTTTTTTGAATAAAGGAAAGCAGATCCTTGGTATGATCGAGCATAAATATTACCGTGGCTTTCGCAAAGCGAAAGCTTCCTTATACGAATTTATTGCGGATCGCAGAGGCATTGTATCCTGCAGAGATAAACAGAAGGCGCACCGAAATCGGGCGCGCCTTCCTTCCTGTTAAATCTCGGGGATGTCAATCTCGACCTCTCGTCCGCAGGCGTCGGAACGGAGAATACCGTCGATGATTGCCTGATTCTTGATGATCTGACTTGTGGGAACGGGAGCGGCGCCTCCTGTTTTGATGGCATTCACAAAGGATGCGATCTTGCGATCCCACAGAGTGCCGTCCTCTGGTCTGTCCTTGAGAATCGGAACCTCCCATTGCACCTGCTGACCTGCGCTTGTGGTGTAAACGGTCATGGGGCCGCCCACACTGCCGTTCCAGCAGTCGGTGGAGGGGATGCGAAGTCCTGCCTTGGTGCCGAGAATGATGGTATCACCGGGGGTATCCATGTGCATTGCCCAAGCAATGCGGAAATCGAGCATAATGCCGCCTTCCAGACGGATGAAGGCACCTGCGAAGTCATCCACACCGAACTTTTCGGCAAGGCGCTCGGGATCCTTGGAATTGTAGCTCAGGGCTTTATAGGTTTCGGGATCCTTGCCGAAATAATCGCACTTGAAGCCGCTGACGGTCAAAGGCTTGGGGTATCCGATGGCGTTCAGCACCATATCAAGGGAATAACAGCCGATATCGCCCAGCGCGCCAACGCCGCCGGTCTCATCCTCGATAAAGGATGTCTTGGCATCGTTGCAGGGGATGCCAAGTCTGCGTCCGCCGCCCGTTTGGATGTAGTAGATCTTACCGAGCACGCCCGATTCGCAGATGCGTTTGATCTGCTGCATATTCTTATCAAATCGAGGCTGGAAGCCGATGGTCAGAATTTTGCCCGATTTTTTCTCGGCACGGCACATTTCGACCGCTTCATCGAGAGTGACAGAGAAGGGCTTTTCGAGAAGAACGTTGACACCATGCTCCAACGCAAAAATGGTGGGACCCTTATGCTGGCGGTTGTATGTGCAGATAGAAACGCCGTCGAGGGTTTCCTTTTCCAGCATTTCCTCGTGATCTTCATAAACAGAAGCACCTTCAACGTCAAATTCCTTGGCAAAAGCCGCAGCTTTCCCGGGAATGATGTCGCAGAGCGCAACAATATCAATATCGTTACGGCGCTTGAACGCCTCGACGTGACGGCGCGCGATGCTGCCCGTTCCGATAATACCGATTTTTAAGTTTGCCATTTGAATACTCCTGAAATTTTCTACAATAAGTATATGATACCACGATTCCCATGGAATGTCAAGGGTTTTACCTGATTTTAATTCATCAGAAAGGAGAAGGTTCCCTCACCATTGCCGACGCGCTCCATGAGGGCGTTAAGGAATGCTTCGTTCGGCTCGATCAGGATTTCGATGCGCTTTTCGCCGTCCTTGTGATAAAGCACCGTGAGGGCATCGGTGAGATTTTGCGCGTAGTTGAATCGAGTGTCACAGGGGGGCTTTTTGTCGGTGCGGCGGTAGACCTCGAGGGTGTTTGACAGACTGACATGACAGACCTTCACATCGTTTTTTCCCTGCTTTTTGAATACCACAAAATCGGAGGTGCCGTCCTCGCGGTCCTCGATGCGATAGAGAAAATCGGTAAGCACATATCGAACAAGAAGCTGCACACCAATGATGACAAGAGCAACGGCAATCAGCTGAAAGATGCCGCGATAGGGCAGAATGCTCGACAGCGCGGTCAGAACGATTCCCGTAAGGATAAAGAGAAGCGAAAGGCGCTTCGCTTTTTTATCTTTGGTTGGTTGATAGATCATTTCATTTTATGTGGCTTCCGCTGCAGCGAAAGCATCCTTTCCGCCTTTTTGGGCTTGGTTTGCGAATTTGTTTTGCTTTTATTCTTCCCGAACGCTGCCGTGAGACAGAAGAATTTCTCCCTTGCGAATGACCAGCCTGCCAAAGCTCGGCTCACCGTCCGCATACCGCGATGCGCTGCCGGGATTGAAGCACAGCACATCATTTTCCCGACGCTCCAGCGGCTGATGCGTATGTCCGAAAAGGAGTACATCCGCTCCCATCGCCTTCGCATGAGACGACGCATCCTCGAGACCGAATTTCACCCCATGGGTGTGTCCGTGCATCATTAAGATTTTCTTTCCCTCGATGTTGATCAGCCGCTCCCGCCATTCGGAGGTGCAATAAGCGGCGGACATATCGCAATTTCCCGCAACCGCAACAAATGTGAGCTGTGGAAATGCCAGCTCCGCACGCATGCAGTCCGCCATACCGTCACCTAGAAACAGTACGCCGTCCACATGGGGCAGGCATCGCTCGATGACCTCGATCATCCCCTTGGAATTGCCGTGTGTATCGGAAAAAATGAGGTATTCCATTCAAAAATCCTTTCTGATTGCCCCGCATTTGTCACAGCGGCGGCGCATAAACATATACTGATATTACCGTAAGTTGAAGATCTGCACAAATCAAGCCCCTAAAAGGGGAGAAAGGGTGCTTTCACCATAGTGAAAGCAATGGACCTACCATGAAAATTGATAAAACCATGCTTGACAGACTGTTGAGTCTTGATGATGCCAGCCTCGCGCGGACAATCACGTCGCTTTCGGCGGCGGCGGGCATTGATCCGCAGGCGGCGAAGGAAGCGGTGAGCAATCTTCGTTTGGTGCGTCAGAGCCTTTCCAATGCTTCCGATAAGGACATCGCAAAGGCGATAGCCCTTTTGCAAAGCAATCGTCGAAAGGATGCGGAGGAAGAGAAATGAACGAAGAAAATGAGCTTCAGGAGAAGCTGACACAGGTACTGTCCGATCCTGCCGCCATGTCAAAAATTATGAGCATCGCGGGCGCGTTGATGGGCGGCTCGCCGTCTGCATCTGATGCGCCAAAGGATGACACCTTGTCATCTTCCGCCGATGATGAAGCTGTCCGTCCACCGTCCGCAGAAGCGGGGCCAATCGCGGGAAACATCGACACGGCGGGGCTTCTTGCGGCGCTGACAGCGAAGCCATCCGATGATCCGCGCTGCGCATTGCTTCTTGCGATCAAGCCCTATCTGCAGGAAAATCGCAGGTATCGGGTAGACTCGCTCATTCGCGCACTCAAATTGGCGGAGATTACAGAAAAGCTCTTCAAATAACAGTCGGGAGGGGATTACATGTACGCAAAAAATCATTCGGTCGATCCGCAGATACAGGAAAGCGGCGGAGCAGAAAGCGTCCGCCGCGTAGAGTACAATGTTCCCGCCAGCTATGGGGGGAGTGCGTTTCTTGCCGATCACGCGCCGTCGCTTGCCGAAAATGCCTGCGAGAGGGCGAATCTGTCTGTCGCCGAAGATTGCACCAAAGAGTCGGGCCGTCCAAGCACGGGTGGCATTTTAAGCGGTATCGGCGCAAAATTGGAGCGTCTGGAAACGGATGATCTTCTGCTGATCGGGCTTGTTCTCCTTCTCTCCAAAGAGAAGG
The DNA here is from genome assembly GCA_045635785.1 of Candidatus Flemingiibacterium sp. Classification (GTDB taxonomy): domain Bacteria; phylum Bacillota; class Clostridia; order Oscillospirales; family CAG-272; genus Flemingiibacterium. The sequence continues at coordinate 5,801 of JAZTWJ010000049.1, forward strand.
AGAGCGGTATGCAGACGCTGCTTTTGTTGGCATTTTTGTTTCTTACGATGGAGTGATCGGGTTGTAATAGTCGGGATTGTCCCAATTTGAGGGTTCCACCGAAAAGGACAGCGCCTCATAGGAATACACAGGCATGTCCCCGTGTGAAGTCGTCGCCGAAAGCACAATGCCGTAGTCCAGCGATACATAATATTCTTCTTTGATCCCGAGGTCGGCGTACGTGAATTTCACATAATACACGCTGTCCTCGGCAGTTTTTACGAGCTTTAACTCACAGTCGGTAAATTCGGGATCGGAAGAAGATGCCGAGCCTTGGGAAGAAGCTTCGGCGGTGCCGTCTGTCGCAATGGGGAAGGTTTCCACTGCACGCAAAATTTCCGCAACCGACGGAATGCCCGCCTCATATTCCGACGAGAAATTCGCGTCAATGGGCAGACTGCGGCTGAATCCCGTTTCCATATCATAGATGAACAGGGAATCGCCTGTTCCGATCTTCAAAGTTTTCAAGGTGCGGAAGTCATCCCCTGCATAAACATCCGCGCGGAATTGGTTTCCGCTGCGGCGGTAGAGTACGCGATGAGGGACCTTTTCACCATCGTCAAAATAGCTGACGCGAGCGCTTACAGAGAAGCCGGGCGCGGCTTGTTCAGAGAGGAACGCCGCGTGCAGGGTTTCAATGGATCGTTCAAGGGTGACGGACTCCACATCCGGGTGACGCTCATCGCGAATGATTTCCGAAAGCTCTCCAAGATCCCAGCTGATCTCACCGGGCGTTTCATCTTCAATGCCAAAAAATCTCGCGATGGAACCGGGCAGGACCAAGAGCCCCGTATGATACATCCATAGACTGATCAGTGTTAGGACAAGCAGTAAGACAACGATGATGATCGCCGTGCCAAATGCCTGTGCGCGCGCGGGATCCGCGTATTCTTTCTTTTTCATTTTACGGTAGATTCAGAGGACTTCGCATCCGTCGGAAGCACGGCGCCAAGCTCGGATTTGTCGGATTTTTTGTCAGCCGCGTCGTTGAATTCGATCGCCATTTTTGAGCGATCCTCACGGTGGCGCAGAATGAGGAAGTTCACAAGGAAGATTGCAAAGCCCGCGACGATGATGATTGCCGCACGGACAAACAGCTCCTCGGTCAGCATCACCGCAGAGGTTCCGAGAATGCCGCAAATGGCATAGAGAATATAGACCGACTGCTTTTGATTGAAGCCCATGTCGATCAGTCTGTGGTGCAGATGTCCGCGATCGGGTGCAAAGGGAGATTTGCCGCGCAGGATCCTGCGGATGAATGCAAAGGCGGTATCACAAAGCGGCAGACCGAAGATGGACAGCGGGATCATGAAGGAGAACACCGTATGCGTTTTGAACAGTCCGCTGACCGAAAGGATCGCCATGGTATAGCCGAGAAAAAGTGCGCCCGTATCGCCCATGAAGATTTTCGCGGGATTGGAGTTGAAGGGCAAAAATCCGATGCAGGAGCCGACGACCGCGGCGGTCACCAGGGCGGAAGCGTAATCGCCCTTTAGCAACATTACAAGCAGAAGCGAGATGGAGCAGATCGCGGAAACGCCGCATGCCAGACCGTCTAAACCGTCGATCAAATTGATGGCATTGGTGAGTCCCACGATCCAGATCACCGTGATCGGAATGGAAAAGATGCCGAGATTAATATAGTTGCCGAACAGATTGACAAATTCAATTTCCACGCCCTGCAAAACCGCAACCATCGCTACGGAGATCTGAGCAAACAGCTTGAGCCATGGATTGAGGGAGATACAGTCGTCAATGATTCCCACGGCAACGATAATCAGACCGCCCAAATAGGTGGCGAGCAATTCGGGCGTCATCTCGCAGAAAACAAGGGTAGCAAAGACAAAGGCTACGAAAATGGCAAGTCCGCCAATACGGGGAATGGGTTTATTGTGCATGCGCCTGTTATCCTTCGGAACATCAACGGCACCGATTTTATGCGCAAGCACGCTGACTGCCGGTGTCAGCGTAAAGGCGATAAGCCCTGCCAATACCAGCGCAGTCAGAAGATAGATAAACTGTGTCTGTTCCATGACTTCCTCCACAAAAACAATGTGAATGATATGTTTGGTTTACAGCATTGACTTGACGGCATCGCAGAGATAGCCAATGCCGCGGATGATCTGCTCGTCAGATGGAGTAGAGTAGTTGAGTCTGAAGCAGCGGCTGGGTGCGGTGGTGTCGCAATTAAATGCCTGACCGGGAACAACCGCCACCTTTTTCTCCATTGCCTTTTTGATGAAAGTACCCTGATCGATGGATTCGGGCAGCGTACACCAGAGGAACAAGCCGCCCTCCGGACGGGTGTACTTCACGCAATCGGGCATATTTTTGTCAAGCTCTGCCAGCATCAGACCGCACTTATGACGATAGATTGCGCGAATATTTTTGATATGTGCGTCGATGTCATTTTCGCTGATGTAGCGATGGCAGAGCATCTGGAAGAAAATGTTCGTATGTACGTCCTCCACCTGCTTTGCAACCACCATTTTCTGCACCACTTCCTCGGGACCGCAGATGAAGCCGATGCGCATGCCGGCGGAAAGCACCTTCGAATAGGAGCCGGAATAAACGACGATGCCATCGGTGTCCATAGACTTGATGGTGGGAATTTCCTCGCCGGCAAATCGCAGCTCGCCATAGGGGTTGTCCTCTAAAATCAGGATGTTGTATTTCTTTGCCAGCTCGAGAACCGCCTTGCGCTTTGCAAGGGGCATACAGGTCCCCGCAGGATTTTGGAAGGTGGGAATGAGGTAGAGAATCTTTGCACGCGGCGTTGATTTGAGCGTCGCCTCCAGCGCGTTCAGATCCATGCCGCCGTCCGCTTCAAGCGGAACGCCGACGGTTTCACAGCCGTTGGAGCGAAAGGCATTGAGTGCGCCGATGAAGCTGGGGTTTTCACAGATTACTGTGTCACCCTCGTTGCACATCACTTTGGTTAACAGTTCGATACCCTGCTGACCGCCGGAGGTAATGATCGTCATATCGCCCTCACGGTCGATGGCAAAGCGATCGCGCAGTCTCGCGCTCACATCTGCGCGAAGTGCGGGATAGCCCTCGGTGATGGAATACTGTAGCGCAGCCGTCGGCTCCTCCGCGAAAATGTCAGCGGAAATTTTCGCCAGCGCATCCACGGGGAAGGATTCGGGAGCAGGATTGCCTGCCGCGAAGGATATGATGGTAGGATCGGAGAGAGCCTTGAAAATCTCGCGGATAGCGGAAGGCTTGAGATCCTGCATTTTCTTGGAAATTCTGTAATTCATTGAGGATGCCTTTCTTCTGTAAAATGATTTTGAAATATCAAAAAAATCGTAATATCCGAGGAAAAAGCGAATGCCGCATCTCCATCGGAGCGAAGTTTTACGTGTTACTATTTGTAAATATTATTGCCAAGTGGGCGCATTTCAACCTACCCATAATATTTTACCACATTGTAACAGATATTTCAAGAGTTGTCTTTGAATTTCTCTTGAATTTTTGTTAAAAATGTGTTATAATTGTAGAGAATCGCAAATTTTGCCGCATCGGCGGCATCTGATGAAAGGAAGGTAGTTTCTAATGGAAGAAATGGACTATTACGCATACGAAGAATCGAAAAAGCTCACGGTGGGCAAAGTTTTCGGAGTGATTTTGAAAATTCTCGTCTATGCCGTTATTATTTCCGTTTTTGCCATCATTTTTGTGCGCATCGGCATGCAGAAAATCCCGAATTATTTCACCGAATTTGTTTGGACGGATGGCGCGAAGGCGGCATATGCCGACGGCGAATTTGAAGTGATGTATCAGGAGCCAATCTCAAGCTATGACGATCGCGGACTGTATTACATCTCCGCCGTTCATCTCTCCCCCGAATCGGGCGAGGTGCAATTCACCGTGCGCTACAATTCCCGCTCCACCATCAATACGCTGATGAATGCGTATGGGCTGTCCGAACGTCCTACCGGTGAAGTGTTCATTTACAGGCTTGCCGATCAGGACGGAAAGGTTTATACAAGCTATCGCTTTGCCGCCGCAACCAAACCCATGTATGAGCTTCGCCGTATCATTTTCGACGGGGTGGATCTCACGGGCGTCTCCACATTATATTTAGACGTATATTACGGTGACGATGTTTCATCTGAAGGTAAAATGAATGCGAATTTTGTAATATTCGATAAAGAAGCTGGATATCTTACTCAAACATTCGAGCAAATTGCCGATACCAATCTCCGGTTTCAGAACGCACCTGCCTATATCAATAAGCTGGGAGAAGAAGAATGATCGTCAGGGAACGACTTGACGCCCTCCGCAGGAGTATGACGGCACATGGCGCGGACTATCTGCTGATCACCTCCGACGATTATCACGGTTCCGAATATGTGAGCGATTATTTCAAATCGCGCGCCTATTTCTCGGGCTTCACGGGCTCTGCCGGTACACTGCTTGTCGGTATGGAGGGCGCATGGCTATTCACCGACGGGCGCTATTTTATAGTGGCGGAGCAACAGCTCAAAGGCAGCGGCATTACGCTGATGAAAAGCGGCACCGACGGCGTGCCTGTGCTCACCGATTTCATAATTTCAAAAGTACAGGACGGCATGACTCTCGCTTTCGACGGCAAATGCGTGGCGCATTCGTTGGCGGAAAAGCTGCGCACCTCTCGAAAGGGCGCAACCATTCTCTCAGATGTGGACTTTCCTGCCCTTGTTTGGGAAAACCGTCCGCCCTTCAAAGGTGAAGCTATCTGGCAGCTGGATGAAAAATTCCACGGCTGCTCCCATGAAAGCAAGTTGTCGGCAGTCCGCGATGCTCTTGCAAAAAAAGGATGCACCGCACTTCTGCTGTCCTCACTCTGCGACATCGCATGGCTGTACAATCTGCGCGGCGGCGATGTGCCAAATCAGCCTGTTTTCTTCGCGTTTGCCATCGTCACAAAAACGCGCGATATGCTTTTTATCAAACACCGCCCCGATTTTCCTTTGGACGGCGTGGAAATCTATGATTACGACGACTTTTGGACGCTGCTTCCAAAGTTGGTACACGAAACCGTGCTGCTTGATAAATCCGCTGTCTCCGACTATATCGTGTCGAAGCTGCGGGCAAGGAGTGTGAACGGCGCATCTCCGACTCAGCTTCTTAAGGCAAAGAAAAACGAAACAGAGCTAGCCAATACGCGGCGCGCCCATCTGGCGGATGGGCTTGCGGTGACAAAGTTTATGCTGGAGCTCAAATACGGCTCCCGTACCTTCGATGAGGTTTCTGCCGCCGATTATCTCCTGTCGCTGCGCAAAGAATGCGCACAGCGCATTGGCGTAACGCTGCTTGATGAATCCTTCTCACCCATCTGCGGCTTCGGCGCAAATGCCGCCATTGTCCATTACACGGCGCAAAAGGGAACTGCGGCAACCATTGACAAGAATGCACCTATCCCCATGCTTCTAATCGACTCGGGCGGACAGTATTTGGAAGGTACCACCGATATCACTCGTACCATTGTGCTTGGCGAGCTTCCCGAAGCTGTGCGAACCCATTTTACGCTGGTGGCGATGGGCATGCTACGACTCTCAGCGCAAATTTTCCCCGAAGGATGCTCCGGTAAAGCGCTGGATGCCATCTGCCGCGCTCCGCTTTGGCAGAGGGGACTCGATTTCCGTCACGGAACGGGGCATGGTGTGGGGCATCTGCTGTCGGTGCATGAGGGTCCCAACCGTTTCCATTGGCGCGTGGGCGACACTCCTTTGGAAGTGGGCATGATCACCTCCGATGAGCCGGGATATTACGAGGAGGGCAGTCACGGCATCCGTTTGGAAAATGAGCTGTGCTGTGTACCGCATTCGCAAACCGAATACGGCAATTTTCTTGCTTTTGAAACGCTCACGCTCTGTCCCATTGATCTTGACGGCATTGACGTGTCACTGCTTGACGAAAGCGATCGCGTGACGCTCAACGCCTATCACAAACGGGTATTCGACGCGCTTGCGCCCTATGTATGTGCTTGCGACCGCGAAAAGCTTGCTTATCTCACGCGCTCCGTTTAGAAAAATTTCTCAAAGCGATCCTTTGCGATCCGCATCTGCGGATCGCAAAAAATTAACAACTTGTTGTAATTACAACTAACCATTTCCTCTTGACAAAAGCAATAAAATATAGTATAATATATCCTGTAAAGCTATGGCTTCTCGTCAGTAATAATGCAATCTCGCTGTTTATACAGCGGATGGAACGCTTGAATGTTGAAGGAAGAAAACATGACAAAACTCAATCGCGAAACCCCTCGCACCTTTACCGACCTGCGCAATATGCTCGAACAGACTGCGGCTTTGCATGCCGATAAGGATCTCTATGTTTACAAAGAAAATAAGCAGGAGGTCCATTACAGCTACGGTCAATTTTCCGACGAATGCGAAGCCTTTGGCAATGCACTGCATGCTCTCGGCATTGACGGCGAGCATGTGGCAGTCATAGGTGAAACCTCTGCAAAAATCACCGTCACCTATTTCGGTACCGTGATCACGGGCGGCGTTATCGTCCCCATGGACAAGGAAGTACAGCCCGAACAGCTGGTGAACTTTTTGAACCTTGCCGAATGCTCTGCCATCGTCTATGCGGAAAGCTTCAACGGTGTCATTACGGCGGCGGCGGAAAAATTGCCGCATTTGCGTTTCTATATCCCGATGTCTGGCGATGACGATGTGGACGATAAGCTTCCCCATGCACCGCATATTCTTCCTTGGGAAGATATGCTTGCTCTTGGCAGGCAGGTGAAGGCATACGGCGAGAATTTCTTCCGCACCGTCCCGCAGGATCTTGAAAAAATGTGTGCCATACTCTTTACCTCTGGCACCACAGGCACATCCAAGGGTGTTATGCTTTCGCAGGGCAATCTCTGCGCCGCGGCTTATGCATCCTGCATGACCACGCCTTATGATTCGACCACGCGATTGGTTTCGGTGCTTCCACAGCATCATACCTATGAAATGACCTGCTCTCATCTCGCCGTTGTCAATCTCGGCGCATCGGAGTATATCAACGACAGCTTAAAATATGTCCTGCGTAATTTTGCGTCCTATAAGCCGAACGCGCTGGTGCTGGTACCGCTGTTTGTGGAGACCATCTATAAGCGCATCCGCGACGAGATTCGCAAAAAAGGCATGGAGAAAAAGGCGGATTTCGGCAAAAAGCTGGCAAGCGGCTTGCTTCCGTTCGGCATTGATTTGCGCTCAAAGCTGTTCTCACAGATCACCGGCGCGCTTGGAGGCAATGTCGGCTCCATCATTTGCGGCGGAGCTCCCATTTCGCCTGCCATCCTTCGCGATTTTTATGCCTTTGGCATCACGATCTACGAGGGCTACGGCATCACCGAATGCGCGCCTCTGCTCGCTTGCAATCCCCCCGGTCAAAAGCCTCGCTTCGGTTCGGTCGGCAAGCCCGTTTACGGCGTGACCATCAAGATCGACAAAACCGAGGATGAAGAAACGGGCGAGATCCTCGCCAAAGGCCCCAACGTTATGCTCGGCTACTACAAAAACGAAGCGGCTACCCGAGAGGTTTTCACCGAGGATGGCTGGTTCCGCACGGGAGACGTGGGCTATATTGACAAAGACGGCTATATTTTCATCACGGGCAGAAAGAAAAACGTCATCATCCTCTCCAACGGCAAAAATGTATTCCCCGAGGAGCTTGAGGAGCATCTCTCCCATTCGGAGTTGATCCGTGAAAGCCTTGTGATCGGCAGAGCGGATGAAAACGGCGAGATCGCCATCACCGCGCTGATCTATCCCGATGAGGAGCGATTAGAGGGTAAATCCGCGGAGGAAATTGAGAGCATTATCAAGAACGAGGTGAACGAGATCAACCGTTCGCTTCCGTCCTTCAAGCACATGAGTGACGTGGAGATCATGCCCACGGAATTTGAAAAAACCACGTCGAAGAAAATCAAGCGTTTCTTATACCAGAAGCCGATTTCAAATAAAAAATAACGATCATCTGTTCCTTGCGGCATTTCAGAAAATTGTTGCCCGCAAACGAATGAAATAAGAAAACATTTACGGAGGTACGGTCCCATGTACGAACAATTCAAATCCATTTTGGTGGATGAGCTTTCCATTGACGAGGAGCTGATTACCATGGATGCAGAGTTAACCAAGGATCTTGGCATCAATTCGCTGGAGCTTGCCGATCTTATCCTGCTTTGCGAAGATAAGCTGGGGGTTGAGATCGACGACAAGCAGCTTTCTAAATTCATCTGCGTCAGCGATGTGGTCAAGTACTTACAAAGCCTCGAATAATCGACATTATTAAATATCACGCAGTCGTGGAAGCAGACCGTTTCCACGACGTGCCGTTATGTAACAATTAAGGAAATAATTTTCTAATGAACGAACCGACAAAAACCATTCTGATTATCCTCGCCACGCTGGCACTTGTGGTAATCGTAGCCGCCGCTTTATTTTATGTTCTCATCAAGGTGCAGACAGCAGCCCGCAGACACAGGATCGAAGGCTATGGCAGAGAGAGCGAGCAACGCATTGACGCGCTTTTAAAGAAAAGCTTCACCGAAGCCGCCGTGATGACCGGCGTTTATCTGCCCTATCTTCGCTCCGGAAACGGAAAGCACGCCGAAATTGATCATCTGATCATCAACCGTCAGGGCATTTTTGTTATAGAAGTCAAGAGCCACAACGGCTATATCCGCTGCCCTGATGAGAAAATGTGGTGGCAAACCTACAACGATAAGAAGATCTCCTTCTATAACCCCATGCGTCAAAACCAGACGCACACAAAAATTGTCAGCGAGATCCTAAAAAGCGAGGGGCAATACAATGTTCCCGTTCATAGCGTGGTGGTGTTCACGTCCCGACGTGCCACCTTCTCGCATCGATATAACAATCTGGTAAACAGCGATACGCTTGTTTCTTACATACGCAAAACGGGCAAGAAAAACGCCATTACCGCTTCACAGGTCAACCGCGTGCGCTCGATCATAAAAGATCACGCCGCAAAGGACCGAAAAACCGCGCGCCGCCATCGCAATGCGGTGCGTAAACATCGTTAAAATAAAAATCCGCAGAAAAAGATGAATTTCACTTTTTCTGCGGATTGTTTTGTATTCCCATTTACCTTTTGTGTTCCCACCTATAAATAGGAATTTGTAGTGTGATTCGTCAGTTTTATTGTAATATAGCGGAAGATTACTTGAATTTCGTTTAATCATTTCGTACATACAAAGATATACGCATTGTCACTTTCAAACACGCTTGAAATCTTCATAACACTTGTATTTATGATTGTTGTAATCTTCTCGGGAGTGTCTGGATATATCCTTACCTTGCGAGTTCCATAATCAATATATTCGTTTTGATTTTTATCAATAGAAAAGCAGAAAATTCCACCATCTTTTAGTAACGTATCAACCTTTGATATAACCTGACACTTGTCCTCAAAATGCATCATTGTGAGTGATGAATAAATAACATCAAAACATTCACCAAAATTATATGTACTGAAATCAGCACAAATAAAGAGGATGTTATTATAACTTTTTAAGTTTTCTTTTGCACGGTCGATTGTTTTGGGCGAAATATCTATACCTGTTAATTGCATACAATATGGAGCAACTTTAACTGCTATTCTTCCTGTCCCAATTCCAATTTCTAAAACATTCTGTTTGCCATTAAGATTTAAACAATCCACAAACAATTGCCCGTCCCATTTATCCATATATTCTTGCAAAGCAGGAGGATCTCTAAAAGGATCGTTATCCTCGTCTATCAGCATATCGTAATGCTTTTTTATATCCACCATGTATACCCTCCATTGTTTGCTTATGTTTTACGCAATATTTTGATATCTCGAAGCGGCGAATGAATATCTATCGGGAACACCGTCTCGGTTTGGGATTTTTTGTAAATGCGTTTATTTGGTTGTTTCCCTCGTCAGGTTCTTCATCCAGTCATAGCGTCGGATTTTGAAGAATGCAACGACACATTTGAGCAGTTGATCGCATTTTAAGCAGAAGTAGACGACCCATGCGGGGCAACCGAGGAAGGCGGTGATCGCCGCCGACGGAATGACCACCAGAAAAACGAAAAGGGTATCGTTGATGAACACAAAGTTCACATCGCCGCCCGATTTTACCAGCCCAAAAAGAGTGGGTGCCTGATAACAGGAGCCGATGATGGTTACACACAACACGCCGATGAACTGCATAGATACCGCACGCGCTTCGTCGGTGATGGAATAAAGCGATATGAAGGGGGCGCGCAGAGTCAGCAGCAATGTGGAGCCGAACAATCCAAGTGCGAGAAACAGCAGTTGTATGGTGTTCGAGTAGGCTTTGATGTCGTGAATGATGCCTCCACCCACCTTTTTTCCTGTTGTGATGCCCACAGCAGCGGCTAAACCATTGCTCATGACATAAATGAGATTGTTGATGGTATTGGCAAGGCTTGCCGCGGTCATCACGCTCTCGGAGAATCTGCCGAGGATGACGGAATTGGCAATGAGATTGGCACCCCAGACGAGCTGTCCTGCTACAAGCGGAGTTCCGTATCGCACAAAATCTCGCGCCAGCACGCCGTCATAATGCAGAAGCGTACGCAATGTGAGTGATTCGCGGCGAATCAGCCTTAGCTTTTTGTCTATGAAAAGCACATATACGGCGATGACCAGCGTTTCACAGATGCGGGCGATGACGGTTGCCAATGCCGCACCGGCGATACCCATTTCGGGTAAGCCGAGCTTGCCGAATATCAGCAGATAATTCAGTGTGATATCAACAAGGAGCGATATGAGCGACACATAGAAGCCGATGCGCGCGGATTCCACCGATCGCATCGCCGCAATCAGCCCCTGTGTCATGCAAAAAAAGAGGTAAGAGAAGCACACGATGCCAAGGTAAGTCGCGCCGCTTTCGATGACGGCATGACTATCGGTGAAAATACCGATGACTCCGCGGGGATTGATGGCACAGGTGATGGTGAAGATAAGCCCCAGCGTCATGGAAACGGTCATCCCCAGCTTGATTATTTTGCGGATATTCGCCGTGTCACGCTTCCCCCAATATTGGGCGGAAAGGAGCAACATCGTCGCTTCGATGCCCGAATTTGCCACCTGCAGAATCGTCTGAATTTGTCCGCCCATATAGACGCCCGAAACGGCGACATCGCCAAGGGATCCGATCATGAGATTGTCCGCCAGCGTCACCGAATAGGTCACGAAATTTTGCAGAATGATGGGAATCGCCAGCGCAAAAAGCGCCTTGTAAAAGAATTTATCCTTGATAAGCTGCATGATTTCTCCCCCATGCGGTTTAATTTTGCTTTTGCACCGATTTATATTCGTTGTAATATTTGTAGAACGGACAGCGCTGTGAGGTCATCATGCGATAATATTCGTCCTCGTCCAGATTGATGATGCAGACATTTTCCTGCATATCCTCATCCCAATCGAAAAATTCGCAGGTATCACAGTTGGATTCCGTTTGTTTGACAGTTTTTTTCATAAATTTTCTCCGCAGAATAATTTTCCTCATTATACCACCGCACCGTGAACGAGGTGTGAATATTCTGTAAAGAGAATCGCGCTAAGCGGACTCTCAGACGATCGCTTTTTGAATGCATTTGTAAATGGATATATTACAAATCAGGTACCTTGCTTTGTTGCTTTTTTGTTAACGATTGAGGCTTGCTATTGAAAATTGTGAAAAACGTATGTTATAATTTTACTGTAGCATAACGCTAATCGCGTGTTAGATTTTTCACGCAAACATAGCCCAAAAGGCAGAAAGACAGAAAGGCAGCTTTCGCCGCGGCGGAAGCAAAGGTCATATCCATGAAAATTACGCATGATTATCCCGGAGGAAACATTATTGTACATAGCATCGAATATGATGTAGACGGACTGGCTGCGGTTGTAAAATTAGAGCAGGATATCCGCGATACAAAATGCTGGTGGTTTTATTGGAATTTCTGCGTCATTGATCCACCTGTGGGAACCGTAGAATTTCACTTTGTCAACGATGAAGTGGTATCTTGTCACGGTGCCACCACCTGTACGGATGCCATTAATTGGAAATGGTGTGAAGATCTGGTCAGCCGAACCTGTTTCCGGTATACCTTTGAAGAAGGGGAAACAAAACGCTATTTTGCCTTTTCTCTCCCCTATCAGGTGGCGGATTTTGAACGTTGGTTTGAACGCTATCAGACCGATCCCCGCATGAATCGCTCCGTTTTGACCATGAGCGAACAAAACCGTCCCCTTCCTCTGCTGAAATTCGGAAACGGTGATAAGCATATTCTCTTTACTGCGCGTCATCACTGCTGTGAATCGACCGCCTCTTATGTGCTTGAGGGAGTTATAGACGCGCTTTTAGAGCAACACAGCGATGTGCTTGAAGATTATTGCGTCCATGTCATTCCCTTTATAGATATTGATGGCGTTGAAAATGGTGACCAAGGTAAAGAAAGAGCTCCCCATGACCATAACCGCGATTATAACGAGAGCCCTCTGTACGCAAGTACAAAGGGGATCTACGAATATACGAAAGATAAGCAGATTGCTATTTTCATTGATTTCCATTCTCCAATGCACTGGGGACCACGTTCTAATTGGACACATATACATTATAGTTCGAAGGAAGGTGTTACGCCCGATCTGCAGTTCATATTCGGCGATCATCTGCGGAAGATAAGCAGTGTGCATCCGATCGTTTATGATGACACCGCTTTTGCATCCTTGCATGGAAGCCGTTCCAACAAGACCGGGGCGCCGTCTTCCGCGCACTATTTCCGTGAGAAAAATGCGAATATTGCACTTACCATCGAAACGCCTTATTCCGGTGTTTTAGAAGTGGGATATACAAAGGAAATGCTCCATACATGGGGAGAGGATGTTGCAGAAGCGCTGTGCATAACTCTGAAAACGGAATTAGAAAAGGCGACCGATTAAGAATAGAATATAGAAAAAACCTCGATGTAATCGAGGTTTTTTTGTTTTTTATGGCTGTGCGATGAGCACGCGGACTTTGCCGGTAATCGTCAGCTCGCCGGCATTTGCGGGGATGAAAATGCTATGTCCGACTTTGATGTCAAGCATACCGTCCGCATCTCCGAACAAACCGCTTCCACTTACCACAACTGCCACCGCAGGCTTGCCGATGGCGGGGATCTTCATCTCGCCGTCAATGGCGTATTCGGTCATTTGGAACTTGTCTGTCAGCGACTCGTCGATGATGGGTGTGGGAACATTGGTCAACACTTCGGGATGGCGGTAGAACTTTGCGCTGAGCGTTTCAAAGGAGTAGCCGTCGTATTCAAAAACGTCGAACATTTTCTCATATCCAAGGCCGCCGTGAATCCTTTGCTCGGGTACGGCAAGTCCGCTGGGCGTGACCTTTTCGGGAACGACGATCAGATCTGTGGGCTCCTGCAGCTCCGTCATGATACAGCCGCCGCCGATTGCATGGGGAACGCCGCCTTCCACAAACCAAATATCGCCCGCCTTGACGGGGATCTTGTGAAGCATTGCCAGCATGGTCGGCACATCCTGCTCGTAAAAAGCCTTTTCCCAACGCTCACGCAGATCTTTGCCTTCCTTGAAGCCGAGGTAAACATGGGCATCCTCATCGGCTTCGAGAATGTACCAGCATTCTGTCTTTCCAAAGGGGGAATTGAAGAATTTTTTCGCAAAGGGAACGGTGGGATGCGCTTGGATCGTCAAGCGCTCCGAAGCATCCAACAGCTTCATCAGAATGGGCAGAGGATTGTAATCGCCAAGATACTCGGGATGCTCGGCGAGAATATCCGCAAGGAAGCGTCCGTCGGTGGAAACGCTCAACCCCTCGTTGGGCGTGCCGTTTGCATTACGAGCTTGTGTGGTGGAAGCGATCCATTCCTCGGGAAAATAGCTGTCCTTTGGTTCTGCGACACCCTGCATGCGATCAAGGCGCTTGCCTCCGATATAGGTACGGGAAACACGGTTGGTTTTACACAATATGATCATTTTTATACCATGACTTGCAAAGCAAGTCTACCTTTGCCAGAATTTCAAATATATCATACCATAGAAAAAGCACTTTGTCAAGGGATTCGATCGAAAACAGGGGGCAAGGCTGTGCGGGAAAGCTCGGATTTGAATTTGGGCAGGTTTTCTCCCAAATGTACTTGACGGAAGCGCAAAAATAGTGTATAATTACAATATAAGGCTGAAAAATTTTTCAGCCCTGGTTTTGTGACTTATATTTCAGTGTTCCACTGAATTTAGTGTCCCACTGAAATTTTGCTTCGCAAACCGAGTCCCAATTTCCCAATAAGGAAAACTTGCTGCGCAAGTTATGGTTATAAAATATAAAAAGGAAACCTTCGTGAAAACGAAGGCAGGGTGATGATTATGTTAAAAGAATTGCTGGAGAGCAATCGCACCTGCCGCACCTTCGACGAATCAAAAAAGATCACGCGCGAGGAGCTGCTGGATATGGTGGACTGCGCGCGACTCGCCCCATCGTCGAGAAACCTTCAGCCGCTGACGTATCGGCTGGTCTATGAGTCGGAGGAGCTTGCAAAGGTACAGCCGCTGACCAAATGGGGCGGATCCTTGCCCGAGCTTCAGTTGCCGCCGGAGGGACATTATCCCACGGCATTTATCGTCATTTGTCAGGATACGGAGAAATTCGGCGGTGCGTTCCACAAGGACGTGGGAATCTGTGCGCTGGCGATTCATTTGCGCGCAGCGGAAATGGGTTATGCGGGCTGTATGATCGGCAGTTTCCAAGGGGCTGGATTGAAGCAGGCATTGGATTTGCCTGCCGCGACGGAGCCGCTTCTTCTCATCGGTTTAGGGAAACCGGACGAGATGCGCAAGGTCGTCCCGATGAAAGACGGATCGGTGAAATACTACCGCGAGAATGGCGTGCATTACGTTCCCAAGCGTGCGCTTGAGGACATTATTCTATAGAATCAACCGCTTTTACCATTTGCTGTCCATGGACAGCTCCGACGGGGATTCATCGTGCAGATTGGTCACGGGAATGCCTAAGCTGTGAGCGAATTTGACCGTGTTGTAGGTTCCGCCGTGAGGCGGCTGTCCGGGAATCTGCGTGGCGGGATCATAGTAAGCGATGACACAGCAGCTTGCCTTGACCATTGCTTGATTGCGCTGCATCATGCAGGCGGCGGTGTTGCTTTCGCCGATGACGGAAACGGTGTTTGCGGCATTTCGAATGTCGTTGTAGATCCTCACATCGTTATTATTCCATGCGGATGCCTGGTTGGGCGAGGGAAGATACAAATGCAGCTGCAAATTCGGTATGCTTTTTCGCATACGAAGCACAGCTTGCGCCGCCAGCGTATCAAACCCCAGTGCGCCGCCTGCCACAAAATGTGAAACGCCTTGGCCTGCGAGCCATGCGATCTCAAGATCGAGGCGATATGTCAGAATTTTGCAAATATCGGGCGATAGAAACCGATGCCCGGTGAAACAGCAGGTCATATCCTTGGGAGGCGCAAAGGGTACTGCGGGACGTGGGCGACTGTACCACGGTTTTATGTTCATCTTTTACCCCCTAAACGAATGTTCTTTATTATATTATAACATAAAAATGTTTATTTGTGAATTGGCAAACTGACGAAATAGCAGGGGGTGCCCATGAAATAATTGGGTGATGTATGCGGCGCATTCGATTCATTCAGTATTTATAGAATAAGGAGAAATATAATGGAAAAATCAAAGGTATATTTTACAGACATGCGATGCAAGCTTGACGAAAGCCTGCTTGATAAATTGAAGAAGCTGATCCGCAAAGCGGGCATCGAAAGCATTATCGAAAAAGGCAAATACTGTGCGATCAAGATCCATTTCGGCGAACCCGGAAATCTGTCCTATCTGCGTGCGAATTTTGCAAAAGCGGTGGCAGATGTGATTAAGGAAAAAGGGGGAAAGCCCTTTCTGACGGATTGCAACACGCTGTATTCGGGACGCCGCAAGAATGCGCTTGATCATCTGGATGCCGCCTATGAAAACGGCTATTCGCCCTTTTCAACCGGCTGTCAGATCCTGATCGCGGACGGTCTGACGGGAACGGACGAGGTTGCGGTTCCTGTTGAAGGCGGCGAGCTGGTCAAGGAAGCGAAGATCGGACGCGCCATCATGGATGCGGATATTTTCATCTCGCTGAATCATTTCAAGGGACACGAATGCACAGGCTTTGGCGGCGCATTGAAGAACGTGGGCATGGGATGCGGATCCCGTGCGGGTAAAATGGAGCAGCACCGCGACGGAAAAACCGTGGTGAAGGAATCCGCGTGCGTGGGATGTAAGCTTTGCCTCGCGCAATGTGCACACGATGCGATCTCGTTTGTAGACGGAAAAGCGCGCATTGATATGGAAAAATGCGTGGGATGCGGAAGATGCATCCATGCCTGCCGCATGGAGGCGATCAACCAGCCTAACGGATGCGCCAACGACGATTTGTGCAAGAAGATGGCGGAATACTCCAAGGCAGTTCTGGCGGGAAGACCGCAGTTCCATATTAACATTGTCAACCAAGTTTCTCCGTATTGCGATTGCCACAAGGAAAATGATGCGCCGATCATACCGGATGTGGGCATGTTTGCATCCTTTGATGCGGTGGCGATCGATCAGGCGTGCGCCGACAAATGCAACGCACAGCCCGCGTATGCAAACTCCGTTCTCGGCGAGCATCTGCTGGCGAAGGGCGGACGCAGACTCCATGGCTTTGTAGCGCCCGGTGCAGACAATTTTGACTCCACATCCCCGACGACCAATTGGCGTGTGACCTTGGAGCATGCAGAAAAGCTCGGCGTGGGAACAAGGGAGTATGAACTCATCGAAATCTGACGCAAAGCGGCATTTTTTGGATGACGAACCCCACTGTGATGCCGGATTTGATTGCCGAATTGTATTGTGGGAATAGACGATAAGCCCTTGATGTAACGGAAAAAGTTTATGTAAAGTTTTTGAAGATTTTTTTGAAAACCTATTGCAATTTTCGTTATAATATGTTATAATAACTCTGTTATCGTATGAAATTACGCTGTGTGTCAAAGCGCACGCAGTTTTAAGGAGGAAAAATCATGGCTAAGTGTGAAATCTGCGGCAAGGCAGTTGCTTTCGGTGAAGCTGTATCTCACCCCCACCGTAAGACCAACAGAACCTGGAAGCCCAACATCAGACGCGTAAAGGCGATCGTTAACGGCGCTCATAAGACTGTTAATGTATGCTCCCGTTGCCTGCGCTCCGGTAAAGTTACCAGAGCTGTCTGAGTAAATCAAAGCTAAAACGAAAAGCCCGCTATGCGGGCTTTTTTCGTCCAAATGGAGAAGAATATGAAAAAACACTTGCTTTTACATCACCAAGCGGCGGAGCGATTTGGCGAGCGACTGCGCGCATATGGATTTACCGCGGTTCCACTGCCGTCGGAGCCGCGACTGAATCCCATTGTCGCTTCCCATGCGGATACGCTGATTTTCGATGGCTTGAGCGCGCCCATTCTCAACGAAGCGTATGCCCAAAAGCTTCCGAGTGCGGTACGGGAAAAATGTGTCACGGTCTCCGCTTCTCCCATGGGCGCATATCCCACGGATGCGGTATTCAACGCGGCGTTGATCGGCGGATGCCTTTATGGGCGGCTGGCATCACTATCTCCCGTGGTGCGCGAGGAAGCACTTTCTATGGGACTGCGGCTTGTAGACGTGCGGCAAGGCTATGCACGATGCTCGACTCTGCTGCTGCCGTCCCGTCAAGGGGCTATTACTGCAGATGAGGGTATCGCATCGGCAATGGAAGCAAACGGGGTTCAGATTCTGCGAATTTCGCAGGGAAGCATTGCACTTGACGGATGCGACTACGGCTTTATTGGCGGCGCATCGTTTGTGGATGATTCGCTCTCTTGCTGCTCGCTTCACGCAAAGCCGACCGTATATTTTTTCGGGGAGCTGAACCGTCATCCCGACAATGCGCGGATACGGGATTTTATTGAGGCACGCGGATATGACATCGTATGCCTTGGCGGCGCGCTGACAGATTTTGGCGGCGCGGTGATCGTGCGGTAACATTGGATATAAAAGGGAAACG
>JAZTWJ010000050.1:0-8147 GCA_045635785.1 Candidatus Flemingiibacterium sp.
TTCGAACCCACGACCTCTAGCGTGACAGGCTAGCGTTCTAACCAGCTGAACTACCCGGCCATTTTGGTGGAAGCTACAGGGATCGAACCTGTGACCCTCTGCTTGTAAGGCAGATGCTCTCCCAGCTGAGCTAAGCTTCCACATCTTCAAGAGGTTGCCTTACCCCTCGCGACGGATATTATTATATCATATCAAACGATGTTTGTCAAGGGGTTTTGCAAAACTTTTTTGATTTTTTTGAAGGGCATTTTTCGCGCCACAAAACGACTTCTGCACGGTCGGATCCCTTTGCATACTGTCGCTCGGCGCGAATCTTTGCCCGAGGTGCCGATGGTTGCATCGCAGATCGGCGCCTCAGACAAATCAACAGCAGTTAACACTTAAAAAGCTTCTGCGCGTCCGCCTTGGTGAACAGATATTTTTTGTCGCAGAAGTGGCAGGCGAATTCGATCTCCTCGGGCTTGCCCTCCGCAACGCATTCGGCAAAGATGCCGTCCACTTCCTTTTTGCCGAGGCTGATCAGCGCGCGCGCGCAACGGTCTCTCGAGCAATCGCAGACATAATCCACATCCAGCTCGTCGAAAATATCGTATTCGATGCCCTCCAGCGCCACATCCAGCACCTGCTCGCAGGTCATACCCGCATCAAACATCGCCGAAACCGCAGCAAGCTTGTCGGCGTTTTTTTCAAGCTGTTCGATGGTTTCCTCCGCCGCAAACGGCAGCAGCGAAATGAGAATGCCGCCCGCCGCCTTGCAGGTGTAGTCGCGGTCGATCAGCACGCCCAAAGCACAAAGGCTGGGCGTCTGCTCGCTTTCTGCAAAATATTGGGTGATGTCCTCCGCGATCTCGCCGCTGACAAGCTCAATGATGCCCGAAAACGGCTCCTTCAAGCCGATATCCTTGACCACAGACAGGGTTCCCGCGCCGATCGCGCCCGCCACGTCCAGCTTGCCGTTCGATTTTTTGGGAATATCCACATGCGGCTCCATAATGGTGCCCTTCACGTTGCCCGCGTAGTCGGAAACGGCGATGACATTTTTTGCGGGGCCGTCGCCGCGGATGTTCAGCGTCAGCGTGTTACCCTTATCCTTGAGAAGCGTGCCCATCATGGACGCCGCGGTCAGCGTTCTGCCAAGCAGAGCGGATGCCGTGGGCGTGGTTTTATGATAAGCGATGGCTTTGTTGACAATATCGGTGGAGTTGATCACAAATGCGCGGGCGCTTCCGTCTCTGGTCATCGCCCGCAGGATGGTTGATTTCTGCATAATGATTCCTTTGTTTTGTTTGAATTTTCAGCGTCTTGTCCGCGTGTATTCCGAAAAAGCCCGAAAATTACTTTTCGGACTTTTTTGCTCTTGCCGTAAAATACCAGCGCTCGGTGTCCCGTGAAACTTCCGTGCCGTCAAAATCCTCCGACAGCTCGCAAAGCTCAAAGCCACATTCGCAGAGAAGTTGTTTGACCGTGCGAAGCGACCAGCACCGTTCCCGCTGTTCCTCATCAAAGCGCTGCCAGCTTCCGTCCTTGTTTTCGGTGAAGATGGTCAGATAAAAATCGCACAGCTTGGTTCGTTTGTTATATAAATTCTGCCATGCGCAGAAAACGCCCTCGTCCTCGAGCAGGTACGATTGCAGCCCGTAGACCTTCTCGAACTTTGCGGGCGCGTTCATATCGAAGATAAACAACCCGTCGGGATTCATGTAATTGTGCGCGTGCAAAAAGGTTCGCGTCAGCGCATCCTTGTCGGTAAGGTAGTTGAGGCTGTCAAGACAGCAGGTGATGGCATCTACCGTGCCGTACAGCTCAAAATCCGCCATGTTCTGGCATAGAAGCAGTACGGGATGCGCCGTTCTGATACCGTCGCATTTTTGCCTTGCCACGGCAAGCATATCCGCTGACAGATCGATTCCCGTCATATCATAGCCGCGCATTGCCAGCTCCACGGTCATTGCACCCGTGCCACAGGCGAGATCCAGCACCGATTCCGGCTTTTTCTGCGCGTATTTTGTAAATTGCCTTTCGATGTAATCCGCCCATGCAGCATAGCTGATACTTGCGTTCAGCTTGTCATACACCGGTGCAAGAGAAGTGTATTGCTCGCTCATTTCATGCGGTCAAGCCGTTCCAATACGGTGATATAGCCGTCGGAGCCGTACTTGAGGCAGCGGTTAACGCGGCTGATGGTGGCGGTGGAAAGACCTGTACGCTCCGCAATTTCCGTATAAATATAATTATCCTTCAGCATTTTCGCTGCAAGCAGGCGCTTGGACATTTCCTGAAGCTCTGCAACGGTGCAAAGATCCTCGAAAAAGCTGTAGCACTCGGAAACGTTTTCCAAAGTCAAAATGCCCTTAAACAGATAGTCGATCTTTTCATCATTTAATTTGCTCATGGTGTAAAATTCCTTTCATTTCTGTTTTTGCTTTTCAAAAATTCCGAAGATAATCTAAAATGATCTTTGATTCGATCCATGCTTTCTCATATTACTATTTTAATATATTTTCAAAAAAAAGGATTGAATTCCCTGTAAACAAGGCGTGAACATTTAATGAAGTGTGAAAAATCAATGAAAAAACGGAGAGACATACTGCCTCTCCGCTGATCTTTGTGGGCGAATTACAGACCGAGTCTGCTTCTGTTCATGCGCTCCGCGCTGCTGCAATCGGTCTTTGCGACATATCCCGAAAGGGGGATGAGCTTTTCGTGGATCATGTCAATGATGCTGTCCGCCTGCGGGAAGAAATTCTTGTCGAGATCGTTGCAGGGGATGATCCAATTGCGGGCACCGAAAGCCACCGGCGGCGCATCGAGGAAGTCGAATGCGTATTCGGTGATGTTTGCCGCCATGTCCTTCATCACGGAGTTGCGCTCACAGGCGTCGCCGACAATGAGGATCTTTCTGGTCTTTTTGACAGATTCGATGACCTTCGTATAATCAAAAGGAACGACGGTGCGCGCGTCGATGATCTCCGCAGAGATGCCGTACTGTTCTTCCAGCGTCTTTGCGGCATCCATAGCGCGGTACAGGGTTGCGCCGATGGTCAGGATGGTCACATCCTTGCCTTCGCGCTTGATGTCGGGATCGCCAAGGGGGATCGCATAATGCCCCTTCGGCACGCCGTCCTTCATAAATTCCTCACCGACGCCGTATATCCTCTGCGACTCGAAGCATACGACGGGATCTGTCCCATCCAGCGCGGAGGTCATGAGCCCCTTCGCATCCGCGGGCGTATTCGGGAAGATGACCTTCAGACCGGGAATATGCGCCAGAAGCGCTGTCCAATCTTGGGAATGCTGTGCGCCGTACTTTGAGCCGACGGACACGCGCAGAACGATGGGAAGCTTGAGAACACCGGCAGACATCGCTTGCCATTTTGCCATTTGATTGAAGATCTCATCTCCTGCACAGCCGATGAAGTCCGCATACATCATCTCAACGATGACACGACCGCCGCACATGGCATAGCCGACTGCGGAGCCGATGATGGCGGATTCGGAAATGGGGGAGCTGAAAAACCGATGGTACGGGATCGCCTCGGTCATCTTTCGGTACACACCGAATGCGCCGCCCCAATCGCGGTTGTCCTCCCCGTAGGCAATCAGGGTTGGATCCTCGTAGAATTTGTCGATGATCGGCTCAAAGAGTCCGTCCGTGATCGTGTACAATTTTTCCTTCGGCACGGGATTTCCATTCTTATCGGTGGCGGTGCGAAGCTTGTCCGAGACCTCCTTGACGCGCGGGCATTCTTCCTTGGGCATCAGTACATCCGGCTCGCGCGTGGGATCCATGCTCCTTATTTTTTCGCCGGAGAACATGATGGATGCAATGGCATCCGGCTCTTTTTCCAAATCAATGCGCGGTGAAATATCGTCGTTGATGGCGAGCTTCATCACCTCGCACATACGCGCGGTAATCTTTTCCTGCATGGACACCAGCTCATTTTCGGTGGCGATGCCGTTCGAAAGAAGCTTTTGCTTGAACGCAAGAATGGGATCTGCCGCCTTCCAAGCGTCGATCTCCTCTTTTGTTCGATAGGTGGTGGTGTCGGAGGTGGAGTGACGGGTAACACGGTATGTGACGACATCTAAAAGCGCGGGGCCCTTTCCCTGCAGTAAAAGCTGTTTTTTTCTCGCAACGGCGTCAATCACCGCCAGCGGATCGTAGCCGTTGACACGCTCTGCGTGCATTTGGCTGGGCGTAAATCCCGCGCCGAGACGCGCGATCATATCGACGCCCATGGTTTCGCCTCGCGTCTGACCTCCCATGCCGTAGTGGTTATTGAAAATATGAAAGAGAATAGGCATGCCTTCGGAGCTGTATCTACCGTCCATGCCCCACAGCTTGGTGATCTGATCCATGGAAGCAAAATTGAAGGATTCCAACACAGGTCCGCGACAGGTGGCGCCGTCGCCAAAGTTGGCGATGACGATTCCCTTTTTGTGATTGCAACGCTTATAAAGCGCGGCCCCCAGCGCAATCGAAGCGGATGCGCCGACAATGGCATTGTTGGGCATCAAGCCAAAGGGAGCGAAAAATGCATGCATGGAGCCGCCAAAGCCACGATTGAAGCCGGTTTTGCGGGTGAAGATCTCCGCAAGGGCACCGTAAAGCAGAAAATTGGTTGCCAGCTCCTTGATGTTGCCGCCGCCGTTCATATGCTTTTCCACGACCTGCAGGATCTCGCCACCAAGATATTCCCTCATGATAGCATAAAGCGAGGCTTCGTCCAGCTTTTCGATGGAGGTCAGACCTTTTGCGAGAACCTCACCGTGGCTTCGGTGGGAACCGAAGTACAGATCCTCTATATCAAGGCTGTATGCTTCGCCGACCACGGATGCCTCCTGCCCGATGCAAAGATGCGCGGGGCCGGAATTGCGGTATCGTATGCCGTTATATTCGCCATGGATGCTGATCTCATTGAGCATCGTCTCGAACGCACGGATCATTTCCATATCGCGGCAGATGCGAAGAAAATCCTCCCTTGTATAAAGTGCCTTCTCCTCGTCGATGGTCTTATGATACTGACATACGGGAATATCATCAAAATGGATATAGCCCGCCTCAAACGCTGTACTCGGGTCTATATACTGACTTTTGGGCATAAGTTATATCTATGTATGATACAGGCAAAGCCATATCATACCCTTTCGATCGAATTTGCGTTTGCCGCTGACTATTTCGCCGGCTTGGATGCGGCTGTCAGCGTATTGCGAAGCAGCATGGTAATGGTCATGGGGCCAACGCCGCCGGGGACGGGTGTAATATAGGATGCCTTCGGCTCCACCGAGGCAAAATCCACGTCGCCCGTCAGCTTGCCGTCGGCTCTGCGATTCATGCCCACATCAATGACCACCGCTCCTTCCTTGACCATATCGCCGGTGATAAAATCTGCCTTGCCGATGGCAACGACCAGAATATCTGCCCGACGTGTAACCTCTGCGAGATTTTTCGTGCGAGAATGGCAGACCGTCACGGTTCCGTTGGCATGCAGAAGCAGCATCGCTTGAGGCTTGCCCACGATGTTGGAGCGTCCGACCACCACGCATTCCTTGCCGCTCACATCAATGCCGCTCTTTTCGAGAAGCACCATGACACCCGCAGGCGTGCAGGGCAGAAAATCGTAGTTACCGATCATGATTCGACCAACATTGGTCTCGTGGAATGCATCCACGTCCTTTTTCGGGTCGATATTTGCAATGATGATCTCATCGTTGAGATGTTTCGGAAGCGGAAGCTGTACGAGAATGCCGTGGATGGCATCGTCCGCATTCAGGCGATGAACCAGCGCAAGAAGCTCCTCCTCGGTGGTAGCTTCGGGAAGCTCGTACACCTCGGAATGGAAGCCCACTTCTTCACAGCCCTTCTTTTTGTTGCGTACATAAACCTTCGATGCGGGGTCCTCGCCCACAATAATTACCGCCAAGCCGGGCGTGATGCCTTTTTCCTTCAACGCCGCGCATTCGGCTGCGATCTCGCCTCTGACTTCAGCGGCGATCTTTTTTCCATCAATGATGGTTGCCATGGTTGTTTTCCTCCTTAATCATCGGATGATTCCGATTCTGTCGCTTTATCTGTGTCTGTGTCGGAAGCGTCCGCTTGCGCGGCTTCCTGTGTATCATCGGACGGAGCATCCGTCTTGTCTTCTAAAATCGCAAATTCGGGCGTGTCGTCAAGTCCAAGCGCTTCTTCATGGTCACCGGAGTATACGCGATCGTAAGCCGCATGCTCAAGCGCGTTGTCCTTTGCACGCAAAAATCCGACCAGCATGAGGATCGCACCGCCGATCACGGTGATCAGCGCAACCATCTGCGAAACGCGAATCGTCTGTCCCAGCCACGGCTCAAACAGATACAAGCTGTCCGTGCGAAGCCCCTCGATGAAGAAGCGTCCAAAGCCGTACCAAATGAAATAGGTCAGCACCACCTGTCCGTTGAATTTTTTCTTCTTGTAGAACACCATCAGCAGAATGAAGCCGAGCAGATTCCACAGCGATTCGTAAAGGAAGGTGGGATGATAATACTGCGTCTTGATGGAGCCGCCGTACATGATGCCCATGCGCCACGGCAGATCGGTGACGGTGCCGTGCGCTTCCGCGTTGGTAAAGTTGCCCCAGCGTCCGATCGCCTGACCGATGATCAGACCGGGAGCCACCATATCAAACATTTTTGCAGGGTTGATCTTTTTGATTTTGGAGACGACATAAACCGTGATGGCGCCTGCAATCACGCCGCCATAAATGGCAAGACCACCCTTCCAAATGGCGATGACGTCAAAGAAGGAATCATAGTTCTCCCATTTCATCAGCACATAATAAAGGCGTGCACCCACCATCGAAAAGATGATGAGGAAAATGGCAAGATCGTATACATCGTCCGATTTGATGCCCTCAAACTTCGCGTTGCGAAGCGCAACAATAAAGCCCACCACCATCGCAATGGTGATAATAATACCGTACCACATGACTTTGTGGCCAAAGATGGTAAAGGCAACGGGATTTACCACAAATTCGCCGATACCGAGACCGGGGAAAGAGATCGTATTTGGCATGTCAGTTTTCCTCCTCTGTAAGCGGCTTGACGACCGCAAGCGTATAATATTCGGGTTTGAATGTCGCGTGAAGCAGTTCCATCACATCTTCATAGGTGACACCCGCAAGGATGTCCACGTAATCGAGAAGATCGCCGTCGTCCATCGCATACATCAGAAAATAGTTTGCAATTTCATCGGTACTGTCAAAGCATTTGACCATCGCCGCATACAGCGCGCGCTTGGACCGATCGAAGTCCTCGCGATTGATGCCGTTTTTCTTTGCATCCTCCACGCAGGCGGAGAAATGTGCGAACACCGCATCCGGATCGCGGCTTTCGCCATCCAGCTCATTGAAGCTGAAGCTGCTGTTGATCATAAAGCCGAAATCAAATTGATTCGACAGGAGTCCTTCCTTGTAAAGATCGTTGTAGAATGTACCCGTTTTGCCAAAGAGAACATCGTTGAGAATTTCTGCCGCAGCGGCGATCTTCATCCGCGCATAGCCGTCCGCGGGAATGTCCGTTTTTTTTACGCCGATGCTGAACAGCGGCTTTGCCACCTGCATCGCGCATTCTGCGCGGGGAATAAACACCTCCGGTTTTTCCGCAGGATAATCGCGGATGATCTCCACAGGAGTCTGCTCCTTTAACACCTTGTCACAAACCGCACGCACCTCCTCCACGCTCACATCACCGCATACAATCAGCTTCATATTGGAAAGATTGTAGAAGACGCGGTAGCATTCGTAAAGGATATCAGAGGTGATATGGGAGATGGAATCCACCGTTCCCGCCACATTGATGCGCACATTGTGCTTCTCATACATGCTCTCCATCAGCATGTGATAGAGGCGGCGGAAGGGGTGATCGTCATACATACGGATCTCTTGGGCGATGATCCCCTGCTCCTTTGCCACGGTTTCGGGCGTGAAATAAGGCGAGGTCACATAATCCAGCAGAACCTCTAACGACTCCGAAAAATTCGAAGTACAGGAGAAAAGATACGCCGTCATATTGTTGGAGGTGTAGGCATTCGCATTGGCACCCAATCTTGCAAAGCGGGCAAAGGTGTCCTCTCCGTTTGGATTTTCAAACATCTTATGCTCCAGATAATGGGC
>JAZTWJ010000051.1:0-10837 GCA_045635785.1 Candidatus Flemingiibacterium sp.
GTCCCTCTGCGAGGATCGCATGTCCGGACGGCTGACCATCACCGAGGGAAAATTCCATCAAGTCAAGCGCATGCTGGAAGCGGTTTGTAACAAGGTCGTTTATCTGGAGCGTGTGGAATTCGGCGGCATTCCGTTAGATCCATCCCTTGCCCGCGGCAAGTGGCGTGAGCTGAACGAGAGCGAGATTGAAACGCTCCGTAGCTATCTATAAACATCAACCCAATTCGACACCGTGTTCCGGATGGTTCGTCTCTGCTTGTAGGGGAGGTGTCTTTCCTCCCGCAGGCATAGAGATAGCTATAGGGTAATTTCGACAGGCGAAACGCCTCCCCTATAGAATGACACCGACCAAATTCGCGATTACAGATGGGAACACAAAAGGTAATTGGGACTAAATATCAACCCATAAACATATAGGAGTACACATGGATATTATCAAAGCACTTGCCCTTGATCTCTCCCTCTCCGAGGATCAGGTTAAACGCACTGTCGCACTGATTGACGACGGCAACACCATTCCATTCATCGCACGTTATCGCAAGGAAATCACAGGTTCCCTTGACGATATCAAGCTTCGCGAGCTTGCCGATCGCCTCACCTATCTGCGTTCTCTTGCCGCGCGCAAGGAGGAGGTTCGTAGTCTCATTGACGAGCAGGGCAAGCTGACACCGGAAATTATCAAGGCGCTGGAAGCGGCGAAAATTCTCACCGAAGTGGAGGATATCTACGCGCCCTATCGCCCCAAACGCCGCACCCGCGCATCCATCGCACGGGAGCGAGGTTTGGAAGGTCTTGCCGCCGCGCTCATGGAGCAGAAGGAAAGCTACTCTCCCTCACTTGGTGATATGGCTGCCTCTCTCATCGACGAGGAAAAGGGTGTCCTGAACGCCGAGGATGCGCTGAACGGAGCCCTCGACATCATCGCCGAGGATATCTCCGACAACGCGGATTACCGCAAGCGCATCAGGCAGATCACCCTCAACATCGCCGAGTTGACCAGCACGGCAGCAAAGGATGAGGATTCCGTCTATGCACAGTATTACGAATATCAAGAACCGCTGCGCAAGCTGCCCGGTCATCGCATCCTCGCCATCAATCGCGGCGAAAAGGAGGGTTTTCTCAAGGTCTCCGTCAAGCTTCCCCGTGAATCGGTTCTCGACGAGCTTTATGCAAGAATTCTCGCAAAGGGGAATTCCCCTGCAAAAGCTTACATCGCCCGTGCCATCGACGACAGCTATGATCGCCTGATTGCGCCTTCCATCGAGCGCGAGCTTCGCTCCACGTTGTTTGATAACGCCTGTGAGGCTGCCATGAAGGTTTTTGAGGTAAACCTCAAGAATCTGCTCATGCAGCCGCCGCTCAAAGGCAAAACCGTGCTCGGATATGATCCGGGTTATGCACACGGCTGCAAACTGGCGGTCATCGACAAAATCGGAAAGGTGCTGGATACTGCCGTCATCTATCCGATGAAGCCCCAATCCCGCACCGAGGAGGCAAAACGCATCATCAAGCGGCTGATTGAGCGGCATAATGTGAATGTGATTGCCATCGGCAACGGCACCGCCTCCAAGGAGAGCGAAATTTTCATCGCCGGTATGCTCAAAGACATGGACGCGGATGTGAAATATGCGGTCATCAGCGAAGCGGGTGCATCCGTTTATTCCGCCCCCAAGCTGGCGGCGGATGAATTCCCCGATTACGACGTCATGCAGCGTTCGGCGATTTCCATCGCAAGGCGCCTGCAGGATCCGCTGGCAGAGCTGGTCAAAATTGATCCGGCCGCCATCGGCGTGGGACAGTATCAGCACGACATGAAGCCCAACCGCCTCAGCGAAGCGCTTGGCGGTGTGGTGGAGGATTGCGTCAATGCGGTTGGCGTGGACATCAACTCCGCATCTCATTCCCTGCTCTCTTATGTGGCGGGCATCAATTCCACCGCTGCGAAAAACATTGTCAAATATCGCGAGGAAAACGGCGAATTCAAGTCCCGTGCGCAGATCAAAAAGGTGCCGCGCATCGGTGACAAAGCATTTGAGCAATGCGCAGGCTTTCTGCGCGTATCCGGTTCAAGTGAAATCCTCGATTGTACAGGCGTGCATCCCGAAAGCTATACCGCCGCAAAAACGCTGCTTGATCGCTTCGGTTTCACCGCAGAAGATGTGAAAAACAGCCGCCTTGCAGGGCTTCGCAAGGAAGCAGAAAAGGTGGGAATCAAGCATATCTGCAACGAACTTGCCATCGGCGAGCCCACCCTGATTGACATCATCACCGAGCTTGAAAAGCCCGGCCGCGATGTCCGCGACAGCTTACCGCAGACCGTTCTGCGCGACGATATTTTAGACATCGAGGACTTGAAGCCCGAAATGATCGTCACGGGAACCGTGCGCAATGTCATCGACTTCGGCGCATTTGTGGACATTGGCGTTCATCATGACGGTCTGGTACACATTTCCGAAATCTGTGATCGCTATATTAAGCATCCCGGCGAGGTGCTTGCTGTGGGTGATGTGGTGCAGGTAAAAATCAAATCAGTGGATCTCAAAAAGCATCGCATCGCACTGACCATGAGAGGCATTCCCAATGGCAAATAAAAAATTCAACATCGCCTCCAAACACAGTGGGGCGCAATTTCGGGCAATTTTCGCCGCCGTTCTGATAGTGCTTTCCGCCGTAGCATACATGATATTCGGCGAAGGTCTTGCAAATCTTCTCAATTTCGTCGATTACCCAAAACTGATTCGTTTTTTCTCCGCTTCCGAGGCGACGGGACAGCTTGAAGTCCATGTCATTGACGTGGGGCAGGGAGACAGCATCCTCGTTCGCGCACCTGAGGGCGATATGCTGATTGATGCGGGAACAAACGCTGCAGAGCCTATGGTGATGGCATATCTGGATGCCTGCGGCGTGGATGATTTGGAATATCTCGTCTGCACGCATCCGCACGATGATCACATCGGTGGTGCAGATGCTGTGCTCGAAGCGTTTGATGTCAAGACCGTGCTCATGCCCGACGTGAGTGTGAACACCTATACCTTCGAACAGCTGATGGATGCCATCACAAGCAGCGGTGTATCGGTAACGATGCCGCAGGCAGGGGATGTTTTCAAACTTGGCGATGCGGAATTCCGCGTGCTTGCGCCTCTGCAGACATATGAGGACGTCAACGATTCAAGCTTGGTGCTGCGTCTGACTTTCGGCTCCATGGCATTTTTGTTCACGGGCGATGCGGAGACAAGCTCGGAGCTTGCCATGCTGGAGCGCTGGCACCGAATATCGCTGGACAGCGACTTTCTCAAGGTTGGGCACCACGGCTCCTCCAGCTCCACTTGCGAAGATTTCCTCTCCGCCGTTTCACCGCGGATAGCGGCAATTTCCTGCGGGGCAGACAATGATTACGGTCATCCCCATCGCGAGGTAATCAAGCTTTTTGAAGAATTCGGCTTGTCCGAGGTTCTGCGCACCGATAAAAACGGCACCATCGTCATTCTATCCGACGGTAAAACGCTCTCCGTCGCATCATAATTTATTGAAAGGAGCTTTCGCGCCGCGAAAGTCAGTGAAACAACATGCTCGAGATCGGAACCAAAGCCCCCGACTTTACCCTGCTTGATAAGGATGGAAATTCCGTCAGCTTATCGGATTTTCTCGGAAAAAAGGTGGTTGTATACTTCTACCCCAAGGACAACACGTCCGGCTGTACCAAGCAGGCGTGCGCTTTCTCCGCCGCATATGGAGCGTTTCGCGCGATGGATGTTCCTGTCATCGGCATCAGCCGCGACTCCGTCGCCTCCCATCAAAAATTTGCGGATAAATACAATCTGCCTTTTCTGCTGCTCTCCGATCCAGAGCGCATCGCCATCGAAGCCTATGGGGTTTGGCAAGAAAAGAAACAATGCGGCAAGGTAAGCATGGGTGTGGTGCGCACCACCTTTATTATCGACGAAAACGGCTTCATCGAAAAGATTA
The DNA here is from genome assembly GCA_045635785.1 of Candidatus Flemingiibacterium sp. Classification (GTDB taxonomy): domain Bacteria; phylum Bacillota; class Clostridia; order Oscillospirales; family CAG-272; genus Flemingiibacterium. The sequence continues at coordinate 3,967 of JAZTWJ010000051.1, forward strand.
TGCCAAAGGTCAAGCCCGACACCAACGCCGCAGAAATTCTTGAATATCTCCACGCATAAAAATCCGGCGGTCTGCTGCAAACAGACTGCCGTTTTTTTGTCCGATACACTCGATTTTTACGGGATTATTTATCAAAAACCATTGCCACATCATAAAATCCGTGATATAATATAAGTAATTATCCATACATACGGAGGAAATCCCATGAAATTACAAGCGCTTTTTGAAAGTCCCGATCATCACCTCTCCTTTGAGGTTTTTCCGCCGAAAACCGACTCCGCCTTTGATTCCGTCAAGCACGCCACCGAGGAGATCGCCAAGCTGCGTCCCTCCTTTATGAGCGTCACCTACGGTGCGGGCGGCGGCACCTCCCGCTACACATTGGAAATCGCAAAAAACATCAAGGATTGCTACAATGTCCCCACTCTTGCCCATCTCACCTGCGTTTCCTCCACAAAGGAGACCGTTCGCGAAAAAATCGCCGAGATGCAGGCGGCAGGCATTGAAAATATCATGGCATTGCGCGGCGATCTCACGCCGGAGCTTGAAAACACCGATCGCAGTGGCTGGGCATACCGTCACGCAGTGGATCTGATTGCCGACATCCGCGATTCGGGTGCAGATTTTTGCATCGGCGGCGCGTGCTATCCCGAAATTCATCCGGAAAGCGAAAATCAAAAGGAGGACATCCGCTATCTGAAGGAAAAGGTGGATGCGGGCTGTTCCTTCCTCACCACGCAGATGTTCTTCGACAACAATCTGCTGTACAATTTCCTTTACAAAATCCGTGAGGCTGGCATCACCGTGCCGATCATTCCCGGTATTATGCCCATTACCAACGGGAAGCAGGTGGAACGTGCCATCAAGCTGTCCGGCTCTTTCATGCCCCAGCGATTCAAGAGCCTGGTGGACAAATTCGGACAGAGCCCCGATGCGATGAAGCAAGCCGGCATCATCTATGCCACCGATCAGATCATCGACCTGTTCGCCAACGGCGTGACCAACGTCCATGTTTACAGCATGAATAAGCCCGATGTGGCAGAAAAAATTCAGGCAAATCTGTCCGATATCATAGGAAAATTGGCGTAAGGCGCATCATTGAACAAGGAAACAAGTATGAACATTATAGAATACATTAAAAGTAACCTGCTCTTTCTCGACGGCGGCATGGGAACATTGCTGCAGGCAAGAGGGCTTACTGCAGGCGAGCTTCCCGAACGGTGGAATCTTTCCCACCCAGATATTATCACCGACATTCACCGCGCGTATTTCGATGCCGGCTCGAACGTGGTCAGCACTAATACCTTCGGCGCAAATTCACTCAAGTTTTCGCCAGATGAACTGGATGAAATCATAAAAACCGCTATTCTCAATGCCAGAAAGGCATCGGAGACCTCCGTACGGCAAGGCGAAAAATTCATCGCGCTGGACATTGGTCCCACGGGACGCATGCTGGCGCCGCTCGGCGATCTTGACTTTGAGGAAGCGGTGAACATCTTTGCGCAAACAATAAAATGCGGCGTGAAATACGGCTGTGATCTCATCTTCATCGAAACCATGAACGACAGCTATGAAACGAAGGCTGCCCTTCTCGCCGCCAAAGAAAATTCCGATCTTCCCGTATTTGTCTCCAATGCCTACGGCTCGGACGGCAAGCTGATGACAGGCGCTTCGCCTGCCGCCATGGTTGCTCTGCTCGAAGGCATGGGGGCCGATGCCATCGGCTGCAATTGCTCCCTCGGTCCGAAAGCGCTCGCACCGATTATCGACGAATATCTCGCCTGTGCCTCCGTGCCCGTACTGCTCAAGCCCAACGCCGGACTGCCGCAGATGCGTGATGGATGCACGGTTTACGATGTGCTGCCCGAACAGTTTTCGGAGGAAATCGCGTCGCTGATAGCGCGCGGCGTCCGCATCGCGGGCGGTTGCTGCGGCACCACACCCGATTATATCCGTGCGCTGACGGATAAAGCCTTTGCTATCACGCCCGTACCGCTCACAAACAAGCATCGGACCGTGGTTTCCTCTGCACATGCCGTGACTTTTGGAGAGATGCCTTTGCTCATCGGTGAGCGCATCAATCCCACGGGAAAGAAGCGCTTCAAGGAAGCGCTGAAAGCAAATGACATCAACTACATTTTGAGCGAGGGCATCGCGGAGCAGGAAAAGGGCGTCCACATTCTCGATGTAAACGTGGGGCTTCCCGAACTCGACGAGGTGCAAATGCTCCGCACCGCCGTATGTGAATTGCAGGCGATCATTGATCTGCCGCTGCAGATCGACACATCCGATCCCGTTGCCATGGAAGCCGCTCTCCGTCGTTACAACGGCAAAGCGATGATCAATTCCGTCAACGGCAAGCAGGAGTCGATGGATGCGATTTTTCCGTTGGCAAAGAAATACGGCGGCGTTATTGTTGCGCTGACTTTGGATGAAACGGGCATTCCGTCATCGGCGGAGGGGCGCATTTCCATCGCGAGGCGAATTCTTGCCGAAGCTGAAAAATGCGGCATTGCAAAAGAGGATCTTATCTTCGATCCGCTGGCACTCACCGTCAGCGCGGATAATCAGGCGGCAAAGGAAACGCTTCGCGCGGTTCACATCATCAAGAATGAGCTTGGCTGTCACACCTCTTTGGGCGTTTCCAACGTCTCCTTCGGACTGCCAAACCGTGATATTCTGAACAGCACCTTCTTCACGATGGCATTGCAGAACGGTCTTTCCGCCGCCATCATGAATCCCCATTCCGCGGATATGATGAAGGCATACCGCGCATATCTCGCACTTGCGGGCATGGATGACAACTGTGCCGCATACATCGACTTCACCGAAACGCTTCCTCAAAGCGTGCCGCAGACTCCGACAGCCGCGCCTTCGGCTGCATCTACGCCCGAGGAAGGCTCACCGCTCATGCGTGCAGTTATCAAAGGACTGCGCGAACAGGCGGCTGCTCTCACGCGCGAGCGTCTCGCCGTCACCGACGGATTGACCGTCGTGCGCGAGGAAATCATTCCCGCCCTGAATACGGTGGGCGGGGGCTTTGAAAAAAAGACCGTCTATCTGCCCCAGCTTCTCATGGCGGCGGAGGCGGCAAAAGCCGCCTTTGAGGTCATCAAGGAAAACATGCCAAAGCAAGCCGCCGCTGATAAATGCGCCTTTGTCATTGCCACGGTCAAGGGTGACATTCACGACATCGGTAAGAATATCGTCAAGCTGCTGCTTGAAAACTACGGCTTTGATGTCACGGATTTAGGCAGAGATGTGGCTCCCGAAACGGTTGTGGATACCGTCCTTCGCCTACGCGCCCCCCTCGTCGGATTGTCCGCGCTCATGACAACCACCGTCCCTGCCATGGAGGAAACGATTCAACATCTCCGCAAGGCGGCACCCTTCTGCAAAATTGTGGTAGGCGGCGCAGTATTGACCAAAGATTATGCCGACAAAATCGGCGCGGATGCCTATGCCGCCGATGCCATGGAAACCATCCGTTTCGCCGAAGAAATCAATGCAACCCTGAAAAAATAACAGCATACCGACAGAAAGATCCCCGTTTTCTCATTTTAGAAAACGGGGATCGGTTTTTAATCGGTTAAATACGCATCGCTTTATCCACACTCAAGCTGCAAACGATCGCCTGTGCATCTGTGCGAAGCCCAAAGGCGCGATTGATCTCCTCCATCACCTTGTCGCGGATGGTATCGGGCGTGAGGATCGCCACGACCTCGCGTTCTTCCTCCATAGTCACGCCGAGCAGCTCACCCGCGTGATTTTCCGCGAGATTGGCGCGCAGAACCGTTCCGCCGGTCACACCGACACTTTTTGCCACGCCCATGACTTCGTCCGCCAGACCGCGATTGACCGCGATCAGCACAAGACTGTGCTTGTATTCGTTTTTCATTTTGCTCTCTGCCTCCTGTTGGGGCACCGTTCCCGTCATGCGACGGGTCAGCGCCTCTGTAATACTGCCAATGGCACCCAGTGGGATCATCATCAAAATACCGTGTCCGCGCCCCTGCATCGGATCCGCTTCCAATTCAAAGGCAAAGCGCTCTGCCGCACTGCGTGTGCAAAGGCTTCCGATGATATCCTTGTCGCGAGAACCGATACCGAGCAGATCCATCATTTCGGAGGGGGCGGTTCCCTGTCCGACCAGACGAAAATGCCACGGCACATAGTTTTTCTGCATGGTTTCGATCACCTTTGCGCCGTCACCGCGGCGCGTGATGGTCAGCAGCAGCATCATGCGTTCACTCATGTCGGATCACCGTCCTTTTCGTTGTCATAGTAAACAATGCTGTCTTCCAGCTCCGCAAATTCCGCCGCGATCTTACGGCGATGGGATTTGCGGCGCAGTTCGGTGGCAAGGCCGATACACTGAATGGTAATCAGCGGCGTGATGGCAACCATTGCAACCACACCGAAGGCATCCGTCATTACGTTGCCGCCAAGCGCCTCGCAGGCGCCAAGGGCAAAGGGAAGGATGAAGGTGGTGGTCATGGGGCCGCTGGCAACACCGCCCGAGTCAAATGCCACACCCGTATAAAGCGGCGGCACGAAAAAGCTGATGACCAGCGAAAGAATATAACCGCAGATCATAAAGGGCAAGATCGGAATACCCGTCAATACGCGCAGCATAGCAATACCAACGGAAATTGCCACGCCCACGGAAAGTCCCGTGCCGATGGATTTTTGCGTGATGGTGCCATTGGAGATTTCCTCAACCTGCTTTTTCAGAACGTGGACCGCAGGCTCGGCGGCTACGGTGAACCAACCGATGATCATGCCGATGGGAATCAGCGCGACGGCAAACTTGTTTCCCGCAAGCTCCGCGCCAATCAGTTGACCGGCGGGAAGGAATCCCACATTGGCACCGGTCAAAAAGAGAACCAGTCCTATGTAGGTATACACAAAACCAATAATCGCTTTAGGCAGCTCTCTGCCATGAAAGCGGCGGAAAAACAGCTGGAACAATATAAACACTGCCACAATGGGCAGGAACGCGACCAGCATTTCTCCTGCATAATGCGGGATGGCGTGTAATATTTCAAAAAAAGCATCCTTTGTCGTCTCAATTTCAGAGATGGGCGTTTGTACAGCGGCGCTGTTTTCAAACGGAAAGAAGACCGACAGGATCAGCACCGACAGAATCGGTCCGACACTGCAAAGCGCCACAAGACCAAAGCTGTCCTCGCTGTGGTGGTGCGTACCGATGGCAGCCATACCTGCACCGAACGCCATGATAAACGGAACGGTGATAGGACCTGTAGTGACACCGCCCGAGTCAAATGCGGTGGGAACCAAATTCTCCGGCGCAAGGAACGCCAAAACCAGGACAACCAAATAGAAGCCCATGAGCAGATAGGAAAGCTTTATATGAAACCGTGTCCGCAACAGCGAAACGAGCATCAAAAAACCCACACCAATGGCAACAGACAAAATCAGCACCATATTCGGCACCGAAGGTACCTGCTTCGCCAGCATCTGCAAATCCGGCTCGGCAATGGTAATCAGCACGCCAAGCACAAAGCAGACGACAATCTTTGGAAACAGCCATTTAGAGCGGCTCATCTGCACACCGATGCCCTCACCAAGCGGTGATATGCTCATGCCGGCCCCCAGCGTAAACAGCGCCATGCCCACCACCAACGCAATTGCACTGAAAATGAACAAAGCCAGAACACCCGGATCCATGGGCGCCAATGTGATGCTGAGCAGCAGCACAATAGCGGTAATCGGTAGTACCGACGAAACCGACTCCGCAACTTTTTCCCTAAATATCGCAAACACCTCCCAAAATGTTCAGCCCAATTTTTAGTCACACCTTTTTCGTTTTTGCAACCTTAATTATTGTACCATATTCCAAAGAAAAAAGCAATAGCGGATTGTGACGGAAATGTAAAAACAAGCCGTCTGCATAAGCAAACGGCTCATTTGTCAAGCTATTTCGTTTCTTCTACCCAATGCAGCTTCGCCGCAAGCAACGTTACAGCGTCCGCATTCACATTCAAAAGCCCACCGTCATGCTCAGAAATCTTTTCCGAACCGTCCGCAAGCAATAATTTGCATATGCCGGGCTTTAACGCCGTCATGAAGGGCGTATGTCCCGCCATGATTGCCAGCTCGCCTTCGATGCCGCGCACATCAAGCTTTACGGCCTCACCTTCAAAGGCGTTGCCGTCAGGCGTTGCGATTTTCAGCTTGAATACGTTCATTGCATATCCTTCGCTTTCGCAGCCGCCTCGTCGATGGTACCGACAAAGAGGAAAGCGGATTCGGGCAAATCATCATGCTTACCGTCGATAATTTCCGCAAAGCCGCGCACCGTTTCGGACAGCGGTACATACACGCCGGGGAAGCCGTTGAACTTCTCGGAAACATGCAGAGGCTGTGAGAGGAAGTTTTGAATCTTTCTGGCACGGGCAACAAGCAATTTGTCCTCATCGGAAAGCTCATCCATACCCATGATGGCAATGATGTCCATCAGCTCGTTGTATCTTTGCAGAATGCGCTGTACCTCGCGCGCCACGCGGTAATGCTCCTCGCCGAGGATATCCGCATTCAAAATACGGGAGGTGGATTCCAGCGGATCCACCGCGGGATAAACGCCCTTCGAGGCGATGGCACGGGATAGAACCGTGGTTGCATCCAAATGAGAGAATGTTGTGGCAGGTGCCGGGTCCGTCAGGTCATCCGCCGGCACATAAACCGCCTGCACGGAGGTGATGGAACCACGCTTGGTGGAAGTAATGCGCTCCTGCAGCGCGCCCATTTGCGTTGCCAGCGTGGGCTGGTAGCCAACGGCGGAGGGCATGCGTCCGAGAAGTGCCGAAACCTCGGATCCCGCCTGTGTGAATCGGAAAATATTGTCGAT
>JAZTWJ010000052.1:0-71031 GCA_045635785.1 Candidatus Flemingiibacterium sp.
AGATTTGATTATCTTAAAGTCTTTGCTTGGTCTCACTTTCGTGATTCTTGCTTTGTACTTTCTTTCTATCTCTTGTTGTTCAATTTTCAAGGACCATCTTGCTCTTCGCTCTTTAGCGACTCGTTTATTATATCACATCTCATCGCTTTTGTCAAGAGCTTTTATAAAGTTTTTTCTAAAGTTTTTTTCTTCAACTTTTTCCCAAACTCACTCCCACCTTCTCGGTGACAGCTCGTTTATTATATCATATTCATCTGCCTTTGTCAAGAGGTTTTTTAAAAAAAGTTTGATCTTTTTGCGGATATTTCAAATTTCTTTGCATCTGTCCCTTTTTGCGCGGATTGTTGACAAAATCGCTAGTTTATGCTATACTTATATTGTAAGTCCGTTTCCGGACACATTCGCGGTTGCATCGCACCTGCGGAAAGGAGCGTATATATTATATGAAGCATTCATCGCAGATCCCATCCATCGGCGATTTGTTCGATGTTTCCCACACGATCGCAAGCTCTCTCTTTGACACCGCGCTTCCGCCGTGGGCGATTCTCGATACCATCAAGGGATTCATTGTCCGACTCGGCCCCACCCTGGACCCGAATCTATACGAATGCCGCGGCGACCACATCTATGTCGCCCGCGATGCCAAGATCGCACCCACCGCTTTTATCGGAGAATATACCATCATCGACAGCGGCGCCGAGGTTCGTCACTGTGCATACATACGCGGCTCGGCAATCGTCGGCAAAGGCGCTGTCGTCGGAAATTCCTGCGAACTAAAGAATTGTATTCTGTTCGACGGTGTGCAAGTGCCGCATTTCAACTATATCGGCGACTCGATCCTCGGCTTCAAGTCCCATCTCGGCGCAGGCGCTGTCACCTCCAATGTCAAGAGCGACAAATCCCTCGTCACCGTTTGTGTGGAAGAAGCAGTCATCGAAACCGAGCGAAAGAAGCTCGGCGCCATTGTCGGAGACTTTGTTGAAGTCGGCTGCAACAGCGTGCTCTGTCCCGGCAGTATCGTCGGACGAAATACAAACATCTATCCGCTTTCCCGCGTTCGCGGCATCATCCCGCCGGACTCTATTTACAAGGATTCGGGGAATATTGTCAAGAAAATCTGTTTATAATCCGTCCATATATATTGTTCTGTGTATATATATTTATTATTGAAAGGAATTAACATGGGAAGACTTTTCGGTACAGACGGCATCCGTGGCATTGCGAACGCCGAGCTGACCTGTGAACGCGCCCTGCAGGTCGGCCGCGCCGTGGCGGAGGTGATTTCCGGCGGCAAACGGATCCAGCCCACGGTGCTCGTCGGCGCAGACACCCGTATTTCTTCGGAAATGCTTGCCTCCGCCCTGATCGCCGGACTTTGCTCGGCAGGCGCACATGTCATTGATCTCGGCGTGATCCCCACACCTGCGGTCGCCTATCTTGTGGGCAAATACAAGGCGCACGCGGGAATCATGATCTCCGCATCGCACAACCCCTTTGAGTACAACGGCATTAAGATCTTCAACGAGGACGGCTACAAGCTGGAGGATGAGCTGGAGGAACGCATCGAATCCATCGTTCTCGACAGCACTCCCGCACCCACTCTTGCCGATCCTAAAAGCATCGGCAGAGTCCACCGCGCAGAAAATGCCGCCATGGATTATGTGGATCACCTCTGCAGCTCGGTGCCCCATTCTTTGGAAGGGCTTCGCATTGCCATCGACTGTGCAAACGGCGCCGCGAGCCGCACGGCTGCTCTGCTGTTCAACCGCCTCGGCGCAGACTGCACCATTCTTTACGACAAGCCCGATGGCATCAACATCAACAACGGATGCGGCTCCACCCATCTTGAAAATTTGAGACGATACGTTCTTGAAAACGGCATGGATGCGGGCATTGCCTTTGACGGCGACGCAGACCGTTGCCTGTGCATCGACGACAAGGGGCAGGAGATCGACGGCGATATGATCATCGCCATTCTTGCGCTGGATATGAAGGCGCGCGGAACGCTGAGTCACAATACAGTCGTAGGCACGGTCATGACCAATTTCGGCTTCACGAAATTCTGCGCGGAAAACGATCTCCGTTTTTCCGCAACAAAGGTCGGCGACCGCTATGTGCTGGAGGAAATGCTCCTTGAGGGCTACAATTTGGGCGGCGAGCAGTCGGGACACATCATTTTCCGCGACTATGCCACCACGGGCGACGGTCAGCTCACCGCGGTACAGCTTCTCTCCCGGCTCAAACGCACGGGCGTAAAGCTGAGCGATGCGGCGAAGGTGATGACCCGATATCCGCAGTTTATCATCAATCTCCCCGTCACCAAGGAAGAAAAGGTGGCGTTCTATACCGATTTTGAAGTCAAGGCGATCTTAGAGGATGCAAAGAATGCTCTCGGAGATGGCGGCAGACTTCTTGCCAGACCTTCGGGAACCGAGCCGCTGATCCGCGTCATGGCGGAGGGAGAAAACGGCGATTTTATCAAGCAAATTGCGGAAACCACAGCAGAAAAAATTGCGAAACAGCTCGCAAGCTACAAATCATAAAGAAAGGAAGGAAAAGAAGCGCCGGAACCATATTCTTATGGTTGACGAGGGGAAAAATCATCGAAAATTCGGCGGATGTTTTTCCGGCGGCATGCAAGCCGTCGTCAGTCCGATGACAAAACCTGCGGGTAACTGCGGAGACAAAACATCGGATCAATCCTTGCAAAACAATCTTTGAACAACCCCCATGGAAAGCTCCATGGACAACCATATTATAGGAGAATTATTGGATTATGTGTGGAATTATTGGATATATCGGAGATGAAAATTCTGTTTCCCACCTGATGGAGGGACTTCGCGCCCTCGAATACAGAGGTTACGACTCCGCAGGTGTGGCATTCTTTGACGGCGACGCGCTTCGCGTGGTCAAGGCGGCGGGACGTCTGGCAAATCTCGAAGCCAAGCTGACCGATGCGCCTGCCTCCCATTGCGGCATCGGACACACGCGCTGGGCAACCCACGGCGCGCCGGATGACATCAATGCACATCCCCACGGCACCGCATCTCTGCAGCTGGTACATAACGGCATTGTTGAAAATTACGCGGCTCTGCGCGAGGAATTGACCGCGCTCGGCTACACCTTCAACAGCGCAACAGACACCGAGGTGGCGGCAAAACTGCTTGATTACTATTATCGCGTGGAAAAGCTTTCGCCCCGAAATGCGCTGGAACAGCTGACCTCCCGTCTGCGCGGATCCTATGCGCTGGGCGTTCTGTTCGCCGACGATGCACATACGCTCTGGTGCGTAAGACGCGGCTCGCCGCTGATCGTGGGTGTCGGCAAGGATGAAAACTTCATCGCATCGGACATCACAGCCATCCTTCGTCATACGCGCGACTACTATTCGCCCGACGAGGATGAGATCGCCGCAGTCACCAAAGATGCCGTTCAGATCTGGAAGGACGGAGTACTGATCGAAAAGCCCCTGCTTCGGGCAAGCTGGGACGTGGAAGCCGCTGAACGCGGCGGATATGAGCATTTCATGATGAAGGAAATGCACGAGGAGCCGGATGCCGTTCGCGGAACGCTCCGCAGCCGCATTTGCGATGGCATGCCCGATTTTGCAGGTGATGGCTTCGATACCTCCGTTTTTGCACGCATGACACGCCTGCACATCGTCGCTTGCGGCACTGCAATGCACGCGGGATTGATCGCACGCAGCTACTTCAGCAGTCTTGCAGAACTGCCGTGCGAGGTGGAGATCGCATCGGAATTCCGTTACGAAAATCCCATCATCGGCACGCAGGATCTGGTCATCATCATCTCCCAATCGGGCGAAACGGCGGATTCTCTTGCCGCACTGCGCCTTGCAAAGGAAAAGGGAGCGACCACACTTGCTGTAGTCAACGTGGTAGGTTCCTCCATCGCAAGAGAAGCGGATGCCGTGCTTTATACACAGGCAGGACCGGAAATTGCTGTAGCCAGCACAAAGGCATATTCCGTTCAGACAGCACTTCTGTATCTGCTTGCCGTAGAAGCGGCAAAGGTGCGCGGCACATTGGATGCATCCGCCGTTAAGCAAAGAACCGCCGCTCTGTATGAGCAGGTTCCCGAAACCATTGCCATCATGCTGGAACGATCGGAGGAGATGCGTCAGGCGGCAGAACGTCTTGCATCATCGGATGATATTTTCTATATCGGACGCGGCACGGACTATGCGCTCGCCGAGGAGGGCTCCCTCAAGCTGAAGGAGATCTCCTACATCCACAGCGAAGCCTACGCGGCCGGCGAATTGAAGCATGGTACCATTTCGCTGATCGAGCCCGGCATTCCCGTCATCGCACTCTGCACCGTTCCGTCTCTGCTCGAAAAGATGGTCTCAAACATCCGCGAGGTGAAGGCAAGAGGTGCGCTGACCTTGATCATTGCATCTGCAGATGCCGACATCCCCGCAGATACCGCAGATACGGTCATCCGCATCCCCGAGATCGCGCCCGAGCTGGCGTTCCAGCCTGCGGTCACCGCATTACAGCTTCTCGCATATTACACCGCAAAAGCGCGCGGCTGTGATATCGACAAGCCCCGCAATCTGGCAAAATCGGTCACGGTTGAATAAACTTTACGACAAACGCTCCCGCGAAATTTCGCGGGGGCGTTTTTGCTATGCTTCTATTACTTTTTCAGCTTTGCCTGCGCCTTAAGTCGAGTCGGCGTATCGAGGATGCTCTTACGCAGACGAATGGATTTTGGCGTGACCTCCATCAGCTCGTCTTCGGCAAGAAACTCGATGGCTTCTTCGAGGCTCATCACCTTGTGGGGCGTCAGGATCAGCGCCTCGTCCGCACCCGTGGAGCGGATGGATGTGAGGTGCTTCTTCTTGCAGGGATTGAGGGAAATATCACCGATTTTCGGAGATTCGCCCACGATCATGCCCTCGTATACGGGCGTCTGAACGCCCACAAACATCTGACCGCGATCCTGCGTCTGATACAAGCCGTAGGAAGTGGTCTCGCCATCCTCGGATGCCACCAGCGAGCCCGTGTAACGCAGGGTGATCTCGCCGCGGAATGCCTGATAGCTGTCAAACACCGAGTTGATAATGCCCTCACCGCGGGTATCGGTGAGAAATTCGCTGCGGTAGCCGAACAGACAGCGTGCGGGAATCAGATATTCGATTCGCATACGACTGCCGTGCAGTGCCATTTCGAGAAGCTCGCCCTTGCGGGAGCCAAGCTTTTGAATGACCGTGCCCTCGGAGCCCTCGGGAACGTCGATGGTCACACGCTCCATCGGCTCGCAAAGCTGACCGTCGATCTCCTTATACAACACGCGCGGCATGGAGCAGGTAAGCTCATATCCCTCGCGGCGCATATTTTCGATCAGAATGGAAAGGTGCATTTCGCCTCTGCCCGCCACCTTGAAGCTGTCGGTGGTGTCGCCGTCGGAAACGCGCAGGGAAACATCCTTGAGCAGTTCCTTGTACAAACGCTCGCGCAGCTGACGGGATGTGACAAATTTGCCCTCGCGGCCTGCAAAGGGGCTGTCGTTGACCGAGAAGGTCATCTCCAGCGTCGGCTCGCTGACCTTGACAAATTCTAATGGCTCCACGCAATCCACCGCCGTTACCGTATCGCCGATGGTAACATCGGCAGCGCCGGAGAAGCATACGATGTCGCCCATCCTTGCTTCATTCACGGAAATGCGCTGTAAGCCGTCGATTTGATAAAGGGATACAATGCGGGTGCGCTTGGGTGCTTCTTCCGAATGGAAGTTGGAGACCATGATCTCCTGTCCCGTCTTGATCACACCGCGCTCCACGCGTCCGATACCGATCCTGCCCACATATTCGTTGTAGTCGATGGAGGATACCAGCATCTGAAGCGGCGCTTCCACCTCGCCCTCGGGCGCGGGAATATATTCGAGGATGGTGTCAAACAAGCACTTCAGATCCTCGCCCTTTTCGCCGGGGGTCAGGGAAGCGGTGCCGTCACGTCCGCAGGCAAAGATCATGGGAGAATCGAGCTGTTCATCGGTGGCATCGAGATCAATGAGAAGCTCCAGAACCTCGTCGATTACCTCATCAATGCGCGCATCGGGGCGGTCAACCTTGTTGACAACAACGATAACCTTGTGACCAAGCTCCAGCGCCTTCTGCAGAACAAATCTTGTCTGCGGCATGGGACCTTCCGCCGCATCCACCAGCAGCAGAACGCCGCTCACCATTTTGAGAATGCGCTCCACCTCGCCACCGAAGTCCGCATGGCCGGGCGTGTCGATAATGTTGATCTTTACATCTTTATAATGCGCGGCGGTATTCTTTGCGAGAATGGTAATGCCGCGCTCCTTTTCGATGGCGTTGGAGTCCATGACGCGCTCCTCCGTCGCCTGATTTTCGCGGAAAATGCCGCCCTGTCTCAGCATTTCGTCAACCAGCGTGGTCTTGCCGTGGTCAACGTGGGCGATGATGGCAATGTTTCTTAAATCTTCACGAATCAAAACGATTTCTCCTCTGTTTTATAAAATCAAACAATCTCACAATTTAATATTATATCACATTTTTTGCCACCGTAAAAGAGCAAAAACCGCCAATCTTCCTTTGATTTTACAAAAGTTTTTTGATAGGGCAAATAAAATAGCCTGCAAAGGAGAGCATCTTGCGGATGCCTCCTGACAAAATTCGATGTTTCTTCAGCAAGCGCCGCACACAAAGATCGGGAGGGCAAATGCCCTCCCGAAGCGGTTAAAATTTCACCCTCTCCACGGAGATCGCCTTCCATGAAGATTTTTCAAGCGTGAAAATCACGCCGTTGATTTCGGGCGCACCCTCTGCCAGCTCAAACTTCACCGGCAGCTTGGTACGCAGCTTTTCGATGATAATATCCGCGCGAACGCCAAGCACCCCATCGGGCGGACCCGACATGCCAAGATCGGTCACATATCCGCTTCCCTTTGGCAAAACGACTGTATCCGCCGTCGCCACATGGGTATGGGTACCGAAAATCGCGGCGATCCTGCCGTCGAAATATCTGCCAAGGGCAATTTTTTCGCTGGTCGCCTCCGCGTGAATATCCAGCACCGCAAAGTCATATTGCCCTGCCTCTCGCTCCAAAATGCGATCAACCGTGGCAAAGGGGCATGCCAACGGGTCCAGATAGATTTGCCCCATCACATTGATGATAAGCACGCGATACCCGTCGATCTCCGCAAAGGTATAGCCGTTGCCCGGCGTGCCGAAGGGATAGTTCGCAGGACGCACAAGCGTGCGACTGTTTTCAAGATAGCGACGAAGCTCCCTTTTGCGAAAGATGTGATTGCCGCCCGTCAATACATCGCATCCGGCAGACAGCAGCGCATCCGCGCTCTGCGGATCAAGTCCATTGCCGAGTGCCGCATTCTCCGCATTGCAAACCACCATTTGGATGTCATTTTCCTTGCGGAAGCTCCACAGTGTTTCGCCGATATATTTGACCGCGGCAGGTCCCACCACATCGCCGAGTGCCAGTAAACGGAAATTGTTACCCATGCTTCCTCCTAATTCTTTCGCTCCGCATCATCGCGCGCCAAAAGCGCCCATCTTGTCACCTCAAACGCATTCTCCGCCGTCAGATCGCTTTCTTTATGATGCAGGATCTGTTCGAGAAAATCCACGAAAATATCGCCCTCCGGCTCATTTTCAAGGATGAACTTGCCGCCCACGCTGTCGGAGATCAGCGTCACCTGACCGTCCGTCAGCTCCAAAATGCCTTCGGTGCCCACAAGGCGCACGCGATCATCTCCGTGCGTTGGGGCTGTGCTCGGACGGAACATATCCGCCGTCACGCAGGCAATCACCTCTCCCGTCATCATAAACTGCGCCGAAGAAGTGATGTCCATGTCGCCGTTGTCGCCGTTGGCTACGGCGGAATGGAACGCATGCACGCTCGTATAGCTCTCGCCCGACAGCCACTGCATCCAATCAATGGCGTGGATCGCCACCCACGGGATAATGCCCGGATAGGTTTTGCGCGATTTGTAAAATTCGGATCGCGTTCCGCACTTGTAGGATTTGCGCGAATCCATCATGCGGATCTTTCCGATTCTGCTATCTTTGATCGCTTTTTTAAGCGTAGCAAAGCCGGACTCATAGCGCATGCCGAACATGCCCGCGAGCCTTGCATTTGATGCTTTATATGCCGCCTCCAAACGCTCGAGTTGCGGAATATCATGCGCCAGCGGCTTTTCCGCAAACACATGAATACCACGCTCCAATGCGTAAATCGCACATTCGGCAATTTCATAAAAGGGCGGCGTAATAATCGCGATGTCGGGTTTTTCCGCATCCAGCATCATGCGCCAATCCTCGTACAGCTTCGGATCAAAGCCACGCTTTTTCAGATTGGCAAGCGCGCCCATGGTGCCTTCCGCCTCCAAACCGGCGCTGCCGCATGCAAGGGCTGTAAAATCAATATTATATGTTTTGATTCCCGGATATGCGTAGTACGCATGCCCTGCATTGCCGATTTGCACTGCTTTCATCTGCATAGACCTCATTTCTTGATTTTGTCCCAATACTGCTTTGCTGCCTGTTCGGTTTTGTTCTCGCCGTATTGATAATAATGCGCGTTTTTCAAATCATCGGGCAGATACTGCTGTGCCACCCAATCGTTTTCAAAGTCGTGGGGATATTTGTACCCGATATATTTCGGGCTTCGAAGATGCTTTGGCACCTCCTGTCCGCGTCCTGCCGCAATATCCGCATCGGCGGCAGCAAGAGCGGTATAAGCGGTATTGGATTTTGGCGCAGTCGCAAGCATCACCGCCGCATTTGCAAGGGGGATTCGTCCCTCGGGCAGTCCCAGCTCGCGCGCGCTTTCCACGCAAGCGCGGGTGATCACCGCCGCCATGGGATAGGCAAGCCCGATGTCCTCGTTTGCGATCACCTGCAATCTGCGGCACGCGGAGATCAGATCGCCGCCTGCCAGCAGCTTTGCCAAATAGAACACTGCCGCATCGGGATCGGACCCTCGGATGGATTTTTGCAGACAAGAGAGCAGATCATAGTGTACATCGCCCGCCCTGTCAAAGCTTCCCACGATTTTCGGCGTAATGGATCCGATCAGCGAGACGGTGATCTCGCCGCCATTCGGATCCGCAAGGTAAAAGGCGTTTTCAAGCAGTCCGATGCTTCGTCTGACATCGCCTGCCGCACAGCCCGCAAGCATCTCCAGCGCCTCTTTGCCGAGCTTGACGGATGCCTGCTCCTCGCAATTGAGCGATTCCAGCGTGCGGACGAGCGCGCGCTGGATATCCTCCGCGGAAACGGGGCGAAATTCAAACACCGCCGAACGGGAAATGATGGCATTGTATACATAAAAATAGGGGTTTTCCGTGGTGGATGCGATCAGCGTGATCCGACCGTCCTCGATGTATTCAAGCAGCGATTGCTGTTGCTTTTTATTGAAATATTGGATCTCGTCAAGGTAGAGAAGAATGCCGCCGCTGCCCATCAGCGTACCCGTTTCTTCTATGACTTCTTTAACATCCGCAAGGCTTGCCGTGGTGGCATTCAGCCGACGCAATGTCATGCCCGAACGCTCCGCCACAATGTTTGCCGCCGTGGTTTTTCCCGTGCCGGGCGGGCCGAAGAAGATCATATTGGTAATGTGTCCCGACTCCACCATGCGGCGCAGAACGCCGTTCTTTCCGACCAGCGGCTCCTGTCCCACCATATCGTCAAAATCCCGCGGGCGAACCCTGTCGGCAAGAGGTCTGTTCATAGTAAATCTCCTACACCTTCATGTTATAACACGATTTCTTAAGCTTTATCCTTCGGGCGATTCTTGCTTCGCGGCGGCAACCGCCGCCTCAAACAGCTCCATATTTTCACAGAGATTGGCAAGGCGGAAGCGCAGCTCGCCATGCTGACGCACATCGTCCTCTCCCGAACGGAAAAAATCACCCGGCCCTCTCTCGCCAAGATCAAACTCCGCAATGCGGAAGCCATCATAGGTGGTACGCATAATCTCCAACCGATCCCTCGCACGACTGCCGCTCGGCGCATCAGAAACGAGGATGCAGTAGGATTTCGCCGCGCCGCGTCCCACGCGGCCGCGCAGCTGATGAAGCTGGGATAAGCCGAACCGTTCCGCATTTTCCACGATTATCAGCGTGGCATTGGGCACGTTGACGCCCACCTCTATCACCGTGGTGGAAACCAGCACATCCGTCTCACCCGATATAAACCGTTCCATCACCGCATCCTTTTCGGAGGCTTTCATTTTACCGTGAACCATGCCCACCTTCAAATCGGGCAGGGAAGCAGCAAGCGTCTCCGCAAAGCTGACCGCAGCCTTTGGCGGTGCCTTCGGGCGAAGAATTTCCTCCGCATCATAGCCGAAATCAAACAGGCGGATATCCTCTTGGGTGACCTCACCGCTTTCCGGCTCCTCCACAGAAGGGCAGACCACATAAGTCTGATGTCCTTCCTCATGCTGTTTGCGGATAAATCCGTTCAGCCGCTCGCGATAGCTCTCATTGACCGCAAAGGTTTCCACGCGCTGTCTGCCCGGCGGAAGCTCATCCAGCACGGACATATCAAGATCGCCGTAGAGAAACAGCGCAAGTGTCCGCGGAATGGGCGTCGCGCTCATGGTAAGCTGATGGCAGGCATCACCGCCGCCTTTTCGGAGGAGCGCCTCCCGCTGTCCCACGCCAAAACGATGCTGTTCATCGCAGATAACAAGCCCCAACTGTCTAAATAGAACATCCTCGCTAATCAGCGCATGGGTTCCGACCACAAGTCCCATACTGCCGTCTGCCAGTGCAGATAATACGGTTTTTCTTGCCGTACCCTTAACCGAGCCGGTCAGCAGGCCACAGCGAATGCCGAGCTTTTCACAAAGTGCAGACAACTCGCTGTAATGCTGATTTGCCAAAATTTCCGTGGGCGCCATCAGCGCCGCTTGATATCCGTTTTTGATGGCGATATATGCCGCCGAAGCCGCCACCACCGTCTTTCCGCTTCCCACATCGCCCGAGACCAGCCGTCGCATGGGCTTTCCCGAAGCAAGGTCAGCGGCTATTTCGCCGATGACGCGATTCTGTGCGCCGGTCAGTGCATAGGGCAGCAGTGCGGTCAGCGAACCGATGTCACCGTTTACCATGGCAGGTGCGGTGCAGGCTTTCTCCGATTTTTTGCCGGTAGAAAGCGCAAAGCGATAAAGCTCCTCAAAGATCAGCCGCCGCTTGGCAATTTCCAGCTGTTTGAAATCCGCGGGATTATGGATGGTGACAAGAGCTTCCAAAATGCCGCACAGCCCATTCTCCCGTCGGATCCGCTCGTTTAGCACCTCGGGGATCTTGTCGCCAAGATCACGCAGCGCGCGATCCACAAGCTTTGCGATCAGCTTTTGTGTGAGCCCCGTGGTCAGCGGATAAATTGCCGTCAGCGCAGGAAGCTCCACGCCCTCGATGATCGGTTCGGTAACAGGGGAGGAGAGCACGAAGCGTCCCTTATCAAGCGCCAGCTTCCCGTAAAAGCGGTATTCGCCGCCCTTGATCAGCTGATCCTTGACATAGGGCTGATTGAAATAGAGGATCTCACAGCTTGCGCTTTCATCGAAGGCGCGCAGCTTGCTGATGGTCATGCCACGTCGCAGCATATGATTATGCACATCCGTCGCCACGGTTAGGATGAAGGAGGCGGTTTCTCCCACCTCCGCCTCTGCCAATTGCCTGACATTCCCACGGAATTCGTAACCGCGCGGAAAATGATAAAGAAGCTGTCCCACCGTTTCGATGCCCAGCCGTGCAAACGCCTTTGCACGGGCATCTCCCACGCCGGGAAGATAGCGTATATCGGTGTCAAAAGTCAGTGCCATAAAACCGCATCTCTTTTCTCATAGGCAAGTCTTATGGGGCGCCTTATCATGCCTTTTTCTTCGGCACGGCAAAATAAGTTCCCACATGCTCGCCGTCGTAGATTTTGTAAAGCACATCGGGATTTTTTCCGTTCACGATCAGCATGGGAATTCCCACCTCGGTAACGATCTGTGCCGCCTTGATCTTGGTGATCATGCCTCCCGTTCCGCGATCGGTGCCAGCCCCTCCCGCATAGGAAAGGATGGTATCGTTGATCTCGTCCACACGGGAGATCAGCTTTGCGCTCGGATTTTTGCGGGGATCGGAATCATACAGACCGTCAATATCCGACATATTGATGAGCAGATCCGCACCGCACACCATCGCCACATAGGCGGACAGCGTATCGTTTCCGCCGAATTTCAGCTCCTCGGAAGAAACGGGGTCGTCTTCGTTGACAATGGGCACACATCCAAGACGCAAAAGCTCGCGGAAGGTATTTTCCGCCATTTGACGGCGAATGGGATTGTCGATGATATCCTTGGTCATGAGCAGCTGTCCCACGGTGTGACCGTATGCGGCAAAAAACTGCTCATATACCTGCATCAGATCCGCTTGCCCGACGGCGGCAAGCGCCTGCTTTTCTTCGATGGTTTCGGGACGGTACCCGAGACGGAGCCTTGCAATGCCCGCCGCCACCGCGCCCGAGCTGACCAGCACCACCTCATGCCCCGCGTTTTTGTAGTCGGACAGAATCCGAACAAGATGCTCCATGCGGCGCAGATCCAGATGTCCCATGGCATGGGTCAGCGTATTGGAGCCGATCTTTACTACAATTCTTGCGTTTTTTTCAAGTACACTCATTGTTTTTTCTCCACAGTCTGTATATTTCTCGTTTTTTGATTTTTCAAAAGGCAATGAACAAATTATTAAAATTTTGCATTTGCTCTTTGCAAAATCGGAAATTTATATTATAATATAGAATGAGCCATTCTGTACAACGGAAGCTTACATCAATATTATACCTTGAACAGGCAAAAAATGCAAGCCTAAATCATGAAATCCGCGCAATTTATTTTGAAAGTTTTCAAAAACATCAAAGTGAGGGATCACCATCAATACAAAACGCCCCGAACTACTCGCGCCATGCGGCTCTCCCGAGGCGCTGGATGCGGCGATCGCCGCAGGTGCCGATGCGGTCTATTTCGGCGGATCGGCATTCAATGCCCGCATGAACGCAAAAAATTTCGCAGGCGATGCCCTGCGTGATGCCATCGACAAATGCCGTCTGCACGGCGTGCGTACCAATATCACGCTGAATACGCTGGTGCACAGCCGTGAGATTAAGGACGTTCTGCTCTGCGTAGAGGAGCTTTACAAGCTCGGATGCGATGCGCTGATCGTTGCCGATCTCGGCGCGGCATCGCTCATTCACCGATATTTTCCCGATTTGGAGCTGCACGCCAGCACGCAGGCGGTGGGACATAATCTCGCCGCGGCAGAAAAGCTGGCGCACCTTGGATTTTCCCGTATGGTGGCGGCAAGAGAGCTTTCTTTTGCCGATCTTTGCACCTTGTGCAAAGCCTCCCCCATCGAAACGGAGATGTTCATTCACGGAGCCATCTGTGTCTCGCAATCGGGGCAATGCCTTGCAAGCTCGCTGATCGGCGGGCGAAGCGGCAACCGCGGCGAATGTGCCCAGCCTTGCCGTCTGCCCTACAAAAAAGCAGGCGCAAAGGCAAAGGATACCTACGCACTCAGCATCAAGGATATGTGCCTTGCCTCCCATATTACAGAAATCCTATCCCTTGACATCGCCTCGCTGAAGATCGAGGGTAGAATGAAAAGCCCCGATTATGTTTACGGCGTGACGAAGATCTACCGCACACTGCTGGATGAAGGCCGCAATGCCACAGAAAAGGAGCTTGCTCTACTGAAGGCACTCTTTTCGCGAAGCGGCTTTACGGACGGCTATTTTACATCAAAAATCGGCAGAGAAATGCTGGGCATCCGCACCGATGCGGACAAGGCAGAAAGTGCCGCAGGCTCCGGACCGACGGATTACGCCGCGCTTTTAAGAGAACGCCGCAGACCGCTTTCGCTCTCGCTGACCATGGAGGCGGACAAGCCTTGTACGCTGACCGTCACCGCGGGAGATCTCTCTGCTTCGGCAGAGGGAACCGTCCCCGAAGCGGCGAAAAACTGTCCGCTGACAAAGGAAGCTGTGGAGAAAAATCTGACAAAGTTAGGGAATACACCCTTTTTTGCACAGGCCACGGAAATTTCGCTGGGCGAAAATCTCATGCTCCCTCTGTCCGCACTGAATGCGCTTCGCCGCGATGCGGTGAGGGCGCTGACCGAAAAGCTGCTTATCCGCCGCGCTTCCGCGCTCCCCGATAAGCTCGCACTTGCGGAAGCTGTGCCCGACAAGCCGCATTATACCGCCCGTTTTCATAGCTTTGAGCGCATTCCCAAGGAGGCGGAGCGGTTCGATATTGTCTATCTGCCGCTTGAAAAATTCCAAGCTTCACACAGCAGTCGCGTAAGTGGAATTATTCTGCCGCCCGTCATTTTTGATTCCGAAAAAGCCGAAATCGTCGCCATGCTGCAAAGGGCAGCCGATGCGGGCGTCAAGCACGCGCTGGTGTCCAATCTCGGGCACATCGCCCTTGCGGAGGATGCGGGCATGATCGTCCACGGTGATTTCCGCATGAATATTTTCAATCTCGAGACTGTCCGTGTATTGCGTGAGCTGGGCTTTGCCGATCTGATGGCATCGCCCGAGCTGACCTTGCCGCAGCTGCGGGATTTGGGAATCGCACCGATTCTATACGGACGTATCCCGCTCATGACGCTGGAAAAATGCGTCATACGCGACTTATATTCCTGCAACGAATGTGAAAAGTCCGATTTTATGCCCCTCCGCGACCGCAGAAACGCGACATTTCCGCTTGCCCGTGCATGGAAGCACCGCAATATTCTTTATAACAGCGTCCCCGTCTTTATGGCGGATCGCAAAAAAGAGTTGTCAGACTTCCGTATCTGCGGCGGACATTTCATCTTCACCGATGAATCCGCATCCATGGCGGCAGAGATCATCAACGCTTATTTTTGTGACAACAGCATCGCGCCGCCCGTCGGCGGCATCAGGAGGATCGCAAGGTGAACAAAATCAACGTAAAACTAAAAGCGATGCGCGAGGGCGCAACGCTTCCGGAATATGCTACAAGCGGCTCCGCCGCCGTGGACCTTCGCGCCGCCATTGACGGCGATATCACCATCGGCGCCGGCTGTCGGGAGCTCGTTTCCACAGGCATTGCCATCGCCCCCGAAACGGATGGCGTGGTTGCCATTGTCTGTGCGCGGAGCGGACTTGCGACAAAGCACGGCATCACCCTTGCCAATGGCATCGGTGTCATTGACAGCGATTACCGCGGAGAAATAATGGTGGCGCTGCTCAACACCTCGTCGGAGCCGTACACCGTCGCGCCGAACGAGCGCATCGCACAGCTGATGTTTTTGCCCGTGCTGTATGCCAATCTGATCGCTTCGGCGGAATTAGATGAGACGGAACGCGGTGAAGGAGGCTTCGGCTCCACGGGAAGGAAGTAGGAAAATATGGCACGCAGCAAGCTTTACAATCTGTTTTTGGTGCTGGTGGGCATCGTGGTCGGAACCTTCGTCGCATATCTCTGCAAAGATATTTCTTCACTTTCATGGCTTTCCTTCGGCATCAACTTTGGGCTGAAATCGCCTCTCGTTCTCGACCTTGGTATTCTTCAGATCACCTTTGGCATCGGCATTGATCTGACACTGTCGGTGGTCATTTTTATCATTCTCGCGCTCGTGATAGGGAGGGCTCTTGCAAAATGAAACCAAAAATCATTCTCGCATCCAATTCTCCCCGCCGACGGGAACTGCTCTCCATGCTCGGCATGGAATTTTCCGTTATCGTTTCGAATTGCGATGAAACCGTGTCCACATCCATGACGCCGGATGCGCTGGTGCGAGAGCTTGCGCTTCGCAAAGCAAATGCGGTGGCGCAGACGCTTTCTGATGATACGGACTTCATCGTTATCGGCGCAGATACCATCGTGTGGGATGATAACCGCGCCCTCGGCAAACCGCGGGATGCGGCGGATGCAAAAGCAACCATTCTGTCCCTCTCGGGACATACGCACTCGGTTTTCACGGGCATTGCGCTGGTCGGAAGCATCGGCGGCGAAAGAAAAGCCGTGACCGATGCGGTGGAAACCGCCGTGGTCTTTGACGAAATCTCCGAAGCGGATGCAGATTGGTATCTCGAAAGCGATGAAGCGATGGACAAGGCAGGCTCCTATGCCGTCCAAGGGCCGGCAGGCGTTTTTGTAAAGGAGCTTCACGGTGATTATTACAATGTGGTTGGATTGCCGATCGCCCGCATGCGCACGCTGCTGTGGGAATCCTTTGGGCTTCGTATCGGCGATTACAGCAGAAAGCGGTGAATAGATGGCAGTAACAATCGGACTTGATTTCGGCACACGCAGCACCGAGATCTACGTGAAGGAGAAAGGCATCGTGCTGCGGGAACCGACGGTGGCGGCTGTGGATGCCGCCGGCAACGTGATCGCCGTGGGAACGGAAGCGATCCTCATCCGAGGACGCGCCCCGGGCTCGGTAACGCTCCGCCGTCCCATCAACGATAACAGCATCACGGATTTCAATCTGGCAGCGGAAATGCTTGACCGTTTCCTCGAAACTGCCGCACCAAAAGCGCACAAGCATGTCTTTGCCGCCGCTAAATACGGTCTTGGCGCAGGCAGTCGCGAGCTTTTGATCCGTGCCATCAAGGAATGCCGCACGGGGCGTGTGGAGCTGGTGGAATCCGCCCTCGCATCCCTCGCGGGAAGCGGCTTTGGCATGCAAGCAGAAGGTGAAACCCCTTCCAGCGGCACCATTTTATGCGATATCGGCGCAGGCTCCATCGAAGCCTCCTATATCCGCGGCGGCGAGCTGATGCGCTCAGATACCTGCTTCGGCGGAGGAGAAGCCGCTGACAAGCTCATCATCTCCCATGTCAGGCGCACATATGGATTGATCATCACAAGCATCACAGCGCGCGATCTCAAGCATCGGTTCGATATGACCGCCGAAGAGGATGCTTGCATTCCCGTATCGGGGCTGGACGGCTCCACGGGACTTCCAAAGCGTATCCAAATCGGAAGCGAGGAGCTGCTTGATCCGCTGTCTCCCCAGCTTGACGGCGCCGCGGAAGCCATCCGCACCGCCTTCAACAATCTGCCGCGCATCGCCGAAACGGAGGCAAGCGTGGACAGAATCATTCTCGTGGGCGGCGGCGCAGTTATGCCCGGTGCGGCACAATACATAGCGGACGAAATCGAACGGGAGGTTCTGATTCCCGCAAATCCGCTGGATTGCACCGTTACGGGGCTTGGCATGATGCTTGAAAAATTCCGATGAAGATGTAATAGACTCATAAAATACATAAGGAGGTGCCGCGCAAAAGCGCAGCACCTCTCGTTTTTATCGTTCTTGCAATCGCATTTCAGGCGGAATGCCGTCATGCTCCGCTTTCAGCACCGCATATTCTTCCATTTCGTGTTTGATGGACAGTGCCAGCGTAGAAATAAACGCCGCCTCTGTGGGCTTGCCTCGCTTGAATTCCACCGAATGGAGAAAATAGCGGTATTGCAGCATTGCATCGCCCCTGTTCCACGCGGCGGTGACCGCATGGCGGATGGCTCCGCGCACGCTTTCTATGCCGATGCCGTACTGCTTTGCCAAAAGCGCCAACGCCTCCGCGATGGTGGCATTCGGCTCCGTCAGCAAATGCTCCAGCGTTTTTGCAAGATAGATGCCTCCCTTTGTGGTCAGCTTAACAGAAAAGCTTTCCAAAATCTGATGCGTGCGCCGAATCGCAAATTGGCGCATTTCACCGCCAAAAGCCTGTGTTTCCGTCATCTGGTCCCCCCTCCGCACAGCCGCAATGCCTTGAAGCTTATTTTGAACCTTGAATACCATTTTACAACTTTTCAGAGGCAAAATCAAGTGCTTTTGACAATGAAAAAGGATTTCTGCTTATCATCCAATTTCATATTTTTCATCCTGCGATAGTTGTGTAATATCAACATGCGGTATCGAAAATGAACGGTTTGGCGGCAAGCGGAACGAGCGAAATTTGAAACGAATTTTCACTTTTTCACCCTTAACTGCACGATTTTCTATATTTAAGTAAAAAATTTTATAAATTTACAACGAACATCTTTCTTTTTCAAAAAATTTGCGTTAAAATAATAATGGTGGTTATCGTGCATTCTTTGATAGCCGATTGCTTGCCGCCTACATACAGCCTTAGGCAGATGGCGCAAATGCACCGTCGCTTTGGCTTTCATGACTGAAAATAATTATTTTTATAAGGAGAAACGATCATGAAGTTACCTTTTTCGATTGACCTTTCCGGCAAAACCGCGCTCGTAACGGGCGGCGGCGGAATCCTCTGCTCCGAATTTGCAAAGGCGCTGGCTGCATGCGGCGCAAAGGTTGCTGTCTGCGACCTGCGCGAGGAGGCTGCGCAGAGCGTGGTGGATGAGATCACCGCAAACGGCGGCACCGCTATGGCAGTTGCCGCAAACGTTCTGGACAAGGCAAGCCTTGAAGCAGCACGCGAAGCGATCCTCGCAAAGTTCGGTACGGTTGACATCCTGCTCAACGGCGCAGGCGGCAACAACCCGAAGGGCACCACCTCCAAGGAATATCTCGAGCCCGAAGATCTGGAAGGCACCGCAGAGGACATCAAGACCTTCTTTGACCTCGATCCCGCAGGCATTGAATTCGTCTTCAATCTCAACTTCCTCGGCACCCTGCTTCCCACGCAGGTATTCGCAAAGGATATGGCAAAGAAGGGCGACACCGTCATTCTGAACGTATCCTCCATGAACGCATTCTGCCCGCTGACCAAGATCCCCGCATACTCCGGTGCAAAGGCAGCCGTTTCCAACTTCACCCAGTGGCTGGCTGTTCACTTCTCCAAGGTGGGCATCCGTGTTAACGCCATTGCTCCCGGCTTCTTCCTCAACAACCAGAACCATGCGCTTCCCATCAATCCCGACGGAACCTACACCGCACGTTCCCAGAAGATTCTCAACCACACGCCCATGAACCGTTTCGGCGAGACCGATGACCTCATCGGCACCCTTCTGTGGCTTGTTGACAACAAGGCTTCCGGCTTTGTAAACGGCGTTGTCGTTCCTGTAGACGGCGGCTTCGCTGCATATTCGGGTGTTTGATCTTACATTACTCTTTCGCTCCGTTGCAACCGCAACGGGGCATTTTTTATGCTGTGAATTTGAAGTTTATTCACAATTGTTTCGACAGAACGGTTGAAATTCTCCCGTAAATATGGTATAATAGCAGTAATTTCAAAGTAATCAAAGAAAGGTTCCCCGTATGGTTTTTTCAAGCCTTGAATTTCTGCTGCTCTATCTGACGGTGACGCTGTTTGTGTATCATATCGCACCGCTCAAGCTGCGCAATATTGTTCTTTTGGCTGTCAGTCTGGTTTTTTACGGTTGGGGTGAGCCGCTCTATGTGTTCTTGATGATCTTCACCATCAACGTAGACTATCTGTGCGGTCTGCTTGTGGAAAGAAATGTTTTGCGCGGTGATCGGCGGACGGCAAAGATCTGTATGATCATTGCCATCGTCATCAATCTGGCGATCCTCGGCTTTTTCAAATATTACGATTTCTTCATCGAGAATCTTCGCCTGATTCCGGGACTTGACTTTTTGAAGCCCCTTGGACTCGGCTTGCCCATCGGCATCTCTTTTTACACCTTTCAGGCGCTGTCCTATGTCATTGACGTTTATCGCGCGGATACCCCCGCACAAAAGAATATCGCCTCCTTTGGCGCCTATGTCACGCTCTATCCCCAGCTGATCGCAGGTCCCATCGTCCGTTATAAGGATGTGGATGATCAGCTTACGGAGAGGGAGCATTCCGTGCCGCTGTTTGCGGAGGGCGTCCGCACCTTTATCGCCGGTCTGTGCAAGAAAATTTTCCTTGCCAACATGGTGGGACAGCTGTGGGAATCCTTCAGGGCTGTGCCCTCCGATGAGTTGAGCATCGTCGGCGCATGGCTTGGCATTTTCTGCTATTCTCTCCAGATCTATTTTGACTTCTCCGCCTACTCCGATATGGCGATCGGTCTTGGCAAAATGATCGGCTTCCGCTTCCTTGAAAACTTCAACTATCCCTATATTTCAAGATCCATCACCGAATTTTGGCGGCGATGGCATATTTCGCTGGGAACGTGGTTCCGCGACTATGTGTATATTCCGCTGGGCGGCAATCGCTGTTCAAAATTCAGGCAGCTTCGCAACATTTTCGTCGTATGGCTTCTCACCGGTTTTTGGCACGGTGCTAGCTGGAACTATATTCTGTGGGGACTGTATTATTTCGTATTGCTGCTCATCGAAAAGCTGTTCCTTCTCAAAAAATTAGAAAAAGCACCCGCCTTTTTCCGGCATTTGTACACGCTTTTTCTTGTGCTGTTCGGCTGGTTGCTGTTCGTCTTTGAGGATCTCGGCGCAGGCATGATCTATCTTGGCAATATGTTCGGCGTGGGCGGCGCGGGCTTTATCGGCGCCATGGATGTTTATAATCTGTCGCGCAATCTCCTCTTTTTTGCCGTTCTTATCATCGCCGCAACACCGCTTCCCAAAAAGATCTGCAAGGCACTCATCGAAAAACACGAGGCGGCACGCATCGCGTTCTCCGTGCTCGGCATGATCGGCGTATTGATGAGCCTTGCATATTTGGCAGATTCCACCTTCAATCCGTTCCTGTACTTCCGATTCTAAGGGCAGGTGATTCAAATGGACAACAAACAAAAGAAAAAATATCGCATCAGCGACCTGCTTTCGATCGCAGGACTGCTTGTCATTCTCTACGGATTTGCCATCGCCACCCTTGCGATGCCGGATACGCAGTTTTCTGAGGATGAAAACCGCGTCCTTCAGCAAAAGCCGAAGTTTTCGATCCACGCGCTGATAAGCGGCACCTATACGCGCGAGGTCGCGGATTATTTTGCCGATCAGCTCCCCCTGCGCGATCTGTTTGTGGGCGCGAAGGCGGCGGCGGAGATCTCCATGGGCAAACAGGAGAACGACGACGTTCTTCTCGGCAAAATGGGGCATATCATCGCCAAGGACGACCATCCGAATGTTGCGCAGGCGGACAAAAATATCCTCGCATTAAGCCGCTTCCATGCGATGCTGACGGATGTGGACTTTCGCGTTGCCATTGCGGGGCGCGCGCAGGATGTGCTGACCGCATACATGCCGACGCTCTATCCAAGCAAGGAGCTTTCCGATAAGCTGTTTGACCGTGTCGATCAAGGTCTGCAGGACATCCCCCGCGTTGAACTGCTCGCACCGCTTCGCGCAAGGGCAGATGCGGGCGAATATGTATATTATCGCACCGACCATCATTGGACGACGCTTGGCGCATACTACGCCTATGCGGAGATCATGCGATCCTATGGCATGGAACCGCATCTCATGGAGTATTTCAGCATAGAGCGCGTTTCCGATGCCTTTTACGGCACCACATGGTCAAAGGCGGGCATGAAATGGATCCGCCCCGACAGCATGGAGTTTTTCCGTTGGGATGGAGATGATACCGTGATCACGGAGATCGCGGACAACGGCAGAACGCTTTCCGGCATGTACGACCGTTCCTATTTGAGTCTCAAGGACAAATACAGCGCGTTCATCGGCGGAAACAACGGCAGAGTGCGTATTTATCCCTCAGAGGGAAGCCCCCTTGCCACGCAAAAAAGAGAAACGCTGGTGCTGATCAAGGACAGCTTTGGTCATTCGCTTGCCCCGTTCCTTGCGGCGCATTTTGATCTTGAGATCATTGACTTGCGCTATTATAAGCTCCCCATGTTAGAGCTGATCGCAGAGGTCGGCGCGACAAAGGTGCTGGTGTTATACAACATGGACAGCATCACAAATTCCAACTCCCTTCAGCTTCTTGGCATCGGGCTCACAGAGTAACAAAACAGACGGTCTGTTGATGTAAATCCAACAGACCGTCCTTTTATTTTTTCACATGCTTGCAAAGATCACGCACCGTGCATTCGTCGCATTTCGGTGCGCGTGCCGTGCAGACATCCCGTCCGTACTGCACCAGACGGTGGCAAAAATCCGATTGCTTGTGCGGCTCGATGAGTGGAATCAGGATCCGCTCGATTTTCAGCGGGTCCTTCAGCGATTCGGGATAGAGCCCGATCCTGCCGCAGATGCGGATACAGTGGGTATCGGTGACAATGGCGGGCTTGCCGTACACATCGCCAAGCAGTAGGTTGGCGATCTTGCGCCCCACCCCGGGGAAGCGCAGAAGCTCCTCCATCGTATCGGGCAGAACACCGCCGTATTCATCGCGCAGCATGATGCAGGCATCCTTGATATTCTTCGCCTTTGTCCGATAAAGACCGCATGGGCGCACAAGCTCCTCCAGCTCCGCAAGCTCGCAGTCGGCAACGGCTTCCGCGGTGGGTAGCTTTCCAAACAGATCCTTACATACAATATTGACACGGGCATCGGTGCATTGCGCCGAAAGCCGCCCCATGATCAAAAGCTTCCATGCTTCGCCGCCGGATTCCAGCGCACACTGTGCGTCGGGATATAGCTTTTCAAGTCGATCGCAAAATGCGCGAGCACGTTCTTTTTTTGTCAAGGGAACCATTCCTTTCGATTGTGATACTTTTATTATACAGCATCAGCCGCGCCCTTGTCAACTATCAGTTTTGAAAGTATTCCCCATTTTTTGACCGTCTGTGGCTACTTGATTGCAGATTCATCGGGCTCCTGCTCGGAAAAGCCCTCCTCCGCGCCGTTTTCCGTGATACGCATCAGCACCACCGTCATATCATCGCTTCGCGTATTGTTCATCACCGCATGCTCGAGGATCTTATCCGCCATCCGCTGCAGATCATCCTCCCATTCACAGCCGAGCAACTCCGCCAACCAAATGCCCTCCTCCAGCGACTGCGCCACGCCGTCGCTGAACATGACCAAAATATCGCCCGCTTCCAGATCCAGCCGGATCTGCTCCGCATCCAAATCGCGCAAAATGCCGATGGGAACGGTCTTTGACTGCAGCTTATACAAATTGCCCTCTCGCAGAACATAGGACGGCGCCGCGCCGCTTTTTACAAAAAATGCCTCGCCGGACAGCAGATCGATTTCCGCCAAATCAATGGTGGCAGAGCATTCGTTGCCCCGACTGCGGATAAAGCCGTTGAGCATTTCCAGCGTCACATGCTTGGTGTTGCCGCTCCGAAGCATCTGCTCGCAAAAGACCGCGCACAGCTTGGAGGTGATCGCCGCCTCCTTGCCGCTTCCCATGCCATCGGAGATCAGCGCATAGCAAAAGTCCTCCCGATTTTCAAATACGGCAGCAGTATCTCCGTTGGTACTTTCCTCCTCCTTCACATTGCTCGCCCTTGCGCTTTCGATGCGAAAGCATCGCCTTGCGCGAAGGGTGACGGTGACCGTGTCCTCCTCAATATGAAAGTGCGGCATGCAAAGCGGTGTCTGAAGGGTATTTTCCACCGCCAGACGCAGTTCTTCTGCGCCCATGCGCACGCTTGCAAGCTCTACGCCGCCGATAATGACCTGCTTTTTACGCTCCCCGTAGCAGAGCGCACCTGCGGCGCGAAGATCCATATACCGCAAGGATCGCTGCAGTTTTTTTGTCAGCTCCTCGTTGATTTTATACTCCGCATCATTTTTTGCGACGGATTCCGCGAGCAGCTTGGACAGCGCGTCATAATCCACGGCAAACGCCTCCGTCTTATCGCTTCCAATCAGCCGCTCGATCAGATGTGCGGTCTCCAGATTGATATTTGCCGTAATTTTCTCGATGTTGTAGCAACGCTCCCTCAGGTATGGGGGAATATCGGAAAGCTCGATTCTGCCGTTTTGATAGAGGGCGGCGGTGATTTTGCTTTGTGCATCCATGGTGGAGCTGCTTTCTCTCTCCCAGCAAAATGCAAACAAGGAGCATTTTTCGCAACATCCGTCAAATACCCTGTCGCAGACCTGCTTCAAGTCCATGATCCCCGGTCGCCGCAAGCGGTCCGAGAGCGTATAGATCACCTCGGAAAGATGACTGAAGGTTTCCGACAGCGCATGCATCCGCAGGGTTGTATCCGTGTGCTTTTTCTCCATCATGTAAAACTCCTCATCCCGCCTGTCCGCCTCCGTGCTCGAAAACACGGGCAGACGCGGCATAATGTTATAAAGCGACAGCGGTGCAAAAACAGCCGCCGCGGTCAGCGTATCCGGCAAAAGCCTCTGCAGGATCTCAAACCCGTCCATGGCAACGCCAACGGTCATGAGGGCAACGCATCCTGCCGCCATCGCCGCCGGCTTGTTGCGCTTCCAAAGAAATCCCGCAAGAAGCCCTGCCGTCGCCAAAAGGCAGGGTGCCGCACCGACGGAATACGCCAAGTCTGCATTTTCCGCCGCCTCAAATACGCGAACGCTTCCGCAGGCGATGCCCGCCGCCAATCCCACCGCACAGCCTCGCAGAGCGCCGCCGCAGGATGCCGCCCAAAGCGTCACAAAAAATGCCGCCGCAAAGGCGGGGGAGAATCCCCACACGCTATATTCGCGCAGGGCAAATACCGTGATGAAGATCAGCGTGCCGGCAGAAAGCTCCGCGTATCTTCTGATCTGCTCGTTTTTTGTAAACATGCCCGAGAGAGCCAGCGTGCAGAGGGGGCAAAGAAAGAATCCCGCCGTCAATCCAAACAGATCATAGTATAAAAATCCGCCTGTGATCAAGCGAAGCATGCCAATAACAAAGGCGCAAAAGCAGGAGATCGCACAGCGAATGAGAATGCTTTCGCCGAACATGCCGTGCACCGATCGCGCCAAGCGTGCGTCGGGGCGAGCGAGAAGCTTTCTGCATATCAGAGCGCGCGCCGAAAAGCAAAGTATGTATGCCACCGTCATTGCCACCGCCTGTCCGCGCAGAAAAAGCGAGGAGATCACGAGTCCGAGCAAGCAATGGGGAACGAACACATTCGCCGCCGACAGCAAAGCAATGCCAAAGGGATGGCATCCGAAGGGCCCCGCCGCGCATCCAAACAGCAGAGCGAGAAGTGCGACTCCCACGCCCTTGGCGAGCTGCAGGGGGCTTATTTTTGAAAGATCCACCGCATTTTTGTCTGTGGAAAGAAATGCTTTTTCGAGGTTCTGCTTCAAAAGCTTTTGTAATGCCATGATTTTTACCGTCCTTGAAAATCTGAAAAATTTGCCATATGCGGCTTGTGGCAATATTATACCGCAAACGGAAAATTTCCTCTGTCGATTGATGCCTGTAGCTTGACGGCGGATTATTGCATCCTCGGTTGGGGAATGGCGACAATCGCCGTTTCCCGCCCGAATTGATATACGAACGGGCGATTCTTTGCCTATTTCGGCGCATTTGGTCATGCGTTTTCGCAGAACGACCGTATTTTTTCTCAAAAGCTTCAAAAAATTCAAAAAATCCCTTGCAATACCGAATAGAAATATGTTATAATTAAAGATGTATCGAAATATTATCGGTCTCTGCACCAAGATCCACGCTACGGTTTCCGTCCTGTGGATGCTTCACCCCCGCAACCTTGCAGAAAGGAAGACTTGCCCTGCAAGTCACAGACATAAATTATGTATAGGATCACCGCAAAGAAAAGCTTGAATCCCACCGTCACCATGATGAACATCGAGGCGCCGCTTGTTGCTAAAAAGGCACAGCCAGGTCAGTTCATCATTCTCCGTACCGATGCGGACGGCGAGCGCATCCCTCTCACCATTGCAGGCTATGATCGCGCCGCAGGCACCGTAAAGATCATTTTCCAGATCGTCGGCGCCACCACCGAAAAATTGAATCACAAAAATGTGGGAGATTCTCTCTCCGATTTTGTGGGCCCCCTTGGCATGCCCACCGAGCTGGAAGGACTGAAAAACGTTCTGATCGTAGGCGGCGGCGTAGGCTGTGCCATCGCCCTGCCCATCGCTGCGGCTCTGCATGAAGCAGGATGTCATGTAACCTCTGTCATCGGCTTCCGTTCAAAGGATCTGCTGATCCTCGAAGACGAATTCAAAGCGGCATCGGAGCGTCTGGTTGTCATGACCGACCACGGCTCCTACGGCAGAGAAGGCAATGTCTGCATTCCGCTGAACGAAATGTTCGCCGCAGGCGAGCGATTTGATAAGGTCATCACCATCGGTCCCCTCATCATGATGAAATTTGTTGTCGAGGCGACACGTCCCACGGGAATTCCCTGTGTTGTTTCCATGAATCCCATCATGATCGACGGCACGGGAATGTGCGGCGGATGCCGTCTGACTCTGCATCGCGACGGACAGCGCATCACCAAATTCGCTTGTGTGGACGGACCCGATTTCAATGGCTACGAGGTGGATTTTGACGAGGCAATGGAGCGCGGCACCATGTTCCGCGATTTTGAACGCCACGCCCATGAGGAAGCCTGCAATCTGTTCAAAAACGCATAATATCGCAATAAAAGGAAGATAGACAAATGTCTAACATGTCAAACATCAAAAATCCTATGCCCACGCAGGATCCTGCAAAACGGGCGCATAATTTCGATGAGGTCGCCCTCGGCTATTCGAAAGAAGCCGCGCTGGACGAAGCTCTGCGCTGTCTTGACTGCAAGCATATGCCTTGCGTAAGCGGCTGTCCCGTCAACATTCACATTCCCGCCTTCATCGGCAAAATTCGCGAGTGCGATTTCGAGGGCGCATATCAAATCATCGCAAAGACATCCTCTCTGCCGGCGGTTTGCGGTCGTGTATGCCCGCAGGAAACCCAATGCGAGGCGAAATGTGTCCGCGGCATCAAAGGCGAGCCGGTGGGAATCGGCAGATTGGAACGGTTTGTCGCCGACTGGCACAATGCCCATTCAAGCATGCCTTCCGAGCCCGTAAAATTCAACGGTCACAAGGTTGCCGTTATCGGATCGGGCCCTTCCGGTCTGACCTGCGCAGGCGATCTTGCCCGCATGGGATACAGCGTCACCGTTTTTGAAGCTCTGCATACCGCAGGCGGTGTGCTGGTATACGGCATCCCCGAATTCCGTCTTCCCAAGGCGATCGTCGAAAAGGAAGTGGAAAATTTGAAGGCGATGGGCGTAAAAATCGAAACCAATGTGGTCATCGGCAAAACGCTTACCGTGGATGAGCTGTTCGAGGAGGGCTTTGAGGCAGTGTTCATCGGCTCGGGAGCAGGTCTCCCCGCCTTCATGAATATCCCCGGCGAAAGCCTCAAGGGCGTATATTCGGCAAACGAATATCTCACGCGCTCCAATCTGATGAAAGCATTCCGAGAAAATCCCGTCACGCCCATTTCCAAGGGCGGCAAGGTCGCCGTAGTAGGCGGCGGCAACGTGGCGATGGATGCGGCAAGAACCGCTCTGCGTCTCGGCGCCGATAAGGTCTATATCGTCTACCGCCGTTCCATGGAGGAGCTTCCTGCGCGCCGTGAGGAGGTAGAGCATGCCATGGAGGAGGGGATCGAATTCCTTCTTCTCAACAATCCCGTGGAGATCCTCGGCTATCGCAACGAAAACGACCGTCGCGATCCGAAAAACGGCTGTGTAACCGGCATGCGCTGCATCAAAATGGAGCTTGGCGAGCCGGATGAAAAGGGACGTCGCCGTCCCATCCCCGTGGAGGGCAGTGAATATGTTCTGGATGTGGATACAGTGGTTATTTCTATCGGTACCACACCCAATCCGCTGATCAAATCCACCACCGAAGGGCTGGAGGTCAATTCACACGGCGGCATTATCGTCAACGAAGACGGGCTGACATCCCGCAGCGCGGTCTATGCGGGCGGAGACGCCGTAACAGGCGCCGCCACGGTCATTTCCGCCATGGGTGCAGGCAAAACTGCGGCAAAAGCCATCAACGAATATCTGAGCAACAAGTAAAAATATCCCGCGGTGCTGTGACCAACACCGCGGGATCACTGTTTTCGGAAAAATATAAGGCAGTCGCTGCAGCGCGACTGCCTTTTTAACTGAACGGTCTGTTCTTATTTTAATGATTGCGAGATGACTTGGGATTTACAATTTCGCGCCAATCAAGTCCGCCGTTTTCCAGCGCGCAGACCAAAACCTCGGCGGTCGCAATATTGGTCGCCACCGGCACATTGTAAACATCGCACATGCGGAGAAGGTTGTTATGCTCCTCGTCAAATGCCACATCTCTTGAAGTGTCTCTGAAATAAATGAGAAGATCAATTTCGTTGTATGCAATACGGGATGTAATTTGCTGTGCACCGCCGTGCGCGCCGGAAAGGAGACGCTCGATATGAAGACCGGTCGCCTCGGAAATATATTTGCCGGTAATACCGGTTGCACAAAGACTATGCTTGCACAGAATACCACAGTATGCAATACAGAACTGCGTCATAAGCTCTTTTTTCTTGTCGTCAGCGATGATTGCAATTTCCATTTGTGAATCCTATCCTTTCGTTTTTCTGGGATTGCCATATCTTTTTCTATGAATCTTTTTCTATATCTGCCCAAAAAGGCGTTTTAACTGTCTTTTGACCTGCATTCCGCGGAAGCCGTAGAACAGCGGCACATATTTTCCATCCAGTCTGCAAGCGATATTATCAAAAGCGATCGCCGCATTGGAGCTCTTCAGCTGGCATGCAAGCCTGCCGTTTTCCGCCGCCAGCATCATTTCCGTCTCATAGGGAACGATGCCGCAGAGCTGGATAAAGGATTTGTCAATAATTTCATTGATGCCCGGTCTTGTGCCGCCAATGGCGCTGGCAAGATCGAAGCTGTTGATCAGCAGTCGCTGTTCAGGAACCCTTCTTCGCAGAAGATAGTCGCCTGTCTGCCCCGCCGCCCGTATGCTGGAGGGCTGATGGGATGCCACGATGATGGCACTGTCCGTCATGCCGGAATCAAGCACCGCAGGAACACCGAGAGAGCCGGGTGTATCAAGCAAAATATAGTCAAAGGGCTTGAAATTCAGCGCATCCGTGAGAACTTTCTTAAATTCCTCTGCCGTGATATCATGGCCGCCGCGGAAGGGTGCCGCCGCAAAATAAAGGCTGTCACAGCGTTCATCCTGCAAAAGCACACGGGAAAGCGCAGCGCGTCCCTTGGCAGCGTCGTATATATCATACATGATCTCATTTTCGACCCCGAGCACCAGATCCAGGCAGCGCATGTCGAAATCGCAATCGCATAGAAGCACCAGCTTGCCGCGCCGAGCCAGCGCCATGGCAAGGTTCGCCGCCACCGTTGATTTTCCGACTCCGCCTTTGCACGAGGTGATAAGCGTAATCTTTGCCGTGTTAATACCCCCTGCCGTTTCGCAGCAATGAGCTCTTTTTTTGATACATTCTGCAACATACGAAAATGCGTGTAGAAGCCCACGCATTTTTCAATTCATTAGCATGTAAACACAAATTGTTTATTATATTAATAATATGATACCATGTTTTTGTGGTTTCTGTCAATAGTGCAACGCAATTTTTTACCAATAAAACCGCAGATTTTACAGTTTGTACAAATATAATTCGCATTGTTTCGCAAAAAAACGGCATTGTTTCGGCAAAATCACATCACAATCGGAAAAATGCCGAAAAAAAGATCGATCTCGCCTTGAATATTTACAAAATGCGGATTGTTTTTTTGCGTAAAATCGTGTATAATAATTATAACTTTATATTTTTAAGGAGATTTGAAAACAATGGTTAAGAAAAACATGGAATTTATCAAAGGCTTCGATGCCGAGATCGGCGAGGCGATCGAAAAGGAATACGCCCGTCAGCAGAGAGGTCTTGAGCTGATCGCATCCGAAAACGTGGTCTCTCCCGCAGTCATGGCTGCCATGGGTACTGTGCTCACCAACAAGTATGCGGAGGGTTACCCGGGCAAGCGTTACTACGGCGGATGCGAGTGCGTGGACATCGCCGAAAATATTGCCATCGAGCGCGCAAAGAAGCTGTTCGGTGCCGAGCATGCAAACGTACAGCCCCACTCCGGCGCGCAGGCGAACACCGCCGTGTATCTGGCTCTGCTCAATCCCGGCGATACCGTTATGGGTATGAATCTTGCCCACGGCGGTCATCTGACCCACGGCAGCCCCGTCAATATTTCGGGTATTCTGTACAACTTCATCCCCTACGGCGTTGAGGACGATACCGGTACCATCGACTACGACAAGGTGGAATTCCTTGCAAACGAACACAAGCCGAAGCTCATCGTAGCTGGCGCATCCGCTTACCCCCGTGTTATCGACTTCAAGCGTCTTTCCGAAATTGCAAAGTCTGTGGGCGCGTATCTGATGGTTGACATGGCACACATCGCCGGTCTGGTTGCGGCAGGTCTGCATCCCAATCCCGTTCCCTATGCGGATGTTGTCACCACCACCACCCACAAAACGCTGCGCGGTCCTCGCGGCGGTATGATCCTCTGCCGTGAAGAGCTGGCAAAGGCGATCAACAAGGCAGTTTTCCCCGGCACCCAGGGCGGTCCGCTCATGCACGTCATCGCATCCAAGGCAGTATGCTTCGGTGAGGCGCTCAAGCCCGAATTTAAGGCATATCAGGAGCAGATCGTAAAGAATGCGGCAGCTCTTGCCGACGGTTTGGTAGCCGAAGGCTTCAATCTGGTTTCCGGCGGCACCGACAATCACCTTATGTTAGTGGATCTTCGCAACATGGGCATCACCGGCAAGCAGCTGGAAAAGCAGCTCGATGAGGTTTACATCACCGTCAATAAGAACGCAGTTCCCAACGATCCCGAGTCTCCCTTTGTTACCAGCGGTGTGCGCATCGGTACCCCCGCAGTTACTTCCCGCGGACTGAAAGAGGACGATATGAAGGTTATCGCCCATCTCATCAAGCTGGCTGCTACCGATTTCGAAAACTCCGCCGACTATATCCGCGCAGAGGTTACGAAAATCTGTCAAAAATACCCGCTTTATGAGGGCTGATTAAACCGAATTTTTACATACGAACGACAAAGAAGGGCTGTGGCATCCATGCCATACCCTTCGCCGTTCGAATAATAATTCGTGCTTTTGCGCGAAGATTCGGAGAAGGCAATGATTAAAATTAACAGCGCAGAAATTCTGTGTGTCGGCACCGAGCTGCTTCTCGGCGACATCATCAACACGGACGCGGCATATATTTCCCGCAGACTTGCATCGCTTGGCATCAACCAATATTACCAAGGCGTGGTAGGCGACAATCCCATTCGTTTGGAAGGTGCCTTGAAGCTTGCGCTGTCCCGCAGCGATCTTGTCATTCTCACAGGCGGACTTGGGCCCACCTACGACGATCTGACCAAGGAAACCGCCGCTAAGCTCATGAAGCGCGCCATGTTCATGCACGAGGAAAGCCTCACGCGTATGATGGCGCGCATGAATCGCTATGGAGCGCCCATCACCGAAAACAACAAAAAACAGGCTCTCATGCCAGAAGGCGCCATTGTTTTCAAAAATGATTACGGCACCGCACCCGGGCTTGCCATCGAGGACGAAGAACAGGGAAAGATCATCATTCTGCTTCCCGGGCCGCCCCGTGAGCTGGAGCCAATGTTCGCTGAGCAGGTGGAACCGTATCTGAAGAAATTCTCCGACCACGTTCTGGTTTCAAAAACCATTCACATCTTCGGCATGGGAGAATCCCGCGTGGAATCCATCCTGCGCCCGTTGATGCTGGAATCGAAGAATCCCACCATCGCGCCCTATGCCAAGGACGGCGAGGTACAGCTGCGCGTGACTGCCTCCGGCAAAACCGCAGACGAATGCATCGCCCTTTGCGATGCCGCCATCGAAAAAATCTACGATAGCGAAGTCGGCGCCTTCATCTACGGCGTGGATGTGGGCTCGCTGGAGCAGGCGTTTGTCAACGAGCTGATCAAGCAGCACAAAAAGGTCGCCTGCGCGGAATCCTGCACGGGCGGTTATGTGGCAAAACGCATCACCAATGTGAGCGGTGCCAGCGAGGTTCTTGAAGGCAGTATCGTCACCTACGCCAATCGCGTGAAGGAGAACTTCGTCCACGTTTCACATGAAACGTTGCAATCCCACGGCGCGGTTTCCCGTGAAACGGCGCTCGAAATGGCGCGCGGCGTCAGAAAACTGTTTGACGCAGATGTGGGAATCTCCACCACAGGCATCGCCGGCCCCGGCGGCGGCACGCCCGAAAAGCCTGTCGGCACCGTATTTGTTGCCGTCTGCTGCGGCGAAAAAGAGGACGTGCGCGAGCTGCATGTGGGTAACGGGCTTGCCACCCGCGAATATGTTCGCTATGTTTCCGCAAGCAATGCGCTGGATTTGGCACGGCGGATGCTTTGATCGACTAGCTCGAAAATAACAAACAGGCATCCTCGTCTCTATGAAACAGCGCATGCCTCAGCCAACAAGCGAAGACTTTTAGAAAGGAGCGACGCATGAACGCAACACAACTGATTGCCGCCATTAAAAGCGGTCAATACGACGGCATTTTCACCGAGCTTTACTTCAAAGACGCCATCGAGGCGCAAAAAGAGCGCTACTGCAAGGTGGTCAATGAATTTGCCGCATTGTTCGGCGGCGAGCGTGAAATCTCGCTTTTTTCTGTGGCGGGCAGAAGCGAAATCTCGGGCAACCATACTGACCACAACTACGGAAAAGTTCTTGCAGCTTCCATTGATCTCGATATCATCGCCGCGGCATCCCCAAGAGCGGATTTGCACATCAATATCAAGTCCGAGGGATTCCCGATTGACGAGGTGGATATTACGGATCCCTCTGTGGATGAGTCGCGTTACTACACCTCCGGCTCCATTATTTCGGGCATGTGCAGCGGCTTTCTTAAATACGGACACCGTGTGGGCGGCTATGACGCATACACCACATCCAATGTTCTAAAAGGCTCGGGGCTTTCTTCCTCCGCGGCATTTGAGGATATGGTGGGCTTCATTCTCAACCATTTCTATAACGACGGCGCGGTTGAAAATGCGGAAATCGCAAAAATCGCCCAGTATTCCGAAAACGTATTCTTCGGCAAGCCAAGCGGACTGATGGATCAGACCGCATGTGCGGTCGGCGGCTTTGTTGCCATCGACTTCAAGAATCCGAAGGACCCCATCATCGAAAAGCTTCCCTTTGACCTTTCCGCAGCAGGCTATAGTCTTTGCATCGTCAACACGGGTGGAAATCATGCCAACCTCAACGACGACTACGCATCCGTTCCCGCCGAGATGAAAAAGATCGCCTCCTACTTCGGCAAGCCCGTACTGCGCGAGGTGACGCCGGAAGAAATCCTCGGCAACATCAAGAGTCTCCGCGAACTTGCGGGCGACCGTGCTGTGCTGCGTGCCATCCATTACAAGAGCGAAAACGAGCGCGTAACAAGACAAACCTCCGCACTCAAAGCAGGCGATATAGATAATTTCTTCAAAGATGTTATGGCATCAGGCAATTCCAGCTTCAAGTACCTGCAAAATGTTTACTCCGTCATAAATGTGAAAGAGCAGGGGCTTTCTCTTGCGCTCTGCCTCACAGAAATCGCGCTAAAGGGCAAAAAAGCGGCTTATCGCGTGCACGGCGGCGGCTTTGCAGGCACGATTCAGGCATTTGTTGCAAACGAAGATGTTCCCGCCTTCCGCGAGGCGCTTGACAGCGCTTTTGGAGACGGGGCAACCACCGTTCTTAAAGTGCGCCCCTATGGCGCCATTCGGATCCAGTGATGGCAAAAAAGAAAGTAAAAAGAGCGCCCTCCGCAGCCTCGCGCAAGGATGCAGGACCGGGCGATAAGAAAAAATTCAATCTCCAACGCGCACTTTATCTGTTTATATCCACACTGGCGGCATTCGCCTTGCTTGAAGGCGTGATCGCGGCAGAAGAACGGGCAGGTCTTGCCTTCAGCATCATCACACCGATCTATTATATCATCTGCACCGTGCTGTTTCTTGTGGTGGTTTTTCTCAACCGCGGCTTCTCAAAACGGGAGCTGACGCCCGATATGTTAGATGAAGGCACCCCGCACGAAGATGCCGTAAAAATCTGCGAAAAGGTGAATCATCAGAAAAAGCTATCCAAAAAAGTCATGCTGATGCTCGTACCCTTTGTACTTGCGGTGCTGCTTGACATCATCTACCTTTTCTACGGCGATATGCTTGTCGGAATTTTCTCGATCTTCTCATAAGCCATGACAGAATTTCATGTTTATACCCTCGTCTCAAGCTCCAAGGGAAACTGCGTCTATGTGCGGCTTGGCGAGGATGCGATCCTCATCGACGCAGGCACCTCCTGCAAGCGCATCTGCGATGCGCTAAAGTCCATAGACAGCGATATTTCCCGCATCAAGGCGATCTTTATCACCCACGAGCACAGCGATCATGTGAGCGCGCTGGAGACTATCGCGAAAAAATACGCCATTCCCATCCACATCACCGAACCGTCCGCAAAGGTATATTTGCATGCAAAAGATACGGAAAATGCCGCAAAAGCCATGGTGGTGCATCCGCTTATTTACACCGAGCAGGTGGGCAATCTGACGGTGCGATCCTTTGTAACGCCCCATGACAGCGCCGCAAGTGTGGGTTATGTGGTCACGGACGGCACGTCCGCGCATACACTTGCGTTGGCAACCGACATCGGATGCATAACCGACGAGGTTTTCGATGCGCTGATGGGAGTAGAAAACGTCATTCTTGAATCCAATCATGACGAAAACATGCTGCTTTGCGGCTCCTATCCCTATGATCTCAAGCGGCGTATTCTCTCAAATCGCGGACATCTTTCCAACGAATGTGCGGCAGCTTTTGTCAGCCGTTTGGCGGCTTCGGGAACCAAGCGGATCCTGCTTGCCCATCTCAGCCAAGAGAACAATCTGCCCGAGCTTGCCTTTCACTCGTCCCTGCAGGCATTGCAGGATACTGAACTTTCGCTGGCGGTCGCTTCGCCTGCCAAGCCGACAAAACTGATTTAGGAGCTTACCATGCTTCGAATACATATTGTCCATGTGGGCACCATCAAAGAAAAATATCTCACGGATGCCGTGTCGGAATATGAAAAACGGCTTGGCGCATACTGCGTCCTTGACCACATTTCCGTCAAGGAAGAGCGCCTGTCCGACAAGCCTTCTCCCACCGAGATCGAAACGGCGCTGAAAAAAGAAGGCGCGCGTATTCTCGCCGCCCTGCCTCCCCGCGCCTATAATATCGCGCTTTGTGTGGAAGGCAAGCAGATGTCCAGTGAAGCGTTTTCCGAGCGATTGTCCGCCATCGCCACCGAAGGATTTTCCGATATTTGCCTCATCATCGGCGGCTCGGACGGGCTTTCCGATGAAGTAAAAAAGGCTTGTCGTATGCGTCTCTCCGTCTCCGAAATGACCTTCCCCCATCAGCTCATGCGCGTGATTCTGTTAGAACAGCTCTATCGCGCCTTCAACATTGCGGCGGGCGGAAAGTATCATAAATAACCTCTCTGCGCGGCTCCTCATTGGCATGCGCTTCAATATCCGTCTTTAGTCGGCGTTGTATGAAAGGATCTCTCTCAATGAACATACTTGGAAAACTTGCTGTTCGCGTCATTCCCGTGGGGATCATGGCGTTTTTGGTTGTCGCCGTCATCGCTTATCAGCGTGGCGTATACGACATCACTTTCATAGAGCGTCCCTCCGACACCATCACCACGACAACCTCCACCGAAACGACCACATCCGACGGCACCGATGGAACCACCTCTCCCACGGAGAGCACCACCGCCTCGGATCCCCAAAACGAAGATCCCCATGCGGATGCCATCCACGCCTTTCTTGGCTCGATGCGCCCCTCCGCAGAGCTGCGCGCCGACGGCTATGCCGTCACCGATGCGGAATATACCGCCGCCTTTGCCATTGCAAAGCTGCAGACAGAGAACGACCTCGACAATATTTTCACCCTGCGCGAAAGAACCGTCTACAAACCCGAGCGCATCATGAACACGCTGTTCAGCGACTATACCACCGTCATGAACCCCGTTGTCGAAGCGCGTCCGCTGGCAGAGGTCTACATGGATTATCTGCTCATTGACAACGGAACCACCGTCGATATTTTATCGAAGGATGGCGCCGTGCTTTGCCGTAATTTTGAGATCGACCGCTATCAGCCCGCCTATACCCGCGATCGGGACGATGCGGCGCTCTTCAAATCCGAGACGCCTTCGGACGACGGAAAAAGCACCGTCACCACCTACTACAAGCTGGACGAATTCGGCAGACTGATCCAAAGCGATTACGTGGATGCCGCGGACAATCGCGGACTTTATATCAACTACCCCACCTATTTCGGAAAATCCGACAATCAATACGATGTGAAATACAAGGACGGTCTTTACGGCTTCGCCAATCAAAAAGGCTACGTAAGCTCCTACTACCGCTATACCAAGGCTTACAATTTCAGCGAAGGCCTGGCGGCTGTGGTGGACGAGGAAGGCGAGCTTTCCTATGTCCAACAGAATTTTTACAGCAAGATCACGTGCGGAAAGCGGTACTATCTGAACGATTCCCGTCGCCGCGCCTACGCGGATTATCTGGTGCCCGATTCTCTTGGCATCGAATCTGTGGGCTTCTTCTATTTCGACCACGGGCTGGTGCGAATCCGCAAGCAGGAATACGATGCCTATCGCTTTGAACAGGGCAGCAAAGAGGTCAATTATGACCGCGATATTGTCATTCGTCTTGACGGTACCGAATACCCCATTCCCAAGGATTACACCGTCGTTGGTTATTCCAATGGCGTTTTCTTGCTCGAAAAGCACGGGCTGTTCGGCTTTATGGATTATACGGGCAAGTGGATCGCCGATCCGATCTATACCCATGCGGAGCCCTTCAACGAGGGGCTTGCAAAGGTGGAGCGCGATGGGATCGAGGGCTTGATCGACACCGACGGCAATTTTGTCATTCCCATGCTCTTTGACCACGTCAGCAGTGTTTCCGGCGGTCTGATCGCCGCATACGATGAAGCCTGCGGCTGGGTATTTTTCAATAAAATGCAAAAATAAGCAAAAGAGTCTGAAAGATTTATCTTTCAGACTTCCTTTTCAAAATCGCCTACAAACGCCTTGCGATGCCCCCATCGCATAGAAAGGATGGTCATCATTATGACAAAAATCCCCGAATATTATGCAGGAAGCGCGGATGTCTGCGTCATCGGTGCAGGACATGCGGGCATCGAAGCGGCGCTTGCCGCCGCAAGGCTCGGATTGTCCACGGTTCTGTTTACCATCAATCTGGATGCCATCGGCAACATGCCCTGCAATCCTTCCATCGGCGGCACGGGCAAGGGGCATTTGGTCTACGAAATCGACGCGCTGGGCGGAGAAATGGGACGCGCCGCCGACAAAGTGATGCTGCAAAGCCGCGTGCTCAATCTCGGCAAGGGTGCCGCGGTGCATTCCAAGCGGATACAAGCGGACAGAGCCGAATACAAGCGTCTCATGAAGCAAACCATCGAAAATACGCCAAATCTCCGTCTGATCCAAGCGGAGATCACGGATATTCACTGCGCCGTTGAAAACGGCGTGAAGCGCATTGCATCGGTGGTCACCCATCTTGGCGCACGGTGGGAATGCAAGACCGCCATTCTTTGCTCGGGAACCTTTCTGCGCGGCAAGATCATCGTCGGTGAAGCCTCCTACGCCGCGGGGCCTGACGGCATGCTTCCCGCCAACGAGCTGACCGCAAATTTGGAACGGGAAGGCATCGCCATGATGCGCTTCAAGACGGGGACCCCCGCCCGCGTTCACCGCGATTCCATCGACTATTCGAAATTAGAGGTACAGCCGGGCGATGGGGAAGTGGATCCCTTCTCCTTGGATTCGGACAGGGAAGCGCTCAATCGCGTGGAGCAGATCCCCTGCCACATCGTCTATACCAATCAAAAAACCCATGACATCATCCGTGCCAATATGGATCGCTCGCCCCTGTATTCGGGCGTCATCGAGGGCGTGGGACCGCGCTACTGTCCCAGCATTGAGGATAAGGTCATGCGCTTTGCGGACAAGGAGCGCCACCAGCTCTTTGTGGAGCCTATGGGGCGCGACACCAAAGAAATGTACATCGAAGGCTTTTCCTCCTCTCTGCCCGAGGAAATCCAGAT
Organism: Candidatus Flemingiibacterium sp.; assembly: GCA_045635785.1. Lineage (GTDB taxonomy): Bacteria > Bacillota > Clostridia > Oscillospirales > CAG-272 > Flemingiibacterium. The sequence continues at coordinate 38,007 of JAZTWJ010000052.1, forward strand.
GCAGATGCTGCATTCTCTGCCGGGCTTTGAAAACGCGCAGGTCATGCGAAGTGCATATGCCATCGAATACGACTGCGTGGATCCCACCCAGCTTTATGCCACCTTGGAATTCAAGCAGATATCCGGTCTTTACGGCGCGGGACAGTTCAACGGCACCTCCGGCTATGAGGAAGCCGCTGCACAGGGACTTGTCGCCGGCATCAATGCGGCGCTGAAGATCAAAGGCGAGGAGCCGATGATCCTCACAAGACAAAGCAGTTACATCGGCACGCTCATTGATGATCTTGTCACAAAGGGAACAAAAGAGCCCTATCGCATCATGACTTCCCGATCGGAATTTCGCCTTTTGCTCCGTCAGGACAACGCGGCAGAGCGTCTGACACCCATCGGACGGCGCGTCGGATTGATCTCGGATGCCCGTTGGGAAGCATTCGAAACGGAATGCGCCGCGGTGCAAGCGGAGATCAAGCGTCTTGAATCCGTATCCGTCCCGCCAAATGAAGCGCTGACAGCCATTTTGGAGCAAAACGGCTCCACGCCCATCGCAACGGGCATCCGTTTGGCGGATCTTCTGCGCCGCCCCGAGCTGTCCTATGACAAGCTGGCGGAGGTGGATACCACGCGCCCCGAGCTTCCCATCCGTGTGCGCGTGCAGGCGGAGATCGCCATCAAATATGCTGGCTATATCAAGCGACAGCTGGCAGATGTGGCGCGCACCGCAAAGTTGGAAGAAAAGAAGCTGCCCGCACCCTTTGATTACAGTCAGATCAAAGGAATTCGCATCGAAGCGGTGCAAAAGCTGAACAAATTCCAGCCCGCAAACATCGGGCAGGCTTCCCGTATCAGCGGTATTTCGCCCGCCGATATTTCCGTTCTGCTCATCTATTTCGCATCGCACAAAGGAAAGGAGTATCCGCATGGAGAAGCATGAATTTATCGCCGCTTTTTGTCGGATCCTCTCGCAGAATCATCTGCAGTCTTTTGCAAATGAAGCCATGGCGGAGAAGTTTTTCACGCTGACCGAGCGCATGCTCGCCGTCAATGCCCATATGAATCTCACCGCCATCACCGATATGGAGGGCATCATTCTCAAGCACTACGCTGATTCGCTGACGGCTGCTCCCTACCTCGAAGAAGGCGCATCGCTGATCGACATCGGCTGTGGTGCCGGTTTTCCGTCTCTTCCCCTTGCCATCGCCCGTCACGATCTGCATATCACTGCGTTAGATTCCACCGCCAAGCGCATCGCCTATATCCGCGAGACCGCGGAAATGTTGGAGCTCTCCAATATTACCTGCATGGCGGCAAGGGCAGAGGATGCGGCGTTTGATCCCAACCTGCGCGAACGTTTCGACATTTCCTGCGCCAGAGCGGTGGCGAGACTGAATGTTTTATGCGAGCTTTGCCTTCCCTTTGTCAAAACAGGCGGCAAATTCATTGCCATGAAGGCAAACGCAGGCGAGGAGCTTGCAGAGGCAAAGGTCGCCATCAGCAAGCTTGGCGGTCGTCTTCGTTCCGCAAACAGCTTTGCGCTTATTTCCGAAACGGATGGAGAAGAAAATCCCAGACAGATCATTGTAATTGAGAAAATTTCCCAGCTCTCCCAAATTTATCCGCGAAATTACTCCCAAATCAAGAAAAAACCCCTGTAATCGGCATCAATCGTGCCCGATTTGACAACCCGTCGAATTTTTCGACGGGTTTTATTATTTTTCCGCATACAAAATTCGCCCTTTGCGCGCAGGCATCTGTGGTATCATAATATCAACAGAGCAAGAAATTGCAAATCGAGGACGAAAAATCGCGCCCGATCAGGGCAGAAAGGAAGACTTGCTGCGCAAGTCATGGTCATAACGATGACATCCATCGGATTATTCAAAAGCCAAGCAAAACGTGAAATCGAGGCAGAGCGCGAGCGACTTCGCCGTTCGTGGATCGAATTGGAGGAACGCGAAAAAATCTACCGTCAAAATGAAGAATTCGGGCGCATTCACATGATCCCCACCGAGCGCATCATCGCCAATCCCAATCAGCCGCGCAAGCAGTTTGAGGATGAATCCATCATCGGATTGGCAGACAGCATCCGCATCTACGGCATTTTACAGCCGCTGACCGTGCGAAAGGTGGAGAATGCGAACGCCTACGGCCCGATTTTTGAAATCATCGCAGGAGAAAGACGCTTTCGCGCGGCGAAAATGATCGGATTTGCCGCTATTCCCTGCATTCTTGTCAACGCAGACAGCAAAAAATCCGCGGAGTTAGCCATTATTGAAAATCTCCAGCGCGAGAATCTCAACATTTTTGAGCAAGCAGGCGCCATTGCCTCGCTGATTGATATGTACAAGCTTACGCAAGAGGAAGTTGCCCGACAACTGTCGATCAGCCAATCCTTTGTAGCGAACAAGCTCCGCATTCTTCGTCTGACTATGGCGGAGCGAGAAAAGATTCTTTCCTACGGGCTGACCGAACGGCACGCCCGCGCGCTACTGAAGGTCGGCTCCGTGGATCAGCGGCTCCGCATCATCGACTATATACACGCGCACAATCTGAATGTGGCAACCACCGAAGCCTATATTGAACGCTTTCTCAGTCAAAATGCAAATGAAAAAAGGGAGCCTTCCCAGCGCAAACTCATTCTGAAGGATATACGCATGTTTTATAATTCCATTGACAAGGCGGTTTCCCTTGTCCGTCAGGCAGGCATCGCCGCCCAAAGCGAACGTTTTGAGGAGGATGACATGATCACGCTCACCATCCGCATCCCCGTAGCCGAAGCGGCGCAAAAAACGTCGTAATGTTTCACGTGAAACATCATTCGACAGAATTCGAAGGAGTATTTACAAAATATCATTGACTTTTTCCGCTTTTGCTGATATAATAGAATGGTAGAGATTTTCTGCATATTTCGATTAAACCGGAGGCGGGCAATGGCATACACAATTTCTCTTGCAAATCAAAAGGGCGGTGTCGGAAAGACCACCTCCGCCGTCAATTGCGCCGCCGCCATGGGCGCGCTTGGCAAGCGCGTACTTCTCGTTGACTTCGATCCACAAGGAAACGCATCCAGCGGTGTGGGAATCCAGCGCAAAAAGATCAGCTATTCTACCTACGATCTGATCATTGGTCGAGCAAAGGCTTTAGAAGCGATCATTGACACGGGCTTTCAGAATCTTTCGGCTATTCCCGCGGAAATATCGCTGACGGGCGCCGAATTTGAGCTTGTGGACGTGGAAAACCGCGAGCTTCTTTTGAAAAACGCTCTCGCGGAGGTCGAGGATCAATATGACTACATCTTTATAGATTGTCCTCCGTCCCTCGGCATTCTATCCATCAATGCGCTTGCCGCCAGCAACGGCATCATCATCCCAATGCAGTGCGAATTTTATTCGCTTGAGGGACTGTCTCAACTGATGCTCACCATCAAGCAGATCAAAAAACTCTACAATCCCACCATGGAGATTACCGGCATACTGATCACCATGTATAACGGCAGACTCAATCTCTCCATGCAGGTGCTGGACGAGCTGAAGAAATATTACGCAGACAAGCTGTTCAAAACAGGCGTTGTTCGCAATGTCCGGCTTTCGGAAGCGCCCAGCTACGGCGAACCGATTCTCTATTATGATAAGCATTCCAAGGGCGCGCAGGCTTACCTTGAAATTGCAAAAGAGATCATAGAACGAACATAAAAGCCAAAATATACAACGGAAGTGAAGCAAATGAAGAAAAAACAAGCGCTCGGACGCGGAATTGACGCGATCTTTCTTGACAATTCGCTTGAAACACAGGAAAAAACGCAGACGTTGAGCCTATCACAAATCGAACCGCGGCAAGGACAGCCTCGTAAAAACTTCGATAGCGAAGCCCTTTCACAGCTGGCGGATTCCATCGCAGCGAACGGACTGATTCAACCGATCGTGGTTCGCAGTATTGAAAATTCGGACTTTTATCAGATCATCGCAGGCGAGCGCCGTTGGCGCGCATCCAAAATGGCAGGGCTGACCGAGGTTCCCGTGGTGATCCTTGATATTGACGATCGAAAAACCTCTGAATTTGCGCTGATTGAAAACATCCAGCGCGAAGATCTGAGCCCCATCGAGGAGGCGCAGGGGTATTATTCTCTGATCCACGACTATGATCTTACACAGGAGCAGGTCGCAAAGCAGGTCGGCAAAAGCCGCGCCACCATCACCAATGCGCTCCGCCTTTTGGAGCTTCCCGAAGATGTGCTTGCGCTCGTCTCCGACAAAACCCTGTCCGCAGGACATGCCCGTACGCTGCTTGGCATCAACGACAGATCGCGCATTTCCGAAGCCGCCGCATATGTAAGTGAGCATATGCTTTCCGTGCGCGCCACCGAGGAATATGTCAAAAAGCTCAATCTTCTGGCAACAGTTGCCAATGAAGAAGAAAACGAGTGCGACACGGCAGAGAAGTGCTACTATTCTTCGCTTGAGCAAAAAATCACGCAAGCCATCGGCTGCAAGGTTCGCATATCCCACTCAAACCGCAAAAAAACGCTGTCCATTTCCTATAAGGACGCAGATGAGTTGGAGGAGCTGATCCGCAAGCTCGTTGGCGAAAACGAAGCGCAAAATCTGTTTGTATAATCTATATTTCACATACATAAGGGAGTTTTATAAAAATGCTTGACATCAAATACATCAAAGAAAATACAGAAGAAGTCATTACACGATTTGCCAACAAGGGCAAGGATGCGCGCGAAGACATCGAAAAGATCCTGACGCTTGATACACAGCGCCGCACCATGATCTCCGAGACCGAAGCCCTCAAGGCAGAGCAGAACAAGGTCTCCAAATCCATTCCCATGCTCAAGAAGAATGGCGAGGATGTCACCCCCATTTTTGCACAGATGAAGGAGCTTTCCGAAAAGATCAAGGCGGACGACGAAAAACTGAAGCAGATCGAGGTCGAATACACGGGTCTCATGCTCAGCCTTCCCAATCTACCCGATCCCGATCTCAAGCCCGGCGGAAAGGAAAATAACGAGCCGCTTCGCTATTACGGCGAGCCCCACAAATTCGACTTTGAGCCGAAGAATCACGTGGATATCTGCACCGATCTCGGGCTCATTGACTACAAGCGCGGAGTTAAGCTGTCCGGAAACGGTTTCTGGATCTATCGCGGCATAGGCGCGCGCCTCGAATGGGCGCTGCTCAACTACTTTGTGGATACGCATATTGGCGACGGATACGAGCTTGTACTGGTGCCCCATATGCTCGGCTACGAGTGCGGTCTGACCGCAGGTCAGTTCCCCAAGTTTGCAGATGATGTTTATTGGCTGGAGACTGCCGAGGATGAGCGCCGCCGTTTCATGCTTCCTACCGCAGAAACTGCGCTGGTAGCTTTGCATCGCGATGAGATCCTCACCGAAGCGGATCTTCCGAGAAAGTACATCAGCTACACGCCTTGCTTCCGCCGTGAGGCAGGCTCCTATCGTGCGGATGAACGCGGCATGGTCCGCGGACATCAGTTCAACAAGGTGGAAATGGTTCAGTATACGCGCCCTGAGGATTCGGACGACGCATTTGCAGAGCTTGTCGGTAAGGCAGAAGCGCTTGTCAAGGGTCTTGGCTTCCTCTTCCGCACAGTCAAGCTTGCGGCGGAGGATTGCTCCGCTTCCATGGCGCGCACCTACGATATTGAGATCCACATTCCGTCCATGGATGGATATAAGGAAGTAAGCTCCGTTTCCAATGCCCGCGATTATCAGGCGCGACGCGGTCAGATGCGCTTCAAGCGCGAATCCACCGGCAAGATCGAATTCCTGCACACGCTCAACGGCTCCGGTCTTGCAACCAGCCGCATTCTGCCTGCAATTGTTGAGCAGAATCAGCAGGCGGACGGCAGCGTTGTGGTACCCGAAGTGCTTCGCAAGTACGTCGGTTGCGACATCATCAAGAAGCAGTAACCTGCCGAATTTTTCAAAAGAAGAATTTCGGCAAATGTAAAACATATCGAAAGGAGGTTTTTCGGTGGAGTTCTTTGAAGCGTTATGGAATGACCTCATGGAAATCTGTGGGGATACCATCACTCTCGGGGATCAGCCCGTTACGACTCTCAACATCATCATTTGGTCGCTTTTTATCGGCTTTATGATCGGAATCGGCGTCACCTTATACAATAAATTTGTGCTTGGCTCCTTGATCAGAGGATTGATCGAGCGCGGCGCACATACCGCAGATGCGGCATTGACCGCCACGGAAATCGGCTGTGCAAACCCGTTTGTTCGGTTTGCCATGCGAAAAAACAGCTCGCTTCGCCGCATTGTGCATGTCAAAGGCGAATCGGATGCCAAAGAATTCAAATACAGCTTCCAAACGGCACAATTCTTCATTCCGGACGAGATGGTACACCGTGCAGAGCTGGTCTACGGAAACGCGGGAACCAGCGTGCTTTCCGTACTGCTCGCCGTGCTTGCCTTTCTTGTAGTGGCGCTTGTATCGTTCATCGTGGTGCCCGATCTCATTCAGATGCTGAATAATTTCATAAACGGGATCAAACCCCCGAGCAATATACTCTAATTTCGGAGAAAAGATAACATATGAATTACGAACAGACTAACAAACGGGTGCGCCGTACGCGCAGTACCTTCAGTATTATGCTGACCATTCTGATCATCGCCGCCATTGCGGTGGGCATCGTTGCGGCATGCATATATTTTTCCGGCATCCGATATATCAAGATCAATACGGAAGACGGCGGTACGGTCAAATATTTCGGCATCGTCGATGAGGACGGCGATCCTTTAACGGGTCAGCTGTACTATTCCGACGGCGTTGTCGCAGAAGTTGACATGGAAAAGAAGTCCGTTATTTATTCAAACGGCGATGTTTACGAGGGCGAGCTGAAGGAATTGAGCCGCAGCGGTAAAGGCAAGCTGCTCTATGCCTCGGGCGACATCTACGAGGGCGACTTCGTTCAGGATCAGATCACCGGCTATGGCGTGTATACCTTCTCCAACGGCGATATTTATGAGGGGTATCTTGTGAATGGCATGAAGGAAGGCGAGGGCACTTATACTTGGGCGGACGGCTCGGTCTATACCGGCTTGTTTCAGAACGACATGAAGAACGGCGCGGGTGTTTACAAATGGGCGGATGGCTCCACCTATGAAGGCACCTATGTGAATGAGCTCAAGGAAGGAAAAGGAACCTTTATTTTCCCCAACGGCGACCGCTACGTCGGTGATTTCGCCGCGGATGTCCGCACAGGCAATGGCACCTACACATGGGCAAACGGAGACACCTACGAGGGTGAGTTCAAGGATAATAAAATGCACGGCAAGGGCAAATATACATGGCCCAGCGGACGCACCTTTGAGGGCGAATTTTCCGACGGAAAGATCGTTCGCAAGCAAGAAACAACCGAACAGTAGGAAAAAACAGCTTCTGCCAATGATTCTGCAGAAGCTGTTTTTGGTTATATTTGTTATTATTGCCATTATATGGCATCTTCGCTTCCAATCGGCAAAACAGTAAGCCGCCCAATAAAATGGGCGGCTTGATTTTATTTCGTGGGATCGAGGAACTGCCAATAGGTTTTCATATAGTCGATGCCCGACCATACCGTCATGACCGTCATCGCCGCGATGGTGATATAGCTGAGGATATAGCCACCGGAGGGCAGAATGACAGGCTCAAGCAAGATAACAACAATACAAACGATCTGCGTCACGGTCTTGACCTTGCCCAGCCATGCCGCCGCCACGACCTTACCTGCTCCGCTTGAAAGGATCAGACGCATGGAGGTGATCGCCAGCTCGCGGAAAATGACGATTAGAGCCGCCCAAATAAAGACAGGGCGAAGATCCTCGTATTTGTAAAGAATGGCAAGCATGGCGCCAAACACCATAAACTTATCCGCAAGCGGATCAATAAATTTACCGAAATCCGTGATCAAGTTGAACTTTCTTGCAATCATTCCGTCGAGAAAGTCGGTAAATGCGGTGAGGATAAAGATCGCTGCACCAAGGATCCGTGACCATGTATCGGGCAGGAAGGGCAGTACAATTACCGCCACAAAAATCGGCACCATAATCACACGTATGAGTGAGAGCTTATTTGGAAGATTCATTATCAGACCATGGCTTTCGCCGCGCGAAAGCACCCTTTCCGCCCAAATGGGCATGGTTTTTACCGTAAGTTTTCGCCTTAGGAGATCTTGTCTCCGATAAGATCATAATCCAACGCCTCGGTTATCTTAACCTCGACAAAATCGCCGCTTTCCACGCTCTTTTTCGGTGCGCGGAAGTAAACCTTGCCGTCGATCTCCGGCGCATCGTTTGCACTTCTGCCGTAGTAGGTTTCGGATACCGGATCGTAATCCTCGCAGAGGACGGTCAGCGTTCTGCCGATCATGGCATCATTCTGCTCCTCGGTGATGTCTCCCTGGGTTCGCATGATGATGTCATAGCGGTCCTGCTTGATCTGCTCGTCGATCTGATCGTCAAAATCGTATGCGGGGGTATCCTCCTCACGGGAATAGGTGAACGCGCCGAGTCGATCGAAGCGTGCCTCCTTGACAAATGCACACAGTTCAGTAAAATCCTCCTCCGTTTCGCCGGGGAAGCCCACGATCACGGTGGTGCGAATGATCATCTCGGGAACATTGTCGCGCAGTTTTTTGACCACAGAACGGATCAGCGCGCCATCGCCGTGACGGTTCATGGCGCTCAGCATGTGGTCGGAAATGTGCTGGATCGGCATGTCGATATATTTGAGCACGCGCGGATTCGTTTTGAATACCTCCACCAGCTCGTCGGTGATCTTATCGGGATAGCAGTACAGCACGCGGATCCACGGGATTGTGGTTTCCTCGGTGATGCGGCTGAGAAGCTCCGCTAACTTAAATTCGCCGTAAAGATCCTCGCCATAGCGGGTGGTATCCTGCGCCACAAGCACAAGCTCCTTCACGCCAAGTGCCTCCATGGTTTTTGCCTCATCTATCAGTTCCTCCATGGGGCGGCTGCGGAATTTTCCGCGGATCGACGGAATCGCGCAGTAACTGCAGCAGTTGTCACAACCCTCGGCAATCTTCAGATAAGCATAATACTCGGGCGTGGTAACAATGCGCTCACCGCCAAGTTTTACCGTGTTTTTATCCTCGTAAGAAGAATATTTTTCCCCGTTGACAGCCGCGCGGACGGCTTCGGCAATGTTGTGGATACTGCCCACACCGAGGATCGCATCCACCTCGGGAAGCTGATCGAAAATCGCATCGCGATACCGCTCGGCAAGGCATCCCGTAACAACGATCGCTTTCAGCGTGCGGTTTTTCTTCAGCCAGCCGATGTCAATGATGTTGTCAATGGCTTCCTGTTTTGCGCTCTCGATAAATGCGCAGGTATTGACAACGATAACATCTGCGTCAATATCCTCGGAGACGATTTCAAAGCCGGCTTCATATAACTCGTGCAGCATGACCTCTGTGTCAAGCTGATTTTTCGGGCAGCCCAGAGAGACAAACCCTACCTTGATTTTATTACTCATATTCATTTTCCTGTAATCTTTTGATTGCCGCCTTCGTTTCAGACGGCGCGTATCCAAAGCGATACAACGACGCGTAAACGCTTTCGCGATACTTCGGATCGCAAATGCGCTCCATGTCGCATTTTTTTGAAAGAAGCCGCATGAGATTTGCCGCAAAGTCGATGTTTTCAAGCAGTGCGGGCAATTCATCGCGAAGAATTTCCGTGGAAATTCCCTTTTTTCGCAGTTCATTTTTGATACGCGTGGGCCCGTACAGCTTGACATTGGCAAGCTGCTCCACGCTCCGCGCAAGAATGCGGCTTTCGTTGATGTAACCGAGCGATGCGATGTATTCCGCCGCATCCTCCGAAAGATATTTTTCAAATCCGCGCTGACGGAGCTTCTCCGTCAATGCAATTTTGGTATTGTCGCCGTACCCAAGAAGCGAAATGCCTTTTTTGACCGCTTCCCACAGCTTTGCACTATATTCCAGCGTGTCAAACTGCTCCGCCGTCAGCAAATACGGCAAAGAATTTACACCGATGTTGCCCACTTCAAAAAGCATCTTTGACGCCACAAGAAGCTTTCTGATATCCGCTCGGACAGATTCCGCGCGCTCCGATGCAATGCGCACCGTCAGCTCCGCTTCCTCGCCCATGCGCCGCGGCTCCAATTTGATGATCGCAATTTCAAGCGGCACGATTATTCGTCGTCCGTTTCGAGAATGCGGATGTCGAGATCCTCATCGTCATCCATATCGTCATCCTCATATTCGTTGCCCATCATCGCTTCCACATCGTCGCGCTGTGCCTTGATCTTTTCAGCCAGCTCTTCCATCAGCTCCGTGTTGGATTCAAAATACTTGCGCGTATTTTCCTTGCCCTGCGCGATGCGCTGATCGCCATAGGAGAACCATGAGCCGCTCTTGGTAATGAAGCCAAGCTCCATGGCAATATCTACGATCTCGCCGGATCTCGAAATACCCTTACCGTAGATGATGTCAAATTCCGCGACCTTGAAGGGCGGAGCCACCTTATTCTTGACAATTTTACACTTGACGTGGTTGCCGTATACCTCCGAGCCGTCTTTGAGCTGTTCGGAGCGGCGAATTTCCATACGAACGGAGGCGTAGAACTTCAGCGCACGTCCGCCTGGGGTGGTTTCGGGATTTCCGTAGGAAATACCGATCTTTTCACGAAGCTGGTTGATAAAGATAATGACACAGTTGGACTTTGCCACAGCACCGGACAGCTTTTTGAGTGCCTGTGACATCAAACGTGCCTGCAAGCCCACATGAGAGGATGCCATATCGCCGTCGATCTCCTGCTGTGTAACAAGCGCCGCAACCGAATCGACAACCACAACGTCAATTGCACCCGAACGAATCCGCGCCTCTGCAATATCCAGCGCCTGTTCGCCGCTGGAGGGCTGCGAAACAAGCAGACTGTCGATATCAACACCAAGCGCCTTTGCATAAACGGGGTCGAGGGCATTTTCCACGTCAATATATGCCGCCTCACCGCCAAGCTTTTGCGTTTCGGCAACTACATGCAATGCCACCGTGGTTTTACCCGAAGATTCGGGGCCGTAGATCTCCACGATACGTCCGCGCGGAACGCCGCCGATTCCCAAAGCCATATCCAGCGTCAGCGAGCCTGTGGAAATGGCGCTGACCTCCAGCTCGGGAGCTTCGCCCATACGCATGATGGTTCCCTTGCCGTAATTTTTCTCTATCTGACCGATGGCGCCCTCAATCGCCTTACGCTTTGCTTCTTTGTCTACGATCTGCGATGGAACGGGCTTATTCTGCTGTTTTGCTTTCATTTGTCAATCTCCGTTTCTTTGTTCTCGGCAAAAACCGAACATATTTTCTCTATGGTTCTATTATACACCAAACAAACGAATTGTGCAATAGATTTTTACAATTTTTTCAAAAAATTGGGCTGTCAATCAACCACGCGCCGCCCACATTCCGAAGCGTTACCTCCAGATCGCCGTCTGCGTGCGGAAGCAGCACGATTGCCATATAGGGATTCTTTTTCAACACCTTCGCCTTTGAAAGATCAAAGGTGCGCGGCTCTCCAAAATCCTCCGTGACTTTGGGATTCACAAACAGCACGCCGCCGCGCTCCGTAAATTTTGCCGAGATCATGCCCTCATCCGAGGATACGCCGCTGAACGCGGTGTTGGAAAGGATTTTCACATAGTCAGGGGAAAATACGGTTTCCATGGATGCACGCAATTCGGAGATCGACTTCATGGGCGCAGATGCAGATACCTGACAGTATCCGTCGTCCAAAGCCTCGCCATGGGGAAGCGTATCGCCGTAAATAATCCCATACAAAGTATGCGCCTTCGGTGCCAGCTCCTCCAATGCAGAAAGGATCGTTTGATCCGATGCGCCGCCACCGCATGACATAAGAAGTGTCAGCGACAGAATCAAAAGAAATGCTGCTACAGCGAATTTTTTCATTATTTTTCGTCCTCGCTTGAAGCCTCTGCTTCATTAGACTCAATGATCGGCGCTTCGTTGGCAGTACCGTTCTCCTCGGATCCTTGATCCTCCGCAGAAGCGTCGCCTTCTTCTTCGGTTGCAACCTTTGCCACGTTGATGATGGTCGCGCCCTCGGCAAGTCGCATAACAATAACACCGCCTGCGGAACGGCTGTAGAACGGAATACCGCTTACAGGAGTACGGATAATGGTGCCCTCGCCTGTGATCAGCAGAATATCATCGGTCTCGCGAACGGCTACAATGCCCGCAAGTGCGCCCGTGCGCTCGTTGATGCCGTGGCACATAACGCCCTTGACACCGCGACTGTGGGACATGAAGTTATCGAAATCACAGCGTTTGCCGAATCCGTTTTCGGTGATGGTAAGCAGGGATTTTTCCGCATCCACCAGAACGCATCCGACCACATAATCGTCGCCCGAAAGCTTGATGCCTCGAACACCTCTTGCGGTGCGTCCCATGGAGCGCACATTCGCCTCGTCAAAGCGTGCGGACATGCCGTTATGGGTTGCGATGATGATGCTGTCATTGCCCATCGTGCGCTTGACAAATACAAGCTCGTCTCCGTCGTCCAGCGAGAGCGCGATCTTACCGCCCTTTCTCTGATACTCAAATTCGGAAAGAACCGTCTTTTTGACAATACCCTTCTTTGTGACCATGAGCAGATATTCGTTATCCGCAAATCCCGTGACGGAAATTGCCGCCGTTATCTTTTCGCCGGCTTCCAGCGCCAGAATGTTGACGATGTTGGAGCCTTTGGCTGTGCGTCCCGCCTCGGGGATCTGATATACCTTGCGGACATGAACCTTGCCCGTGTTGGTGAACATCATGATCATCGAATGGCTGTGGACGACCATAACATCGCTGACCGAATCCTCTTCCTTGGTGGTCATGCCGATGATGCCCTTACCGCCGCGCTTTTGGGCGGTATAGGTGTCCGCGGGCTGACGCTTGATATAGCCATCGTGTGTCAGCGTGATGACACAGTTGTGGCGCTCGATGAGATCTTCATAAACGATGTCATCTTCCGCAGCCACAAGCTCGGTGCGGCGCGGATCGGCGAATCTCGCCTTGATCTCTAACATTTCGTCCTTGATAATCTGCTTGATCTTGCCTTCGTCCGCAAGAATGGCTTCAAGTTCGCCAATCATTTCATACAGTTTTGCAAGACGTTCCTCGATCTTCTGGCGTTCCATGCCGGAAAGACGTCCAAGCGTCATTTCCACAATCGCCTGCGCCTGAATATCGGTCAGACCAAAGCGATTCATCAGCTGCACCTTTGCATCGCCAACAGATGCGCTGGCACGGATGATGCGGATGACCTCCTCGATGTTGTCGATGGCGATTTTATAGCCTTCAAAAATATGTGCTTCGCGCTTTGCTTTTTCGAGATCGAAGGCAACGCGGCGCGTGATGACATCCTCTTGATGCTCGATATAATACTTGAGGATCTGCTTTAGATTCAAAACCTTCGGCACATTATCCACAAGTGCCAGCAGATTGATGGCGCAGGTATCCTGCAGCTGCGAATATTTGTACAGCTGATTGAGAATGATCTGTCCGTTTGCATCGCGGCGGTATTCGATAACAATACGCATACCGTCTCTGCCCGACTCGTCGCGAACGTCGGTGATACCCTCAATTCGCTTGTCGCGCACAAGGAAACCGATGGATTCCACAAGAAGGCTCTTGTTGACCTGATAGGGGATTTCCGTTACGATAATGCGGTGCTTATCCTCCTCGATCTGGCACTTGGAGCGCACCATGACTCTACCCTTACCCGTGGTATAGGCTTCATAAATGCCGTTGGAGCCGTAAAGCGTTGCGCCGGTGGGAAAATCGGGGCCCTTGATAAACTGCATCAGATCCTTGATGGAGCAATCGGGATTTTCCATCTGATAAATGGCGCCGTCAATGACCTCGCCCAGATTATGGGGCGGAATATTGGTCGCCATACCGACGGCAATACCGATGGAACCGTTGACCAGCAGATTGGGGAAGCGGGACGGAAGAACCGTCGGCTCCTTGAGGCTGTTGTCAAAGTTCGGTGCAAAATCCACCACATTCTTGTCGATGTCGGACATCATTTCGTTGGCAAGTCTTGCCAGACGCGCTTCCGTATAACGGTAAGCCGCCGCAGGGTCGCCATCCACCGAACCGAAGTTACCCTGACCTTCAATCAACGTATAACGCAGGGAGAAGGGCTGGGCAAGGCGTACCATACTGTCATAAACAGCGGAGTCGCCGTGGGGATGGTACCGACCGAGCACATTACCGACGGTGGTAGCAGACTTGCGGAATTCCTTGTCATAGGTCAACTTATCCTCATACATTGCATAGAGAATGCGGCGGTGGACCGGCTTCAATCCATCGCGAACATCCGGCAATGCACGGGACATGATAACGCTCATGGAATAGGCAATGAACGAATTTTTGACCTCTTGGTCCATTTCAATGCCAACAATTTTCTGATTGGGAAATTCCAGATTTTCTTGTTTTTCTTTGTTATCCATTATGTTCCTCGTTTATTTTCGGTGAAATAACCCTGTGGATATTCTCACCCATTCTCATGTGGAATCGCCATGATCCCATAGGTTTCCAACATATGCCCGTCATGCTGTCAAACTGTTTTTTTCAAAGCGATCAGTTCTGATTTTTCCTGCTATATTCAGGCATTTCAGTTATTTTAGATTTTTATTTTCAAACGATTGTTTTGCGAGTTTTCCACAGGCTTATGCACAAACTGTGGATTTTTTGTACACGTTTATATTTTTGTAGAAAATTTTTGATCAGATATCAAGATTGGTCGCATAGACCGCGTTCTTTTCGATGAATTCGCGGCGCGGCTCCACCTTGTCACCCATGAGGATGGAGAAGGTTTCGTCACAAGCGATGGCATCCTCAATGTTGACCTTGAGAAGCGTACGGGTTTCGGGGTCCATGGTGGTTTCCCAAAGCTGATCCGCATTCATTTCACCAAGACCTTTATAGCGGCTGGTCTTGACATTGTCGCCAAGCTCCGCCAAAATGGTGTCTCGCTCCGCATCGGAATATGCGTAGAAATTCTTTTTGCCCTTTGTCAGCTTGTAAAGCGGCGGCTGGGCAAGATAAACATGCCCTTCCTCGATGAGCTGGCGCATATGACGGAAGAAGAAGGTAAGCAGCAAAATTCGAATATGAGAGCCGTCCACGTCCGCATCGGCCATCAGAATGATTTTGCCGTAACGGAGCTTTGCAATGTCAAATTCCTCACCGATACCGCAACCAAGCGCCTGAATAATCGGAATGAGGGATGTGTTCGTGTAAACCTTATCAAGACGGCTTTTTTCCACGTTCAGCACCTTTCCGCGCAGCGGAAGGATGGCTTGGAACTTGGAATTTCTACCCGTCTTTGCAGAACCGCCTGCAGAATCACCCTCGACCAAATAAAGCTCGGTCACTTCCACACTGCGCTCCTGACAGTCCGCCAGCTTTCCGGGAAGGGTGGAGCCTTCCAATACGCTCTTGCGGCGGGTAAGCTCGCGTGCTTTTCTCGCCGCCTCTCTTGCACGGGATGCGGCAAGGGATTTTTCGATGATCGCCCTTGCGGTAGAGGGATTTTCTTCAAAATATTCGGACAGCTTTTCAGAAACGATACCCGCCACCAGCGTTCGCATCTCTGAATTGCCGAGTTTAGCCTTTGTCTGGCTTTCAAACTGCGCATCCGTCAGCTTAACGCTGATGATGGCGCAAATTCCCTCGCGGGTATCCTCGCCCGAAAGATTTTTGTCATCTGCCTTCAGAATATTATGCTTGCGGGCATAATCGTTGAGTACATTTGTCAGAGCCTGCTTGAAGCCCGTCTCATGGGTTCCGCCTTCGATGGTGTGCATGTTGTTGGCAAAGGACATGAGGGTTTCGTTATAGCTGTCATTATACTGAATGGCGACTTCACCGATGGCATCGTTCTTTTCACCGCGCATGTAAATGACTTCGGGATGGATCATTGCGAGTCTGCGCGCATTATTGAGATGCTCTACAAAGCTGCGGATACCGCCCTCGTAGCAAAGCACGACTTCCTCCGGTCCGAATTTGGGTGCGGGGGTGTCGCCGGATTCCTCGTCAGATGCATTTTCTTCCTCTGCCTTCAAGCCACGCTCGTCACGCAGAATGATCTTCACACCGGCATTGAGGAATGCCTGCTCACGCAGACGGTTTAACACCGTCTGATATTCAAATACGGTTTCCTCGAAAATGGTGGAATCAGGCATAAAGCGCACATACAGACCGTGCGCTCCGTCAGAAGAGCCCACATGCTTGAAGGGACGCGCCACCTTACCGTATTCAAAACGCTCGGTATAACGGTTGCCGTCATAGCAATTGTCGATCTCTACCCATTCGGAAAGAGCGTTTACAACAGATGCGCCTACGCCATGCAGACCGCCCGCGATCTTGTAGCCCTCGCCGCCGAATTTTCCTCCCGCATGCAAAACGGTGTAAACCACCTCCAGCGTGGGAATGCCCATTTTGGGATGGATTCCCGCGGGAATGCCGCGTCCGTTGTCCTGCACCGAAACGCTGTTGTCGGGATACAGCGTCACCACGATGGATTCGCAGTATCCTGCCAATGCCTCGTCGATGGCGTTATCCACGATCTCATATACCAGATGATGCAAACCGCGGCTTGAAGTGGAGCCGATGTACATACCCGGACGCTTTCTGACAGCCTCCAGACCTTCTAACACCTGTATTTGGTTTTCGTCATAATGATTCTGTTTTTGTTCTGACATTCCTTAAAAACCCCGCGGCATCATTTGCCGCGTCCTTTCAAATTTTGCCTGTAATATTCAAACTCCAAACCCTGCATGAATCCTTCCAATCAGCGCAGAGGAGGATATTTGGGATACATATACGATGGTTTTTCCTTTTTCCTTGCATGTAACGATAAAGGATTTTGGAATTTCCTCTTTGATGTTCACCATGCGATCTTCCTTTTCGGCGGCGCGCAGATACTCTCTAGTGGCAGGCGCCATTGTGGCAGTATCCATATCAAAGATACCGAGAATATCCCGTTTTCGAATGATCCTGTTGTTTCCCGCATGCACATACATGGAAAAAAGCTCCTTTATTTTCTTGGCGTATAGACACCGTTTTCTACATGAATAAACGTGGCATCGGATTCCACAGGAGGCGGTGTACAGGTGGTCATAATCACCTGTCGGTCCGTCAGCCTCGACAACAAAAACTTTTGTCTGCGCGGATCCAGCTCCGATAACACATCATCAAACAGGAATACCGGATATTCTCCCGAATATTCCATGGAAATTTCTCCTTCACCTAACTTCATTGCCAAAGCCAGCGATCGCTGTTGCCCCTGTGAAGCGAATACACGCGCCTCTCTGCCCTCTAAAAAGATTTCGATGTCATCCTTATGGGAACCGTACAACGTGGCTCCTGCGGCGATCTCGCGCTCTGTATTCGATGTCAGAAGGGTTCGATATTGCTCAAAAGCTTCCATCTCGGTCAAGCGGTCGTCAATCTTCAGCGAATTTTTATATTTTAGGGAAGGCTTTTCAAGACAGCCTTCGTCTCCACTTTGGGAAAGCTCTTCAAAAAAGCGATGGACAAAATCATCAAGCCGACTCACATATTCGCATCTTGTTAGACGGATGAGCGCCGCTTCTTTAGCAAGCTGTTCCGATAGAATTTCAAGCAAAGCCGCTTCACCGGAATGATCCGCAAGCTGTTTAAGAAGAGCATTTCGCTCGAGCAGGATCTTATGATATCGCTGAAGTGATCGCAAATACAGCGGACGAAGCTGACAGAGAGCGATATCCATAAAAGCTCGTCTCTCCGCCGGTCCTGCCTTTACGATCGCAAGATGCTCGGGACAAAACAGAACTGCACGGAATACGCCGAGAAGCTCGGATATCCTTGTCAGCGGAACACCGTTTTTTGTGCAGCTGCGGCGCTTGCTTGATTCGGCATACGCTTTGAAGGTCAACTGCTGCTCTCTGCGATGATCAAGCATCGACAACCCCACTTCAAAAAAGGGATCACCAAATCTCACCATATCCCGTTCCCTTGACGTGCGGAAGCTCTTACCGCTCGCCATGAGATAAATGCCCTCCAGAGCATTGGTTTTTCCCTCGGCATTGTTGCCGATCAATACATTGACACCGGGGGATAGGCGAATTTCTGCCTCGACGATGTTGCGGAAGCTTTTGTAAGTGACGCTTTCGGCGATCATTTCATCTTGCAGGGCAGAACGAGGAAGATAAATTTGTCATCATCACTTGCATCAATGGGCTCGATCACCATGCTGATGAAGGGGCTGGAAAGCGATAACCGCAGTTTGTCGCTCATGGATGCCTTCAGTGCATCGGTGAGATAGCGGCAATTGAAGCCGATCTCAATTTCGCCGCCTTCATGGGAGGTGGTGATCTCATCATGAACCTTACCATTGACCGAAACAGAGGTGATGTTGAGCTTGTTATCAGCAAAATGACAGCGCGCAAGGGATTTATTCTTTCCTGCGGAATCGTCTGTCACCAGCGAAGCGCGCTCAATGGCGCCCGCAAACAGATCGGTGTCGATCTCTACAAAAATCGTGCTGTTTTTGGGAATAATGCGCTCGTAATCAATGTATTCGCCCTCGATCAGACGAGAGAAAAATACGATATTTTTCTTTTCAAAGCGGAAGATCACCTGCTTGCGGCTCACGTTGATGGAAACATCCTCATCCGCATCAGTGAGCAGCTTAACGACTTCGCTGAGTGTTCTTCCCGGAACAACAAAGGATGTATCGAGATCATCCGCATTGTTAAGATCGCAGGTCTTTTCACGAATCGCAAGACGGAAGCTGTCGCATCCGACGGAAGTGATATGATTGCCCTTCAAACGGAAATACGCACCGTTAAAGGTGGGACGCGCATCGTTTTGCGCCACCGCAAAGAGGACTTGATTGATGATGCTCTTTAAGTCGCCCTGCTTGATGGTAAAGCCGTTGACATTCGAAATATCGGGAAGGGTGGGAAATTCCTTGGCATCTATGCCGTTCAGCTCAAATTCAGAGCTGCCACTGGAAATTTTGACACGGTAATACGCATCGGTTTCAAGTTCAATGACGCCTGCCGGCATCAATTTAATAATGGAATAAAGACTTTGTGCATTGATGATGCAGGAGCCGGGTTCAACGATCTCCGCTTCCACCTCAATACGCATACCTTTTTCTAAATCATAGGAGATCAGAACAGCCTTTTCGCCTTCACAGTTGATCAAAATGCCTTCCACGGAAGTGATGGTATTTTTTGAAGAAACGCTGTACATGGCAGTACCGACAGCGTCAAGAAGCAGCGGACGGGTAAATCTGATTTTCATAATGGTTTCCCAACGAGCGTGAAGAGATATTTCACGTCGAATCCTTTATACTAAAATTAAAAAATAAAAAGAAAATAATAATTATTTTAGTAGCAGCAGTAGTAGGCATTGTTGCTACTGTGGAAAGAGAGGGTTTATCAAATCCTGTCTGACAAAATCCATAATAAAATTTTTAATTTTGCTGTGGGGATCGCGTTATAAAATTGTGGATGATTTTAACAGTCCGGTCGATGAAAAACAGGCTGTTGACGAATGTGGAAATTTTTCTGTTGGAATGTGGATATTTCTGTGAATAAAAGAAAGGGAAAACAAATCAAAGAAAAAATTGTGGAAAAACGATTTGTTGACAACATGCAAAGCGTTGGAATAAAAAGCCACATTGTTTTCTATTTTTTGACAGGGTGTTTCTTTTTTATCCACATGCAAAAAGAACGGTCATAGGGACTGTTTTTCGGATTGCGCACAACTTTTCCACAAAATTAACAACAAGTTGTTGAAAAGTCGTTTATAACTTCAATATTGATGTTGAAAGCTCGGTATCAGCCTCTGATCTCCTTCATCAGCTCATTCACATCCGCATCCGTTTGGGTGTTGGCACCCAGCTCCTTCTCCGCGGTTTTCAGAGAGGAAATGATGGTGGAATGGTCGCGCTTGAGAAGCTTGCCGATTTGCGGCAGGGACATATCCGTTATCTTACGGAGCAGATAAATGGCGATATGTCGTGCGTAAGCAATTTCCTTTGTACGCTTGGAGCCCTTGAGATCCTCCACGGAAACGGAATATTTTTTTGCCACGGCTTCAAGGATACGGTCGATGGTAATGGATACGGGCTGATCGCCTGTCATCAAATCGGAAACGGAGCTCTTTGCAAGCTCAATGGTGATGGGCGCGCCGGTCAGAAGACTGAGTGCGCCTAATTTTTTGATGGCGCCCTCCATCTGACGGATGTTGCTCTTGAGATTTTCGCCCAGATAATTGATGACCTCATTGGAAAGCTCAATATTCATGGAAATCGCCTTCTTTTTGAGAATAGCGGCGCGAAGATCCGCATCCGGCGGTTGAATATCGGCGGTGATTCCCCATTCAAAGCGGGTTTTCAGTCTCTCCTCCAGCGTTTTGATGTCGCGGGGCGGACGGTCGGAGGTGAGGATGATCTGCTTGTGATCCTCATACAGCGCGTTGAAGGTATGGAAAAATTCCTCCTGAGTCGCATCGCGTCCGGCAATGAACTGCACGTCGTCGATGAGAAGCACATCCGCGGTGCGATATTTTTCGCGGAACTGCTCGGGCACCTTCTTTGCGATGCTGTCCACCATTTGATTGGTGAATTCCTCGCCCTTGACGTAGATGATCTTCAGCTCCGGTCTGGTTTCGCGAATGCGATTGATGATGGCATACAAAAGGTGGGTTTTGCCAAGTCCGCTGGAGCCGTAGATAAACAGCGGATTATAAGTATAATTTTCGGGATTTGCTTGGCAGGTGGGCTCGTTGGCGACCGCCACGGAAGCGGCATGTGCAAATTTGTTGGAGCTGCCGACGATGAAGTTGTCGAAGGTATATTCGTTCTGATGAATCTGCGGCTGACCGGCTTTTTGAGAATCGCTGTCATTGCCGTCAACCGAAGCGGGAGCACCGAACTGCGGCAGATCGGCAAGATTGACCGCCTCGGGCACGTCGCCGATGTTTTGCACATATTTTGCATATTCCAGCGGATCGCTGGTTTTGTCCACAATGATAACATTAACGGTGAATCCGACCACCTTGGTAAATGCATCGGTGATGGAATCAATATATTTGCTTTTGAGAATGGTATACTTAAAGGGCATATCGCAAACGATCACTGCCATGGTATCGGTAAATTCGGTCAGAGTCAGGCTGGCAAACCAAAGATCCGACACAAGCTTGCCGTATTTTTCCGTCAGCTCGCTCAAAACCCGATCCCATATTTCATTGAAGGGCTGCATTTGAGAATTCCTTTCTGTTATAACATACGGTTTTTGCGAAAAAACTACATATAATATATATAGTTATATTTATTATATCATAGAATGATTAAAATTTCAAGTCTTTCGATGAAAAAATGAGCCTTAAAAACAACATTTTTCAAAGATTTTTTAAGATATATTAAAATCGCCGTTTTCGGTCTTTATAAAAAGTTTTTATAAAAAATAAGTTTTTTTCGAAAAGCCCTTGACAAATACCATTGCAATTGTGTATAATATTAAGTGTTATTGTGTGAATTTGTATTCATTGAGAATTACAATCCATATTTAAGAGCATGACTTGCCAAAGCAAGTCTACCGTATAAGGGTCTGAAAAATTTTTCAGACTTATCACCGAAGTGATAAGGAGGTGTCTATCAATGCTTAGAACTTACCAGCCTAAGAAGCGTCAGAGAAAGGTTGAGCATGGTTTCAGAAAGAGAATGAGAACCGCTGACGGAAGAAAGGTACTCAAGAGAAGACGCGCGAAGGGAAGAAAGCAGCTTACCTACTAATTTTCCCCTAAGCCAAGGCAGACAGAAATACAACCCAGTATAAAGATATTGGGTTGTATTGAGTATGCTCTGTAGTTGAAAATCGTTGCTAAACCGCCGAAGCGCTGGGTAAGATCCCGTCTTTCGGGGGTTTTTATTGTGATGCGGAAAAAATTTACACCTGAAAATGGTTTTACGTCATAAATAAGGGATATAATAGAAAATGAAGTTTGGCGCCATTACGGAAAATCATTTGTATTCGAAGGCATACGCCCGCGGAAAAAAATTCGTCGGGCGTCATGTTGTCGTCTATATATTGCCCGATTATGCGGCGGCCAGGCTTGCGAGGGCTAATCCTACAGGGCAGAGCCTAAATCGTGTGGGCATTACCGTTACCAAAAAACTCGGCGGAGCCGTTGTGCGAAATCGTGCAAAGCGCATCATCAGGGAAGGTTATCGTCTTTCGAATGCGGAGTTTCCGATCAAGCGTGGTTTTTTGATCGTCATCGTTGCCCGTGCAGGCATCGCAGCTGCCAAATCACAGCACATCAAATACGATCTGAATGCCGCCTTTTCAAAGCTCGGCATGCGAATTTCGGAGAAAGGGTAATGAAATACATTGCGGTTTTTCTGATACGGCTGTACAGAAAATTTATATCTCCGCTGAAGTCGCCCTGCTGCCGCTTTACGCCCACATGCTCCGAATATGCTTTGGAGGCATTCCAAAAGCGCGGCTTTTTTGTGGGGTTTACGCTGACGGTGTGGCGGATTTTGCGCTGCAATCCCTTTGGAAAGGGAGGCTTTGATCCCGTTCCTGAAAAGAAGAAAAATAAACGGACAAAAAATCCGTAATTTAAGGAGAAATTACATAGGAACATGAATATTTGGGATATTATCAACGTACCGCTTGGTTATATTATAAAAATCAGCTATCAGCTTACACAAAACTACGCGTTGGCGCTGTTTTTCTTTGCAATTGTGCTTGAGATTCTGTTGCTTCCCTTCGGTATCAAGCAACAGAAAAACACGGTTAAGCAAGCAACTCTGCGCCCCAAGGAAATGGCAATCCGCAAAAAATATGCAGGACGCACCGATCAGGCGACACAGCAAAAGCTGAACAACGAAATCATGGATCTGTATAAGCGCGAGAATTTCAACCCGATGGGTGGATGCTTGCCGCTGCTTATTCAGATGCCAATCCTCTTCTCGCTGTATAATGTTGTTGTCAGCCCGCTCAAATACATCTGCGGTTTCGGCGCAGATGTTATATCGGCAATTCAGGCAAAAATTTATGAGTTGATGAGCGCGGCGGAAATGGTCGGCTTTGAAAATTTTGCACCGGAAGTCAAGGCACGCGAAATTGATTTGATCACGAAGATCCGCGAGCTTGGTCTGGAAAATTTTGTGGACGGAAACGGCGAAGTGCTGACCGAGGAGATTCTTCCCAACTTTGTAATTTTCGGCAGCATGGACCTTTCTAAGGTGCCGTCCTTCAATGACGTCAATTTGCTTCTTCTGATTCCTCTGTTTACCCTTCTTGTTACGCTGGGAAGCACCTTCATCATGAAGAAGTTTACCTACAATCCCAATCCCGATGCAAAGCCCGATGCGTCTATGCGCATCATGCAGCTTTCCATGCCGCTGCTTTCGGTGTATATCTCGTTCACCATCGCTGCGGCAATCGGTCTGTACTGGATCTTCCGTAACATTCTCAGCGTTGTTGAGCGTATCATCATTTCCAAGTTGATTCCGCTGCCGCAGTTTACCGAGGAGGATTACAAGGCAGCCGAGCGCGAAGCAAATGTAAAGCCTCTTTCCAAAAAACAGCAGAAGAAAAAGGTCCGCTCCCTGCATCGCATTGATGAAGAGGACGAGCAGCCCGCGAAAACGAAGCCCGAAAACGGCAAGCCCGCTCTGAAGGAAGGCGTCAATAAGGCAGAAGCTCCCAAACTGAAGGAAGATAACCGTCACGAAAAGACGGAGGATCCCCAAAAAGAAGACGAAACTGCAAAAACGGATGAAAACAAGGCGGAATAATCCCGTCTGTAAATACGACAAAACGATAGTGAAAGGAAGAGCCAAACGGTGAAACAGGAACTGATATTTACCGGCAAAACGGTGGATGCCGCGCTGGCTGCCGCTGCTGAAGAGCTGGGCACCAATGCGGAAGCTCTCACCTACACGGTGCTGGAGCAGGAAAAAGCAGGCTTTCTCGGGCTTGGTGCAGGCCTTGCAAAGATCAAGGTTGAGCAAAAAGTCGGCGGAGAAGTCATTGCAAAGAAATTTGTGGAAGAATTGCTTGCCAATATGGAGGTCAATGCAAAGGTCGAAATGACGACTCTGCGCAGAAATGACCGCGTGATCAATGTCATCGGCGATGAAGCGGGTGTTTTGATCGGACATCACGGCGATACATTGGAGGCACTTCAATATCTGACCAATCTTGCGGCAAACAAGCGCGAGGAAGACGAATCCCGTGATTATGTACACATTACGGTTGATGTGGAAAATTATCGTGAAAAGCGTGAGCAGACGCTCCGTATGCTGGCGCGCCGCATGGCTGCTAAGGTGCAAAGAACAAACAAGAGTGTAATGCTTGAGCCCATGACGCCCTATGAGCGCCGCATTATCCATTCCGAGGTGCAGACCATCGAGGGAATTTCCACCAATTCGGTGGGCGTGGATAACAATCGCCGCGTTGTGATCTATTCGGAGAGCGAGGGTTTCAGCGTTCCGCAGGGCAAGAAGGAAAGAATCGGCGAAGGCCGCCGTTCCCGTTCCGGAGAGCGTTCGTCCCGCGGAGAGCGCAGAAGAAACGCAGGCGAATATAAAAACGCCAAGAAACCCGCCGCAAAGCCGTCAGCGCCCATGTATGACGATGGCGAAAAGCTTTCTGCCGAGGAGCTGTCGGATCTGATCTCGACTTACGGCACCAAGGAAAAGCCCGCGCGCGAGCAGCCGAAGAAGTACAAGGACTTCGATGAGTATTTAAGCAGCCTGCTCGGAGATACATCCGACGACAAATAAAAAACAAAAATGCGTCGGCAAGTCCGACGCATTTTTTGATAACGACGGCACCGCTTGCAATTTAGCTGTGCCGATAAAAAGAGGTAGCATATGAATCATACAATAGCCGCCATTTCCACCGCATACGGACGCGGCGGCATTGCGGTCATCCGCATTTCGGGAGATGGAGCCATTGAAGTGGCAGAACGCTGCTTTCGTCCCGCCGATGGGATGCCTTTATCTGCACAGCCGCACGCAAAATGCGTATACGGCGCCATTTTGAAGGGTGGCAGACAGATTGACGACGGCATGTGTACCGTCTTTCGCGCGCCGCGCTCCTACACGGGAGAGGATGTTGCGGAAATCAGCTGCCACGGCGGAATTCTGTTGACCGAAAAGGTTTTGGAAGCGATTTTTGAAGCGGGTGCAGTTCAGGCATCTGCCGGAGAATTTACCCGCCGCGCCTTTACAAGCGGCAAGCTCTCTCTGTCACAGGCAGAGGCGGTGGGCATGCTGATTGATGCGCAGAGTGAAGAACAGCTGGCGCTGGCAATTTCCCATGAGCGCGGCATCATCAAACGAAAGGCGGACGCGTTGTATGAGCAGCTCAAAACCATTGTAACGGGCGTTTACGCGAATGTTGACTTCCCCGATGAGGATTTAGCGGAATTGAGCGCGGCGGAGGTTATGACTGCGCTAATCGGCATCGAAAAGGAATTGTCGGCACTGCAAAGCACCTATCGCATCGGACGGGCGGTCTGTGAGGGAATACAGACGGCGATCGTGGGAAAGCCCAACACAGGTAAGTCTTCCCTGCTCAATCGCCTTGTAGGCCGCGAAAAAGCCATTGTGACGGATGTGGCGGGGACCACCCGTGATGTGATCGAGGAAACCGTTTCTTTTGGGCGCGTCATGCTGCGCCTTTGCGATACGGCGGGAATCCGCGAGACGGAAGATGTGGTGGAACGCATCGGTGTCAATCGGTCGCTGGAAATGCTTGCGCGCGCGGAGCTGATTTTTGCGGTATTTGATCTTTCCCGCGCCTTTGACGAGGAGGACTTGGCGCTGATCGAGCGTTTGCGATCGGTGGGCGGTGTGAAGATCGCCATTTTCAATAAAACGGATCTGAACGAAGTTTTTGACTGCGATATGGTCAGCAAATCCGACGTATTTGCACATAACATCCGCCTTTCCGCCGCGACGGAATGCGGACTAAAGGAATTGCGGAGGCTGGTGGAGGATCTGTTTGTGCAGGGTAAGATCGACTACGATACCACGGCGGTCCTAACAACGGCAAGACAGAATGCATCGGTTTCACGCGCACTCGAATATGTGCGGAGTGCCATGTCACAGCTTGCGGCGGGAAGCACCGCCGATACAGCGGGCTTCGATTTGGAAGCGGCGCTGTCCGAGCTGTCCGAGTTTGACGGACGTCGTGTGACGGAAGAAATCGTGGACGGTATCTTCCACCGCTTCTGTGTGGGAAAATAAAAACCAAAAATCGCATGGAACCAAAAGAAAATGCCGCGTTTTACGCGACATCTTCTGATCGGATCTACTTCTTTTTTGATACAAAGACGAGAACCAAAGCGGCAACGGCGGCAACCACTACAATGGCGATGATAATGCCCCAAATGCTGAAGCCATCCGCATTTTCGTCACCGTTTTGCATGCCGTTTTCTGCGGTTCCGCTTTCGTTTGTGTTGGAATCCATTGCATCGCTGAGTGCGTTGCTACCATCGGTGATCACGCCGTCGATGGCGGATTCCGCGGGGTTTTTTGAATCGTTGCCTGTGGTGTCATCCGCGAACTCTCCCGTACCCGGGGCGGATTCGGAGGGGGTGCCGCTCATGCCGCCTTGCGTTTCATCCACGCCTGCGCCTGCCGCGCCGCCTTCAAAAGCATCGTTGGCTTGATCTGCAGCTGTGGAGTCTGCGGCGCTCGGTCCTGTCGGATTGTTGCTTGCGGAGGGAGATGCGCCCTCGCGCACGCCCATTGCCGCCGCGCCAATAGCAAAAACGGCAGTGATCATAAGGATCATAAAAAACGCAACCAGCGGTTTCTTATATGCATATTTGATCATATTCTTTACATTCCTTTCGGTGTTTGTCCGTGCTTATTATGTGCAGATGACGGAATGTTATACAACCAAATGACAGGAGAAAAAACAAATGATGGAAGAAAGACGATTTCAAAAAAATGACAGCGGTTTTACTTGCCGCAACTGCGGCTTTGAGGTAAAGCCGCTTGGCGTGACATCCCGTGACCATTGTCCGAAATGTCTTTGCTCCATTCACATCGACATCAATCCGGGCGACAGAGCCAATGACTGTTTGGGGCTGCTTCGACCGATTCAGGTGCTTCCCGATCCCAAAAAGGGATATATCATTGTGTATCGCTGCGAAAAATGCGGCGCGACCGTGCGCAATAAGGCTGCTTATCCGGCAAAAATTCAGCCCGATGACATCAACCTGCTGATCAAGCTGACCGCGTGCCACATGAACAACTGATCTTTTCAAAAAATCAAAAAGATGAATGGAGATTTGCAGCTTCCATTCATCTTTTTTCGTTTTATTTGGGGGCAGATCGTATCACAGAAAACGGCGGATGGCTTCGATTGCCGCACGCGCCGCGGAAAGCTCGTCGCCGTCGTCGGAATCGGTGAAGCCCGCATTGGCGCGCTCCTGATTCCAAACCGCGCGAAGAACGCATCCTGCCTTCATGCCGAGCGTCGCAGAAACGGTGAACAGCGCCGCGGTCTCCATTTCCGAAGCGAGACAGCCGCCCTTCAGCCAAGCGCTCCATTTTGCCGCCAATTCGCCGCCGACCGGCATGCGGGACGGCTCATGCTGTCCGTAGAAGGAATCCTTGCAATGAACAACGCCGATGTGATGCGGTTTTTCGAGAGCTTCCGCCGCGTTTTTCAGAGCGGCTGTGACGGAAAAATCCGCGATAGCGGGAAATTCAATGGGCAGATATTCTCTCGAGGTTCCCTCCGCACGGATGGCAGCCTGTGCAATGACCAGATCGCCGGTTTTTACATCCATTGCCATGCCGCCGCAGGTGCCCACGCGAATGAGCGTTTTGACGCCCAGCATATTCAGCTCCTCTATGCAGATGGCGGTGGAGGGACCTCCGATGCCGTGGGAGACGATCAGCACACGTTTGCCGTCAAGCATTGCCGACCAAGTGGTATATTCGCGCTTTGACGCCACAAACTCTGCGCTGTCCATCATTCGCGCGATCTTTTCCACGCGACCGGGATCGCCGCAGATAATAGCCGCCTTCGCTGTATCGGATGGGCGCAAGCCAATGTGATACATGCCATCGTGATTCATCTGCATGATGAGCCTCCTTGAATGTATTCAGTCCTCGCGGTAATCGAATACGCGCTTCGACTTCTTTTCGGAACGGGGAAGCTCGCCGATATTCAGCGCCTCGCACTCGATCTTGATGCCGATTTTGGTCTTGAAAGCAGCGATCACGCCGTTTGCGACCTTTGCTTTATCCGCGCCTTCCTCCGCTTCCACGCGCATGGTCATGATGTCCTTGCCCTCAGTGTGGGCGATGACGATCTGATATTCACTGGAAAGCCCGGGAACCGATTGGATCAGCTCCTCGATCTGTCCGGGGAAAATGTTGACGCCCTTGACCTTGATCATATCGTCCGTTCTGCCGAGAATGCGGTCGATACGGGGATATTCTCTGCCACAAGCGCATTTTCCGGGGAGGATCCGTGTAAGATCGTGGGTGCGGTACCGAATGAGCGGTGCCGCTTCTTTTTTCAGGGTGGTGATGACCAGCTCGCCGATCTCGCCGTCGGGGAGAATCTTCCCCGTGGTGGGATCGATGATCTCAAAGTAGAAATAATCATCCCAATAGTGCATGCCGTCGTGGCATTCGCAGTCGATGGCGATGCCGGGACCGTAGATCTCCGTCAGACCGTAGATGTCAAACAGCTCGATCTGCAGATTCTCCGCGATGCGCGCGCGCATCAGATCGCCCCAACGCTCGGAGCCGATGATGCCCTTTTTCAGATGAATGTTGTTACGGATGCCGCGCTTGTTGATCTCCTCGGAAAGCAGAAGCGCGTAGGAGGAGGTGGCGCAGAGAACGGTGGAACGCAGATCCTGCATGAGTTGAAGCTGTTTTTCTGTATTGCCGGGGCCGATCGGAATCGCCATGGCGCCCAGCTTTTCACAGCCTGCCTGGAAGCCGATGCCTGCCGTCCAAAGTCCGTATCCCGGTGTGATCTGCATGCGGTCGAGCTTTGTGATGCCTGCCGTCTCATAGCAACGGGCGAACATGGTTGCCCAAGCCTCCACGTCATTGGCGGTATAGGGGATGATCACAGGATTGCCCGTGGTTCCCGATGAGGAATGGATACGCACCACATCCTCGTCCGGTACCGCCTGCAGTCCCAGCGGATAGGTGTTGCGTAAGTCGTATTTATCGCTGAAGGGGAGCGCCTCAAAATCGGCAAATGTTTCCACCTTTGTCGCCTGCACGCCCGCACCGCCGTATAATTTTTTATAAAAATCCGAATGCTCCGCCGCATATGTAAGCGCCGCCTTCAGTTTGGAAAACTCGATATTTTGCATTGGTGTTGATCCTTTCGATTAGTGTAGAGATGCAATGCCCGCTTCCAAAGCACGGACGTTCATCTCAAAGAAACGCTCTGCCACGTTCATGCGGATGGCTTCCACAATGCTTTCCCGCTTCAGCGAAAGCAGTCCGAGACCGAATGCCGCACCCACAAGCACGGTGTTGACGGCTTTGGTTGATCCAACCTCGCGGGCGATGGCTTCTGCATCAATAAAATGTGCATTCCCACTTGCCGCAATGGAAGAACGCATGGCAGGCTCGTCGTATTCGCACGCGCCAAGTGCCACGGTCAGCGGCGTGATGCGCGCGGTATTGATGACAGCCGCACCGTCTTTTTTCAAAAACGGAAGATTTCTTGCGCCCTCGCAAAGCTCAAAGGAAAGCAGCACATCCGCTTTGCCGAGCGGAATATAGGGCGAATTTGCATCGCTGCGGACATGGCTGACCACACAGCCTCCTCGTTGACTCATGCCGATGGTTTCGCCTGTACGGGCGTTATGCCCCTCCAACATATAGGCGCAGGCGAGAATTTTTGAGGCGAGGATGGTGCCCTGACCGCCGACGCCGCTAATCAGTATATCCATTCTGAAATTCATGGCTTTCGCCGCAGCGAAAGCGACCTTTCTGCCCTTTTGGGGCTTGATTTGCGAAGCAAAACCTTGGTCAGCAACCAAAGTAGAGCCACAAAAGCAAGGCTTGAAAGTTTTTTTCAAGCTTTCTTCATCGTCAGTGGATCCTGCCCACTTTGCAGATCTGCTTGCAGAGTCCGCAGCCGGTGCAGAGGGTGTCGTTGATCTTCGCCTTGCCGTTTTCGATGAAGATGGCGGGACAGCCGATCTCCTTCACACAGCGCATACAGCCGATGCAATCCACGATCTCGCAGGGCTTTTCCGGCTTCACAAGTGCAATGCAGGGGGATTCGAAAATGACAACGCTCACGCCTTCCGATGCGTAGGCACGCTTGATGGCATCCACCGCTTTGTCAAGCTCCAGCGGATTGACGCGCTCCACAAAGCTGACATTCAGCGCGCGAACCACCGCTTCAATGCTGATTTTTTCCGATTGCGTGTCCATCATGGTCACACCGATGCCCGGATGAGGCTGATGCCCCGTCATCGCCGTGGTGGAGTTGTCGAGAATGATGACGGTGATTTGATTGTTGTTGTAAACCGCGTTGGCAATGCCTGTCATGCCCGAGGCAAAGAAGGTGCTGTCGCCTACAAAGGCGAATGCAAGCGTATCAGGCTCCGCTTTTTTGATGCCCTGTGCCACGGTGATGCCGCCGCCCATGCAAAGGCAGGTATCCGTAGTTTCCAGCGGCTTGGCATTTCCCAGCGTATAGCAGCCGATGTCGCCGCAGTAGACCGCCTTTTTGCCCGAAGCCTTCGCGGCGCATTTGACCGCATAGAAGGACGCGCGGTGCGGGCATCCCGCGCAGAGGACGGGCGGCCGTGCGGGAAGATTTTCCAAAGCGGAAGCAGCGGATGCTTCAAGCGCAATTCCCGCAAATTTTGCGATATATTCCTTGACCGCATCATATTTGAGCTCGCCGGCGGGAAGGATAAAGCCGTCGTTTTTTCCGCTGATTTTCAGCTTCAGACCAAACTCTCCTGCCGTGCGGATGAGCTGCTCCTCAATGACTGCGTCCAACTCCTCCAACACGAGGATACGATCGGTGCTTTCGATAAATTCTTTTTCGAGCATCTTCGGTGCGGGGAACACCGCGCCGATTTTCAGCACAGTTGTGTCCACTCCCAACTCGGCGATCACATCCTTTGCGATGGCATAGGTCACGCCGCCTGCCGCGATGCCGAGCTTGCCGCTTCCTTCGATGCGGTTGAAGGAGATCTTATCAAATTCCGCCACAATATCCGCCTGAGAGTGCTCGATCTCAAGATGCCGTCTGTAGGCAAGCGGTGGGAAGATGCAGAAGCGAGGATCCTTTACAAAGCCCTCGGGCGTATATTCATAGCGCGGCGCATCGCATTCGATGGGCGCGGAAGCATGGCAG
This sequence comes from Candidatus Flemingiibacterium sp., assembly GCA_045635785.1. Classification (GTDB taxonomy): domain Bacteria; phylum Bacillota; class Clostridia; order Oscillospirales; family CAG-272; genus Flemingiibacterium. The sequence continues at coordinate 69,467 of JAZTWJ010000052.1, forward strand.
ACCTTTGTGGTCGGGCGCACAATGACGGGGAGTCCCACACGCTCGGAGAGGTCAAAGGCGTACTTTGTCATCTCATAGGCTTCCTCGGGAGAGGACGGATCCAAAACGGGGATGTTGGCATATTCACCGAAATGACGGGTATCCTGCTCAGTTTGGGAGGAGATCGGACCCGGATCGTCAGCCACCAGCACCACCATGCCGCCCTTGACGCCTACGGTGGCAAGGCACATCAGCGGATCGGAAGCCACATTCAGTCCCACCTGCTTCATGGTGACCATAGTGCGAAGTCCGCAGTAGGAAGCGCCCGCAGCCACTTCCATTGCCGCCTTTTCGTTGGTGGACCACTCCACGTTGATGGATTTGTCCTTGTTGAATTTTGCCACCGTCTGCAAGACCTCGGTGGATGGCGTTCCGGGATAACCCGTCACCACTCTGACGCCTGCGGCGATGGCACCCAGCGCAATGGCGCCGTTGCCAAGCTGAATTTGTTTCATTTGGGTGATCCTTTCGGTATATCGTTACGCAGAACCATTCGCTTCGAGGGAGAAAGCTCTCTACAAAAAATCTGTCCTTTGAGACTTCAAAGGACAGACGCAACATACGTTATATCTGCGGTTCCATCTTGTAACCATTATAACAGAAAAGCGGTGCTTTGTCAATATAATCCGCGAAAAAGTGCAGATATCGGCCAATGTCATTTAGATAAAGCATATCCCGTTTAGATAAATTTTTTAGCCTATAACAGAAAGCAGATCCTCATTTTTCAGAGAATCTGCTTTTTTATTATTTGATTTGACAGCTGAATACAGCTGTTTTATAGCCGAACCGGGCAGAATCGAATTTGCCGCTTTTACTGCTTTCTCTAACAAATGGTGTCTGTATATTATCGAAAGGCAGTGCCCCCTTGGCAAGTGCCGCATTCGTGATAAACTTGAATACATATTGGTACAATTCTTCACTTTCGTGTTCTTTAAACATCGTGGTAGTCACACAGTTGTTGATCACAAATCCATGTACACTTTGGAGCCCTCCGAGACTGATGCCTACCATCTCGTCTTGATAAAAGATTGCAAATCCGAAAACTGAGTGTTCCTCGTTTCCGAGAACATCGCGCTGGTAGAGCTCCTGCTTCATATGGGGAATATATTGTGTGAAACATCCCTTTTTATCGCAAAATGAACGGACAGTATCGTAATTCTCATATTTGATCATACGCACTTCATAACCATCAGGCGGTGTGATCTGATATGGTTCACCGGTATAATACCGTTCTTCGTACCGTTTGATCACGGAAATATTTACTCCAAATTCTGCGAGTGAATCCACAATAACACGGTCATCATCCAGCGTATAAATGTTCATATCAAATCGATCGTCAGAAAATGTTTTCAGATAACCGGCGATTTTTTCGTAATTGTCGCATACGATATCACCCATGAATCTGCCGTCCCATTCCGTAAACCAAATGAATCCGTCACGGAAGTCCTCGCCGCTGTACAGAGCTGCACCTCCGTTTACCCGACAGCATATGGCAACATAACCGTATTTCAGTGCGTTGCTTTCCA
>JAZTWJ010000053.1:0-5051 GCA_045635785.1 Candidatus Flemingiibacterium sp.
TGTTGACCTTCTTCATGTACTCTTCCACGATAGCGGGAAGCTTGTTATAGTACTCGTTACAAGCCTCTCTGTGCTGGAAGAAGATGTCGCCGTTTTCTGCGGAACCGCGAAGTACGGGATGCTCGGGGTTGAGCGAGCGTGCGCGGAACTCGGCAATAGCGTCCTTATCTACCATACCTGCAAGGGTATCATAGTCCCAAACCTCGATCTTCTGGATCTCGTGGGAGGTTCTGAAACCGTCGAAGAAGTTAAGTACCGGAACACGTCCCTTGATGGTTGCAAGGTGAGCAACAGCAGCCAGATCCATAACTTCCTGAGGATTGGACTCTGCCATCATTGCGAAACCGGTCTGACGGCAAGCATATACGTCGGAGTGGTCTCCGAAAATGTTCAGCGCATGGGATGCTACGCAACGTGCGGAAACATGGATAACGCAGGGGAGAAGCTCGCCGGCGATTTTATACATGTTCGGGATCATCAGAAGCAGACCCTGGGAAGCGGTGTAGGTGGTGGTCAACGCACCTGCTGCGAGGGAGCCGTGAACGGTACCTGCGGCACCTGCCTCGGACTGCATTTCGACAACCTTGACGGTATCACCCATAATGTTCTTCAGACCGGTTGCGGACCAGGTGTCCGTAACGTCAGCCATAACAGACGAAGGAGTAATAGGATAAATACCTGCTACTTCGGTAAACGCATACGACGCGTGAGCGGCGGCTGTGTTACCGTCCATGGAGATTTTCTTTCTTGCCATGTTTGGATTTCCTCCTAATATGATAAAAATTTTTGACATCATTATTCGCGGCAAAAGGGCGCACAAAAAGAACGCGCCAAAATGCCACAATAATATAATACCACTTTTCTTTCAAAATGTAAAGGTGCATTTTGAATAAAAGTTGTAAAAATTATAATAACTTTTGCAAATGGTTGATAATATAACAGGCAAAGTCTGCGTTTTTTACCTTTTACAATTCTTGTCGGCAGAAAATCGGGACACCGCAACGGCATTATTTTTCCTGCTCGGATTCAATGACCTTTCCCAGCTCTTCGCGGATTTCCTTTAACTTTGCCGCGTCGATCTTCCCCTTGGTTTTTTCAAAATACGCCACGCTGTTGCGCGCCAAAAGCAAAAACTGATTGTTTAAGCTGCGCCCCTCGCTTTTTGCCACATAATACAGCTTTTCAAGCAGATCGTCCGCCATGCGTACATAGATGTTTTTTCCGTTTTTCATAGGTTCGCCCTCCTTATGCGGTCGAATTTTTTTGCATTTACTAATATTATCGGATAAAATTTCTAATAGGATATTGAAAATCTGTATCCAATGTGTTAAAATTAGGATATGAGTTTCGCACGGCGATGCGAAATCGTTTCTGAAATTACATTGAATTACAATGGAAGAAGGTTGAGAATGCTATCAATCGTTTACTCTGCCGGACTTTCGGGGATCGACGGATTCCCCGTGACGGTGGAATGCCATTCACAGGACAAGATCCCTCAATTTGAAATCATCGGCTTGCCTGATGCGGCGGTGAAGGAATCGAAGGATCGCATCGTTTCGGCAATGGAAAACAGCGGATATGATTTTCCCGAAACGGCGCTGACCGTCAATTTGGCACCCGCCGACCGCAAAAAAGAAGGCTCCTCCTACGATCTCGCCATGCTGGTAGCGATCATGAAGGCTGTCCGCATGCTTGCCGACGAGGTGGATCTGTCAAGGAGCTGTTTTATCGGCGAGCTTTCGCTGTCGGGCGAGGTGCGCGCGGTCAAGGGCGTGCTATGTATGGTGCTGGCGGCAAAGCATGCGGGCATGTCGGAGATCTTTGTGCCCGAATCCAATGCGGGCGAGGCTTCGGTGGTGGAGGGCGTCCATATTTTCGGCGTAAAGTGTGTGGCGGATCTCATGGCTCATCTGGTAAAAAAGGCAACGATGTCGCCCATTTGCTTTGACCGTTCGCTGTTTGCGGCAAAGGTGGCGCATACATATTTTGATTTTTCCGATGTCAAGGGACAGGAAAAGGTCAAGCGCGCCATGGAGATTGCCGCCGCCGGCGGACACAACGTGCTGATGATCGGCCCTCCCGGCACGGGAAAAAGCATGCTTGCAAAGCGGCTTCCCACCATTTTGCCCGAGCTTTCTTTCGAGGAAGCCATCGAAACGACAAAGATCCATTCCATTGTCGGGCTGCTTGGCGAAGGCTCCTCCATCGTGACAGAACGCCCCTTCCGATCACCGCATCACACCATGTCTGCGCCCAGCCTTGTGGGCGGAGGCGCTAATCCTCAGCCCGGCGAAATTTCGCTGGCGCACAATGGCGTGCTGTTCCTCGACGAGCTGCCTGAATTTAACAAAGCGGTGACCGAATCGCTCCGCCAGCCGCTGGAGGATGGTGTTGTGACCATCACGCGCACCGGCGGAAAGGTCACCTACCCCTGCTCCTTTATGCTGGTGGCGGCGATGAATCCGTGCAAATGCGGCTATTTTGGGCATCCCACGCACGAATGCACCTGCAAAAAGTCAGATATTAAAAAATATATGTCGAAGATCAGCGGTCCGCTGGTTGACCGTATCGACATTCAGGTGGAGGTATCGTCGCTATCCTATGAGGAGCTGTCGCAGCCCTCGGCGGGCGAAAGCTCCGCCGAGATCCGCCGCCGCGTCAACCGCGCAAGGGAATTTGCCCGTAAACGGTGCGAGGATGCGGTGCGTGAGAATCCGTCCATGCAGATGATTTACCGCAATGCGGATATGTCCTCTAAGCATCTGACAACCTTCTGCCGTTTGAGCAAAAATGCGGCCGGACTTTTACAGCAAGCCTACGAAAAAATGGGACTTTCTGCCCGAGGACACGATCGAATGTTAAGAGTGGCGCGCACCATCGCTGATTTGGACGGCAGCGAAATGATCGCGGAAAAGCACGTTGCCGAGGCGATTCAGCTTCGCAATCTCGACCGCAAGTATTTTTAATTCCTGTGGAAAAGTCTGTTGATAATTTTTGCCGAAATCGGATATTTGCCGTCGAATTTGACTGGTAATCTGTGGAAAAGCCTGTGAATAGTGTGCATAAGTGCGTCAAACGCTACCAAAATTATCCACACTTTCCACACTTTTGGATGTTGAAAGAGAAAAGGTTTCCCCTGTGGAAAAATGGAGATTTTACAAAAAACCTTCGAAAAACCAGCTCCGTCCTCGCTGAAAATTCTCAATCGCAGCATCTTTTTGGTAATACGTTGCTCTGCTGAAAAACATAAAAAACAGGCACTTATGATGCACAAAAAATGTGTGTCATAAGTGCCTTTGCATTGCTTTGGGGTGTTTTGGCATCACCGCACTTGACCGTCGCCGGTGATGAGATATTTTCCTGTGGTAAGCGCATCCAAACCCATGGGACCTCGCGCATGCAGCTTTTGCGTGGAGATGCCAAGCTCCGCACCGAAGCCGAATTCGCCGCCGTCGGTAAAGCGCGTAGAGGTGTTGACATACACTGCCGCCGCGTCAATTTCCGTGCGGAAGCGCGCCGCATTTGCCATGTCACGGGTGATGATGGCTTCGCTGTGACCGGTGTTGTAGCGATTGATATGGGCGATGGCTTCGTCAATACCTGAAACCACCTTTATCGCTAAAATATAATCGTCGTATTCGGTTGACCAATCGGACTCTGCCGCCGCCTTGCATCCGAGGATGGCACAGGTTTTCTCACAGCCGCGGATTTCCAATGAATCTCCCACCAAAGCGGCGAATTTCGGCAGAAATTCTGCAGCTTCGTCCTCGTGCACCAGCATGGTTTCGATGGCGTTGCAAACGGAAGGACGGGACATTTTCGCGTTGTATGCCACCGTTGTGCCCACGGCATGATCGGCGGAGCGATCGATATACAGATGGCAGTTACCCGCGCCCGTTTCAATGACAGGAACCGTGGCATTGTCTACCACGGAGCGAATCAGACCGGCGCCGCCGCGGGGAACGAGCAAATCCACAAGGCCGCGCATTTTCATGAGAGCAGCGGAGCTTTCCCTTGTGGTGTTGTCGATGAGTCCCAGCGCATCGGCGGGGAGGTTGTTATCGGTCAGCGCACGCTTCATGATGGAAACCAGCACACGATTGGTGGCGATGGCTTCCTTACCGCCGCGCAGAACACAGGCGTTTCCGGTTTTGATGCAGAGTGCAGCCGCGTCGACAGTGACATTCGGACGTGCTTCGTAGATGATGGCAACAACGCCGAGCGGTACGCGGATGTGCTCGATCACAAGACCGTTCGGACGCGTGGTACGTGTTCCCGAGCCGATGGGATCCTCTAACATGACAAGCTCCGAAAGACTGTCGGCGATGCCGCCGATGCGCTTTTCATCCAGCTTCAGCCGGTCGAGCATCGGACCCGGTACACCGTTTTTATCAGCATTTGCGAGATCCTCACGGTTTGCGGCGAGGATGGATGCGCTCTCAGCGCGCAGCAGCTCAGCGATACGCGCGAGTACAGCGTTTTTCTGCTTTGTGGATGCACCGGCCAGCGCGCCCTTCGACGCGGCAGCTGCCTCACAGAGGGATTTTACATAATTGAAGGTTTCCATGGAATTCTCCTTATATTCTCACAAGCGCGCGGAGGGATGCTTCCAGCGCATCGAGGAAGCGGTCAGCCTCTTCGACGGTATTCTGCGCGCCGAGGCTGACGCGGATGGTGCAGTCGGCCTCCTTATCGGACAGACCAAAGGCGCGGAGCACATGGCTGCCGTGCCCGGTATTGGAAGAGCAGGCTGAGCCGCTGGAGACGAAGATGCCGGCGCGGGACAGGCTGTGAAGCATGGTTTCGCTCTTGACGGAGGGCAGCGTGATGCTGAGAATGTGCGGTGCCGCCGTCTCCGGCAGATTCAGCTTAACGTCCGGGAAGCGTTCGCTCTGCAGCGCTTCGATGAGATGTTCCCGAACCGCCGCAGCCGCGGCGATATCCGCGTCGAGCGAGGCATAGCCCGCCTTTGCGGCCGCGCCGAAGCCGGCGATGCCGATGACATTCTCCGTGCCCGAGCGCATGCCGGATTCCTGCCCGCCGCCGAAAAT
>JAZTWJ010000054.1:0-5866 GCA_045635785.1 Candidatus Flemingiibacterium sp.
TATTGGGTGCAACCGCCTTTGCCAGCGCGAACAGATCATTTTCGACAGAAAGAACAAGCTCATTTTTAGGATACTGTCCCACCTTCAAGTCATAGATCGGGCTGAGGTCGAAATCATAATGCACCACACCGCGAACCAGCACGCTGTCAAGCACGCCGACATCCTTTGTCAATGTGCCGCACACACCGAAGTTGATCACCGCATCCACTTGATAGCAGTCAATCAGCATTTGTGTGGCACCGGAAGCGTAAATTTCACCGATACCGCTTTGAACAAGCACGATCTCCTTACCCTTATGCGTAAAGCGCGTGATCTCATATCTGCCGCGCTTTTCTACGGTAAGCGCAACGCCGCTGTTTTCGATAAAGGGGATCACCTCGTCTCGCATGGCAACCACCATACCGATTTTTTGAATTTGAATCTTACCCATTTTTGAATCCTTTCTTCACTCATTCGATAGATTAGTATCCGTTACTAACGCTTTCATTTTCGCTTGCAAACAGTGGCAGGATCTGACCACAGTTCACGTCTACAAGCCCTTTTGCGGTGATTTTCAGATTGGGAATAACGGGCAGGCTTACAAAGGTCATCATCATCAGTGTAAAATGTGAATCCGCACCGAGTTTGCCGAGCGTTTCAAGCAGCGTTTCATTTTTTGCCGCCAGAGTTTCCGCATCCTCAAAGGACATCAGCCCAGCCGCAGGAAGCGCCAGCTCGCCGATGATCTCGCCATCACACGCCACCGCATAACCGCCGTGATTGTCGATCAAGTGATTGACCGCCGCCGCCATATCCGATTCATTGGCACCAATGACCACGATATTGTGGGAGTCGTGGGAAACAGATGCCGCCACAGCACCATTTTTGAATCCGATGCCGTGGATAAAGCCGACGAATTTATGTCCCGTATGATTGTGTCGCTCGATCACGGAAATTTTGATGATATCCCGAGACGTATCCACACCGTTATCCTTTGTAAAATCAAGTGCTTCGATTCGATTTTCGGTAAGGAGCTGTCCTTTCACCGTTCCGATCACATGACAGCGGCTTCCTTGCGGCTCGATGATGAAATCGGAGGCTGTCAGCTTGTCTGTATGGAAGGAATCGAATGCCTTCGCCGCCAGCACCGTATCCGGTTTTGGCGCATCGAAAGCAATCGTTTTTTTATTGTCCACCGCTTTTTCACCGCCGATGTAGACATCGCGTACATCCACCGTTTCCAAATCATCAAGCACCAGAATGTCCGCGCGAAAACCGGGCGCTATCGCACCGTACTGCCGTAACCCGAAATATTCAGACGCTTGAATGGTGCACATGCGAATGCCCGCAAGCACCGATTTGCCAAAGGCGGGAAGTCTGCGCAGAATGCTGTCGATATGCCCCTCGCGAAGCAGATCAGCAGGATGCTTATCGTCTGTACACAGCAGGCATCGACGGTTGTACGGCTCGTCAAACAGCTCGATCAGCCCCTGCAAATTGCGTGCGGCGGTCCCTTGTCTGATCATGATGCGCTGTCCCTTGCGAAGCTTTTCGAGGGCTTCCTCAAAGCTCGAGCATTCGTGATCGCTTTCGATGCCATGCACGAGGTAACGGTCTAACGCCTTGCCGCCAAGCAGCGGTGCATGTCCGTCCACCCGTTTGCCGAATGCTTTCGCATCTGCGATCTTTTTCAGCGTTGCGGGATCATTTCCCATGACGGCGAGGAAATCCATCACCTCGGCAAGACCGAGTACCGATTTGTTTTCATACAAATCGTAAAGCTCCTCCGCCGTCAAAACCTGCTTTGGCTCGTCGTGCTTGGTTGCAGGAACGCAGGATGGAAGCATAAAATAAAAATGAAGCGGCAAGCCCTCTGCCATGCCGAGCATCAGACGAATACCGTCTACACCCATGACGTTGGCAATTTCGTGGGGATCCGCAACGACGGCGGTGGTTCCGTGCAACAGGGAAATTTTTGCAAGCGCGGCGGGCACCATCATTGTGCTTTCGATATGAATATGACTGTCAATAAAGCCGGGGCAGACGTATTTGCCGTCAATATCCTCCGTGACATCTGCATCCTCATCCGTGTAATCTCCCACGCCGAGGATCATTTCATTCTCCATGAGAACATTTGCTTTTTCCAGTGTATCGGTAAAAACATTGACCACCGTTCCGTTTTTGAGTAATCGTTTCATACTGCTACCTCAAAATTTTCGTTTATTTTATGAATCATTGATCTTCCATATCTTCAATATGCGTATCCTTGCGCTTTTTTCTCAGTGAGAAGGCATCTTTTGCTTGCTGATATAACGCGCGCAAAACGGCGAGCGTTTTTTTGTCCTGCGGGAACAGAAGCCGCAGCAGAGCAATGGCTATGGCGGCTGTTACAATTTTCTCGGGTGAGATCGGGAGCCACAAAAAGGTGAGATACGCACCTGCGACCGCACACATCCATCCGATTTGAAAATACGTGCCGATCGCCAGCATAATATATGACCATCCATTGGTAATGATCCATGCGATGCCGACACAGAGCAGAAGTCTCGGATTGGTGATAAAGTCGAAGATCTTTTTGAGTTTTTCTTTCATTTTTCCTTATGTTTTGCCTTAATTTGATATTTGTTACAGTAGTATTATAATCCGAAAGCGTCGCTTCGTCAACAGATTTCACAGAATTGTTACACCAAATTTGCGCCCATGTGCAAAATTCACCGTCACACCGTCATACAAGAACGCATCGACGCATACATTATACCACATTTTTACAAAGGATGGTGCCATATGAAAACAGATACTCTCGGACTGCAGTTATTTTCCTTTGACGGGCGAATCCCCGCCGAGCTTTCCGCCGACTACATTCTTCCCGATATTTTTCCCGATGTCAAGCGTATTTTGCGCGTTTCGGCAAAGCCGATTCTGCTCGGTCGCTACTATACCGGAAAAAAGATTGAATTTGACGGTGCGGTGGATTATGTTGTGATTTTTTCCGCCGAGGGAGAGTCGGGCGAAACAATCCATTCCGTGCATTTCGCCGCCGATTTTCGATGCGAGTTGACCGATGCCGAGGAGCAGGGCGATGCAGAGGTGATCGCTTCTCCCATTATTGGAGGATGCTCTGCGCGTTTAGTCAATCCGCGCAAGCTGGCTCTCAGATCCACCGTTTTGACCGATGTTCGCATTGCGCGCCGTGCAAGCTGTGAGCCGCGCCTTGACGGCTCGGAGGCGGATAGAGCAAGGCTTGAGCGGCTCACCGAAACGGTGCCTGCTTTGATCGAAAAAATGCTGCCGCCCATGGCAGAGCAGTTCAGCGAAAACTTGGAGCCGGATGCTTCGCAGCCTCCCATTGATGCGCTTGTCAACTGCGATGCGGAGGTTCGTTTTCATGAAGCGCGCCTGTTTGTCGAAAATGAGGAAATGGCGGTAGCACTCAAGGGCTTTGTGCTTGTGGATTGCATCTACCGTGCAACAGACGGAAGCTTCCGCAGTTTCGCGCGCAAGATCCCCCTTGCTCTTTCTTGCAAGGCGGAAGGCATCACGTCGTATTTTGCGAACTGTGCGGAAAGCTCCATCACCTGCGGGACAACGGCATATCTCACCGAATTGAACGCTTCCGTCAGCGAAAACGGTGTTGGCGAAAAGCGGGTGCTGGAGCTTGATCTTTCCTATGAAACACATCTGCATTTTTGCGGCGTGACCGAAGTGCCGCTGGTTTCCGATGCCTATTCCACGACACGTGCGGCAGAGCTGTCTATGCGAGAGCTGTCCTATTGCAGCGGTGCAAAACAGCTTTGCGCCAATTTTTCCGTTGGGGAAACACTGCCCTTGGAGCCGTTGCATCTCCCTGAAGGATGTGTGCCCTTTGATGCTCGGGGAAGTGTGGTTTTTAACTCTGTCACCGCAGAACGCGGCCGTGCGATCGTTGCGGGTGAGGCGACGCTCTCCTGCATCTTTATTGCATCCGACGGAAGTTATTTGGCGGCGGAGCCGGTCATTCCCGTGCGCTGTGAGCTGCCGCTCGGGCTGAATGAGCCTCTTTCGATGGATGCACAAGGCGCGGTGACCGATCTTCGTATCCGTCTTTCCGACCGTTTGTATGCAGATTTTGAAGTTTCGCTCGAAGCTTTGATTCGCGAGCGCACGAGAAGATCAACGGTGGATGAGATCCGTCTCGGCGCGCTTCTTCCGTCCGCCGATTGTTCCGGTATGACCATTTGTTATCCCGCAGGGGAATCGCTCTGGCAAATTTCCAAGCGGTATCATGTTTCCGCAGATGCCATGCAAGCGGCAAATCCCGCACCGAGCAGAGTGCTTCGCATTCCGCATCCGACGGGAGTTTCCGGTATCATTTGATCGGCATGAAAAACCGCAGCCTGTTGAAGTGACATTTAGATAAGACCGTATAGAATACGATAAGGGTAAATCTTTAAGATTTACCCTTATTTTTCTGCTATGGTTCAGAAATTTGGTATATTGGCAGCCATCCTCAAAGCCCTCGTGGGTGAGCACGTGACACCAATGACACGCACTGTATCCAATGCTTAAAAAGATTGGTTTATCCTCCGTGTGTGGAAGTAAATACGCACTTGTTTCACTTGCTAATCGATTGCTCATTGCTTCAACTCCGTCATTTTTTTTGCCATTTCTAAAGCGACCTATACGAGATATTGACAAGTATATAAAGTTTGAAAACCACAAATAATATTAAATATCACAAATCGGAGGTAAAAAAGATGACGAAAGACGAAATGCCTGTTGGCTTTGCCATGGCACTGGCAATGAATCCTATTGCAATGCAAAAGTTTGCATCACTCAGCGAGAAGCAAAAGCAACAGATCATCGCAGGAACACACGCGGTAAAAAGCAAAGATGAGATGCACCGATACGTGAATTCTCTTGTAACCGGCAAACAATGAGCGATCAAATTCAATCGGTTTGGAAAAAGGACGCGCCGCAAGTGCGGTTTGAAGCGTTGAATGGTAACAAAAGTACAGACGTTTTGATTGTTGGCGGCGGGATCGCAGGACTTCTTTGCGCCTATCAGCTCAAAAACGCAGGTGTGGATTGTATGTTGGCGGAAGCGACGGAGATCTGCGGTGGTATCACAAAAAACACCACAGCGAAGATTACGCTTGGTCACGGACTCATTTACGACAAAATGATAAAACGCTTTGGTGAAGATACGGCACGTCTTTATGTTAAAGCGCATGCCAACGCAATCAAGGAATACGCACGCCTTTGCCAAGATATAGATTGCGACTATGAAACGCAGGATAATTACGTCTATTCCTTAAATGACCGCAAGAAAATCGATAAGGAAGTAGTCTCGCTCAATCGCATCGGTGTGAAAGCCGTTTTTTCGGATGCTCGCGAGCTCCCATTCACGGTTGCGGGAGCAGTACGAGTGAATGAACAAGCACAATTTCACCCCTTAAAATTTTTATCCAATATCGCAAAAGATCTGCCGATCTACGAGCATACAAAAGTCGTGGAGCTGATGCCCCACAAGGCTAAAACCAATCGCGACGAGATCACCTTCAAAAAACTAATCATCGCCACTCATTTCCCGATTATCAATAAGCACGGTTTATACCCCTTAAAGCTCTATCAGCACCGTTCCTATGTCCTTGCCTTGAAAGGCGCGCGGAATGTCAGCGGAATGTATGTGGACGAATCAAACACGGGGTTATCCTTTCGCAGTTATGGCGACCTTCTGCTTCTCGGCGGAGGCGGACACCGCACGGGTAAGCTGGGTGGCTGTTGGCAGGAGCTTGAAGAATTTGCAAGGAAGCATTATAAGAACGCCGAGATCGTGGGAAGGTGGGCAACGCAGGATTGCATGACATTGGATGACGTTCCCTATATTGGGCAGTACGCCAAGTCAACG
>JAZTWJ010000055.1:0-17628 GCA_045635785.1 Candidatus Flemingiibacterium sp.
GATTCCTTTCGTGATTCACGGTGAATACGACGTCTGATCCTTCTGTCGAGTTTTGGTGATATTTCCGTTTTAGATACATCAATGGAGTTAAGGTATTCGACATCTTCATCGATCAGTACATCAGATGCAGCAAGAATTAAAGCATCCAGATTTCGGTCATTTCGTTTCTGTTCAGATTCGCCCATACAATTCACCTCTTGCCATTTCCTTCAGCTTTTGCTTTGCTTTTCGCAAACGCAAACCAACTGCATTGACAGTTATTCCGAGAATTGCCGCTGTTTCCTTATAGGAATATCCCAAATTGTAGATAAGCGTGATCGTGTCCCGATACTCCTCTGGAAGCATACGGAGATACTTTCTGACAATCTCTACTGTTTCACGGCTTAGAATCACTTCTTCCGTATCGGAGTCTTCATCGTGAATTTCAATATCATTCCATTCACCTTCCGAATCCCGGTACACAGAAGAAGTCTCAGTTACTGCTTTGCGTTTGTTCTTGTTGTAAATGTTGATTGCTGCGTTTCTACTATATATAACAATTTGGGAATCGATTTTATTTCTGTCAGACTGCACAAACTTGTCGATGTTATTTATAACATTCAGCATTACCGTGTCAACTGCATCTTCCGCATCATGGTGATTGCGGAGAATAGATGCTGCGATCTGATAAATGTACTTATGATAGCGAGTGTATATTTCCTCTGCATGGCTGCGCTCATCGTCTTCCATCACAGTGAGCATCATTGTAAAAAGCATCACCGCACCTCCTTTTGCTGTATTTGAGATAATCCAATTTTATATTATACCACATATTGTGTAGTGTGTCCATTGACAGAAACGCTAAAAATTGAATAATATCGTTTTTTCACAAATTGTTGTTCTCGTAATCAAGGATCACAGTTACCGCACGGATTATAGCCCATAGCAATGACTTCATCTCTTGTACCGGTGTGGTATGCCTTGTTCTTATCGCTCATCTTCTTTACACTTGAGCACGACCGATAATGGAATTCCTTTGTGGTGTTCAATACATAATCCTTTCCGGCTGAAGGCTGTACAGGATCATCTTGGGGAGCCTCAGTCCGCGCAGGTTCGGTTTCCACTACCTTAACAGGATTGGTAAGTGTATCTGCATTGGCATTGCGCTCCACAGACATCGTAACTGTTTTACCATCACTGGTGCAGTATATGTCGCCCTGCATATCTGTACGGTATATCTCGGCGATTTCATCAAGGAATTCGTGATATGCGGTCCAGCCTTTGAGATCATCTGGCTCCTGCGGGAATCCGTTGATGAAGAATTCTGCTTCATTATAGTCATCTCTCATGGTGACTTTTGAAAAGAGCCAAGCCATTACTGGATACCTCCCATCTCAAGTCCGCCAAGATACGCATCGAATTCGGCTTCGTTGTAAATGAAGTAATCATCACTGCTGTTCCAAAAACCGACGTACATATCGCCTTCCGGAATACGAATCTCACGCTGTTTGAATGACTCTCTTCGAGGTCACCGTAGTCATTGTAGTTATAGACTGTGGCAACAAGAGGGCAGTAGTAGTGCTCGGCGGTATCCTGCTGACGGCGATTCAACATGAGCTGACCGAATTCCCTCAGCGAAGACACTTCGCCGTTCAGCACCGCTGTCTGAATATCGAGCTTATTTGCGTAGGGCATATTGTGATAGATTTCGCACCAGGTGTTGACTCCTGAGAGAGTGTTCTCAGATGAAATAACAGAAGCGTGCTTGGCATCAAACTCGCTTACTCCGTAGATTTTCACTTGAATTGGTACATCCGGATCATCGATGCATTTAATATCGTGCGCCGGTGTTCGGATTCCTATAGATGCAAGAAGCACCGCGAGCAACATCCGCTTGCACGGGAATTCGAGGAGCAGGGTGTTGTTTTTGTGTTCGATGATTGCTTTGAGCATTTGATTCATCCTTTCATTTTTATATATACTTTTGTTTGAGCATCAACAAATCATAGCGTTGTTCCTCCTGAATCTTTCTGTCAAGCCAATTCAATACCGGGGAATTGAGCTTGAGTTTTCTTCTAAACAGCAACATCGACTGCTTGTGCATCTGCCATGCTTGTAGTAAAGGCAGAGTTTGCAGTCGATGTCTTCTTTCTTGTATTCGTATGCGATGGCAGATCACCTCTTTTTTGAAAATAAAAAAGGGCGAGTTTTACAGAAAAAATCCATAAAACTCGCCCCATGAAATACTTATTATATAATTTTTGTCAGACACAATTCTTTTACAATTAGAGATGGTATTTTGAGTGCAAAAAAACGCTGAAAAGCCCTTCGAAAACGCCGAAAAAGGGGAGGGCGGTAGTTCAAATCCCTCCGATCAGTCGATTTTCTCAAATGATATCTTTTTATTTTGACTGTTTTGCGATTTTTGAACAAGCGAAAAAAACGGCGAAAAATGAAGAAAACCCGAGATTTTCTCGGGTTTTCCGTGCGATATCTTTTTTGGTCGCACTAATTGGCAAGTCAGACCGGAAAAGATATCAGCTTAAAACCCATTAACATCCACTTCACATTAGAATGAGTGATCTAAAAGCCAGCGGTTATAGTTTGTCTCTTTTTTAGATAGATCGCGTCGGACGTTTTCAAGGTCGAGTTTTGCGGTTTCATATTGTTGTGTTGATTTCTTTGCTCGAATGTTTAACCGAATCATAATGATCATCCATAAAATAAAAGGTATATCGATGATAATCACAGGAAAAACAACGATTGTTCCAATCGTCCAGAATACAACACAGCAGATTGAAATGATAAGCAATGTTTTCCATAAAATTTTTTTGGTTATGTTAATAAGATTCTGTTTTTTATTTTTCTTTAAGTAAAATTCCAGCTCCGCAATACGTTGCTTTGCGGAAGCTATTTCCGCCAGTTTAGCCTTTTTTGTTTCGGAAATTTTATCCAAAACAGCTTGATTATATGCTTGGTATTCTTGGCGCTCAGTTGGCGATGCAAACCTGATTGCTTTATTGTAAAATGGATATTCTGTCAAAGGAGCATCGTTGGATATTAAAGCATCGGGTTCTCGCAAATGAAGTTGGCATAAAAGCTTACCAATATAAGCTTTTGCGCATTTGGGATCGACATCTAATGTTTTTTCGAGATAATCGTTAGCACTCAAATAATCTCCATCTTCGAGAAACAAAAAAGCCCGTTCCAACAGTGCATCCGTACTTGCTATGCCACTAACAGATACTGCCCCAGACAATTCGACAAATTGTTTGTCTTTTATAATTTTTGTTCCACAATACTCACAAAAAAAGAACTCTTTATCACCAGAGTATTCTACTGAACCTCCACAGGACGGACAACTCATTTTTACATATCCCATATCACAGTCCTCCAGTCCAATTGTAATATATAATAACACTTGTTACCAATTCTATTTTTCTAAAAAGAATGACACCTTATTGGGTGTCATTCTTTAACTGGTTGCGGAGACAGGACTTGAACCTGCGACCTCCGGGTTATGAGCCCGACGAGCTACCAACTGCTCTACTCCGCGATATATTGGTGCCGGAAACCGGGCTCGAACCGGTACGAGAGAATATCTCACGGGATTTTAAGTCCCGGGCGTCTGCCAATTCCGCCACTCCGGCATTGTCCGTTTCCTGAACACACAGTCTCGCTTGACTGCCTATATATTATATCACAAGTATTTGCTTTTGTCAAGGGGGTTTCGTGAATTTATATAATTTAATTTATGCAGGATTGTTGAACAATCTGTAACAGGTGTCGTCATTGCCTTTACAAGATGTTGCCGATATGGTATACTATTAGCAGAATATGATCAAGGAGTGATGGATGATGTTAGCGAATCGACTGATTTCTGCTGTAATTGCGATCATGATCTGCCTTTTTTCTGTTAGCTGTGCTTCGAATGCCGAGAATGAGCAATTGAATGATCATAGCTATCTGGACGGATATTACCTCAAGTGCGATAATGGAACCAACATGATCATTGTGGATGCCAAGGGTGCAAATCCTTCCTATCCATGTAAGATGAGCGCGGCGGATGATTCCTTTTCCTTTGATGAACTTACCGATGGCGACCGCATTCAGATCGAGATCCATCTTATCATGGAAAGCTATCCCGCGCAGACCACCGTTTATTCCGTTAAAAAGCTGTCCGACGGTGCGCGTGATGATATAGACATTGCTATTCTCGAACGGCTGGCGGAGCAGGGATGGATCGAGCCGATCACCATACCGTCGGCAACCCTTGCATACAGATCGGTGGACGCTTTGCCATACAGCGAGGATTCCGCCCGTATGAGCGCATCTCCCATCGGTTCTAACCCAACATTTTATTTCTTCGGTGAAAGCTTAACTTTTTATTGCTATGAGCATCATAGTAACGCCTATTATCAATATACCCTCGATCTGCCGAAAGGATATACAAATGGAAAAATCCTGTATGCGCATGCCGGTGGGGGAAGCGGCGAATTGGATGTCACTTTGGAAGCGGTACACAATAATGAAACGGTGTATTTAGGCTGTATTGTTTTTGCCGATTTCTTCGTCAGTTCGCCTCAGTCTGTGTCGCTCACTAAATTGACACAAGAACAGCTTTCGGATCTGCGCGAACGTGTCAAATAAACAGAGCCACCGATGTGACTTCCATCGGTGGCTCATGTTTTGCGAGATATTGCTTTGTTTATTCGCAAGCCTTGCGAAGCTTTGCGATGGCTTCTTCCGGATTTTCTGCTTTGAAAATGGAAGAGCCTGCTACAAAAATTCGCGCGCCTGCATCGTATGCGATGC
The DNA here is from genome assembly GCA_045635785.1 of Candidatus Flemingiibacterium sp. Classification (GTDB taxonomy): domain Bacteria; phylum Bacillota; class Clostridia; order Oscillospirales; family CAG-272; genus Flemingiibacterium. Next base: position 4,795 of record JAZTWJ010000055.1, read on the forward strand.
GGATGGTGTCCTCGGCAATGCCGCCGTCTACTTCAATTTCGATGGGAAGTGCCTTTTTGCGGATCATTTCCGCCACGGTTTTAACCGATTCCATGGTCTTGACCATGAAGGATTGACCGCCAAAGCCGGGCTCGACGCTCATGACGAGCACCATATCCACATATTCAAGAAGCGGCTCGAGTACTGCGGCAGAGGTAGCGGGCTTGATGGAGATCGCCGCCTTTTTGCCACGCGCACGGATCGCCTTGAGCACCTCAACGGGATCGTCACAGCTTTCATAGTGGATCGTAATAATGTCTGCGCCCGCCTTGCAAAAATCGTCGATATAGCGGATGGGATCGGTAATCATCAGATGCACATCAAAAACGAGCTTTGTATGTTTTCTGATGGAAGCGATGACGCATTGGCCAAAGGAAAAGTTTGGTACAAACGTTCCGTCCATGACATCGAGGTGAAGGTATTCCGCGAAGTTTTCCACGCGCGATAATTCATCGGAAAGGCGGGCGAAATCTGCCGCCAAAAGGGAAGGTGCAATCTTGATCATATTGTTTCTCTTTTCTTTGGATTTATAATTGGGAACGAATTTTCACTTATTCCATATGCTGTAATAGAGTCGATCATTCGCGGCGGAAAACGGTATCGGACGAGAAAGCGAAGGACTGAAGGACTCTGCCGCCAACCGCCAATGTAAGAAGCTGTGCAAACGCCCAGCTTCTTTTATATTTGCAGAAAAATCATAGGTGTTACTGAACCTTATAGATCAGAGCAACGGCATGGGCGGCAATTCCCGAGCCATCGCCTGTGAAGCCCAGCTTTTCCTCGGTTGTCGCTTTCACGCTGACGGCATCCACCGAAATATTCAATGCGGACGCGATATTCCTACGCATTTCTATGATAAACGGTGCAAGCTTTGGCTTCTGTGCCAGCACGGTTGCGTCGATATTGCCGATGGCAAAGCCGAGCGAAGCCAGCTCGTCGCGAACTTTTTCGGCGAGCTTCAAGCTGTCCGCTCCCGCGTATTTCGGATCGTTGTCGGGAAACAGCGCGCCGATGTCGCCTAAAGCCGCCGCGCCGAGAAGCGCATCCATGATCGCATGTACAAGCACATCCGCATCCGAATGACCGAGCAGTCCGCGCTCATAGGGAATGTCCACGCCACCGAGAATCAGCCGACGATCTTCCGTTAAACGATGCACGTCATATCCGTGGCCGATGCGAAAATTCATGATGTTGTCCGTTGCTTTCGCCTTTGTGAAAGCTGCCTTTCTGCCCCTATGGGCTTGATTTTTTGCGAGCACTGCTTGGACGGAAGAAGCTTATAGGATCTTCCTGAACAAATCCAAGCGAGCCACCGAAAAGTGATACGCATTTTCAAAATCGCCGCAGCATTTGCAGCAATGCTCCAGATCCGCATAAAGCTCATACAGAACGGAAGGCGGTAAAGAATGGTCCGCCAGCTTCAAAAGTCGCGCTTTGGCGGCGAGATAATCGGCTGAGGCGATGTCAAGCTTGGCGGCGATATGCTCCTTGTAAAGTGGATTCCGGAAGCCGTCAATCAGCGGCTTCAGATTGGCACGGTGCAGTTTTTCATCGGGGTGCGGCTCCGAATAGGCATTGCCTGTGACATTTGCCAGCGTCGATTTGCAATACAGATAAATGGCAAGCTCATTGTTGTCGAAAACTGCGGACCTAAGATTTTCACTGCTTTCACTGAACGTGTTCTTCTCGCCTGAATTGCTGAGTGCAGGGCAGGCTTCCATCATCATACGGAGAAGAAAAATGCGCTTATTTTCCTCAGATAAGTCATAGCGACAGCTTTCGGCAAGGGATTTTGCCGCATCTAAAAGCTGCATGGCATCACTGAGGCGGCCTACTTGAAAAAATTCCTCGGCGCGTGCACAGCGAGCCTTGCAAAGAATCGACTTCATTTCATCGCTTACTTCGCTTTCATTCGTATCGGCGCAAATTTCAAGAATTTGCGCATACTGTTTATTCGCGAGCATGCGCTTAAGCTCACAGGTCTGCTGATAGTCGAGAAAATCATCCGCGTCGCCAATGAGCGCGCCTACGGGAACTTGAAGCCCCGCCGCAAGCGTAATCAGAGTGGGCAAGGAGGGAAGTGCGGCACCGTTTTCAATGCGGCTGAGCATATTACGCGTCACATCGCCGCCGACAAGCTCGGACTGTGTCAGCCCAAGCTGCAGACGTCTGGCGCGGATGCGCTCGCCAAGCTTTTCAAGATTGCCGTTCACTGGGTATCCTCGGACGGTAAAGCTTCGAGTTCTTTTTCAATAGAAGCATCGGTGCAGACAGCACCGTCTTTTGCATCTTCATTCTGTGAGATCTTTGCACCACACGAAGCGATTTCCGCCGCGCGACTGTGGTAGTTGTCGATGATCGTAAGAAGCTCTCCACGCATATTTTCGAGCATGTTTGAAATGCGCTCGAATTGGGCATCCCGTTCCGCATCAAGCTCTGCCTCGGTTTCTGCGCGCAATGTCGTCGCATACTCCTCCGCTTCGGATTTGATTCGTTCAGCGCCGGCAACAGCTTCCAGATAGAGATCGCCCATTTTTGCTTTCATATTTTCGTAATCTGCCAATTTTTCTTGCATACCAACAAACATCGACAGTTTTGTTTGCGTGTCGGAAAGACGCTCCTTCAAATCGTCACGCTCGGTGATAAGCGCGTCTATCTGATTGGCGCGTGCATCCGAAATCGCCTGAAGCTTTGCAAACTCCTCGCACAGTTCTTTCATTTCGGTGCGGAGCGTTTCTGCTTCATTTGGCTTGTTAAGTTCTGCTTCCAACGCTTGAAGCTTTGTTTCAAGCTCCTTTGCGTAGCTTGAGGATGCGGCGAGCTGGGACTCGCCCAGCGTAATTTGGTCATCGAAGCGCTTCGAAAGGCCGGCGATATACTGATTGACGTCCTTTTTGTTGTAGCCGCCCATAGCGGTGCGGAATACGGGGCGTTTGATGTCTCCCATGGCAAACTCCTTTTTGTTATCGGGTTGCAGACGGTGGCTTTGACAGACTGCGATCCGTTTTCAATGACGATGCGGTGCATTCAAAAAAATCGAGATTTATCGAATGTAATTACATTTTACCATAAAAAAATCGAAAGTGCAAGAGTTATCGTAAATTTTGGGGATGTACGAATTGTGAATTTTTCTAAAAACCGCTGACTTGGGAGCATATTGTGGAATCCTATCTGTTACGGAATGGTTGCGGCGTAATCGTTCAGGTCGTTTTCTTCCGATTCGTCGATTTGAAAGCGATTGATTGCGGTATATGCGTCGGGAACCTCGCCCACGATCACCGTTTCTGCCAGCGGAATATCGGAGAGAACGTCAATGGCAGTTACCCTTCCTGCCACCAAAAGCCGCAATGTGAGCCGCACCTGCAAAACCACCCGATGCAATACTTGGTTGATGCCCGATTCTAAAAATTCCGTGTGAACATCCGCCAAAATATCCCCCACGGGATATAAGCGCACCTCTATGGGAATACCGCGTCCCGAAGCAAGCGCACTTTCCGTCAGATTGAAAAGCGGCACATTCAGGTGCAAGCTGTTCGCCTTGGAAAGCTTTTCCGTAATGGCTCGCACAGCTTCCGACCGAAGATTTGCCACAGATCGCGTATCCAAACGAACACCTGCGATTCCCGTTTGCCCCTCGTGCAACGTCACAGGTACGTCGTTTTCCGCCAGCATTGAGCATACCGCCGCATCCACCAGCTCCGATGCAAGCTGTCTTGCCTTGGAGCCTGCCAGCTCCATGACAAGAGGACGGATGCGTAATTCCGCAGTCGTAAGTGCAACGATGAAACAAAAAACCACAATGACAGCCGTCATTGGAATATAATGTCGAACCTTTCGCCTCATAATAAATTCCCCCACCGTTTCATGCTTATTAATATTTTATGAAAATTTGAAAAATCGGTGCATTTCATCTTGCAAATTCCGTCAATATGTGATACAATTACAGTAATGTAATACTATGGAGCTTAAGGAAGCCTTCGCTCCCGCGAAGGCATGGAGATCGGTTATGAAATTACTTGAGGAACGTATCAAAAAAGACGGCATTGTCAGAGAAGGAGGAATCGTGAAGGTTGACAGCTTTCTCAACCATCAGATGGATGTTTCTCTCATTGCGGAGATCGGAAAGGAATTCTATCGTCTGTTCAGTAACGAAAATATTACGAAGATACTGACCGTCGAAGCCAGCGGCATCGGTATAGCCATTATGGCGGCGCAATGCTTTGGCGTACCCATGGTTTTTGCAAAAAAGGCAGAGTCTAAAAATCTTGACGCAGATGTGTTTACTTCCACCGTCACTTCCTATACCAAGGGCAAGGATTACCAAATTCGCGTATCGAAGAAATGCATTGGTCCCGATGATCGCGTGCTGATCATCGACGATTTTCTTGCGAAGGGAAAGGCGATTCTTGGTTTGAAGGACATCATCGAACAATCGGGCGCCACGCTGGTGGGCGCAGGTATCTGTATCGAAAAGGGATTCCAAGACGGCGGCAAGATCATTCGCGAGATGGGCATTCGCCTCGAATCGCTTGCCATCGTTGAGCTGGACGATGACGGCGGCATCCGCTTCAGAGAATAACGGCTCCGTCTGAAAAAATCACCCCTACACAGTTTTCTCGTACATACTTCCAAAAGGATGGAAAAGATAATGGAAAATATCGAAAAATCTCCTGCGGAATCCTACACGGAATCCGCGCATCTTGTTACGCTTGCGGATATGAACGGCTACAAGCGGCTGTTCGGCGGCAGGCTGATGGAATGGATCGACATTTGTGCGGCGGTGACGGCAAGACGGCATGCACAGCACAATGTGACGACGGTCAAGGTGGAGGAGCTTGTTCTCAAGGAGCCTGCATGGGCGAATAATCTTGTTGTGTTATGCGGCACTGTGGTTTGGGTAGGCAGAACCTCCATGGATGTGAAGGTGGAATCCTTCATTGAAAATCTGGATGGGAAGCGGATCCCCATCAACTCCGCTGTTTTGACGTTGGTTGCATTGGATGAAAACGATCATCCCACGCCCGTACCCCGACTCAAGCTGACTACAGACGCACAAAAAGCAGCTTGGCATGAGGCAGAACTGCGCCGTGGGAAAGTGAAATAAAGGAGGAGACAATGGAAAAGGTTCCTTTCAAAAAATGGCTGCCGTTTCTCGCTGCCATGTTCGTTTTGTTTTATCTCGTTCCGCCACTGTTGGACGGAACCGCATTCGAGGATTTTGCGCTGAAGATCATTACTCCCGCATGCTGTCTTGGCAGCGGCATCATCTTTGGAAAAATGTACGGCTGGGTATGGTATTATTGCTTCATCGTGGCGCTGATCTTTGCGCCCACGCTGGTACTTAACTATACGCAGAGCGATCTGCATTATATCGTTGAATACGGCGGACTCGCTTTGATGGGAAGCGCGCTCGGCTACGCCTTCCATCGGGATAAATATTAAAAAATCGCACCGAAAGGTGCGATTTTTTCCATTCTGTTTGAAGGGGATTAACCGAGATCTTTGAAGATGGGTTCTTCGTAGTCTTCCTCCTCCTGCTCCTCGTAATAAGGATCGATCATGATCTCTTTGATCTTTGGGAAGGCGGCATAGCATGCCATAAATGAGCAATCGGCAAACAGAAGAACAAAGGGGATAATGATGCCGATGGGCAACGCCAATGTCATGATCATGTATGTAAGTGCCAGCATCGCGACGATGCCGAGCGTCGCCATAATGTTGCGTTTTGCGCCGATGATGGAGAAGATCAGCGCGTTTTTGAGAATCTTGAAGATGGACAGATCAAAGGTGACCATCAGATTGTAGATGTAGAAGCGCATCCACGCCCAAACAAATGCAATGAGCAGGGAAGCGTAGAACATGAAGTTCATCATTCCCGAAACGCCCGTATTGTAATAGAAGAAAACGATGTCATATACAGAGAGGAAACACAGCACCGCGTCAAGCACGCCCATGATCAGACCTTGCTTCCAATTCCGTTTGATGGCGTACCAAAAATCGTCCCACATGAAGATAGGCTCGCCTTTGATCATATTGCGCACGATATAGGTGGTGCCCACATTGACAAGACCGAAGGTGAAAATCACAAGAATGGACAATGCCATGAAAACCTGGGTGGCGACGGTGGTAAGACCGATCTCCGATTGGGTGCCAAAGATGCCGAACAATGCAGAAGTGACGGGGGATTCTTCGTGCTGCATCACGCCGAAGATGGGGGCGAACATTTTGTAGGCAGGCGCATGGGAATCGCGGTTCAGATTGCCGCTCAGTGCTAACATCAGGAACAGCAGAGGAAAATTTCCAAAGATGTAGTACATATTGACTGATACGAGCCTTGTAAAGTTCCGTCCGAAAAATTTGAAGAAATTCTTTAGATTTTTCGGTCCCTCTGGCTCTTTTTTGACGCCCTTGCCTTCCAGACTGTAATTAAAAAGCTTGATTTCTTTTCCGAAAATTTTCAAAATTCCGTTTCCTTTCGTTATATATAAACATAGATAAGAAAAAGCATGAAGATGATATTCACGCAGACAAGCACAGAGATACGCAGAAAAATCAGCGTCATCGCCTTTGGCGAAAGACGGCGCGCATAAAAATGCTCCGAAGCATACAGGGTAAGCAAAATAAGTAAAAATGTGATGGCGGCGGATACAGACAAATAGACGAGGGAATCAAGAAGCAGTCCCGTACGCGTGCAGAATTGCAGCATCGTCAGCGCAAATCCGAACAACAGCCCTCGCCACAAAAGAACAAGCCCGCTTGCCATACCCGTATACAGCGTGAAGCTCGCCGCAAAAACAAGGACGAATGTCCACAGCTCATGCAGGCAAAGATCCGCTACCACACGGAGAATATCCGCGCTTGAATTGCAGGATTTGAACAGCGCAAGAAAATAGCGCTCGATGAGATTGTCATAAAGCTCCGATTCGCTGAGCCCCAATAAACGGTAAATCGCACATCCGAGAAAGGCGCCGAATATGAACAGCGCTGACATGGCAAGCAGCCATGCGCGTCGGTCATGCCCCTTGTTCTCCAAATATTCCACCTCCGAAATTTTGCTTTGGTAGAGTATATGAAGCGGATGGACAACTTATGACGGGATCATTCTCTCACTTCCAATGCCGCGGAAAGCTCCTCGGTACGTTTGGTGCAGGCGAGCATTGCGCGATGGATGCTTTCGTTCACTTTTTCGGCGCGAAGCACGTTCATTGCCTGCTCGGTGGTGCCTCCGGGGACCGCAACCTCGCGGATGCGGTCGGAGAAGGACTTTCCTTCTTTAATTGCAGTGAGAGTCATATCTGCGGTGCCCTTGAGGGTCATGGCGATCATGTGCATCAGCTCGTGATCGGAGCAGGTGATACCCTGTGCGCGGGCGGAATCGAACATGGCTTCCATAAAATAATAGAAATAGGCGGGGGAGCTTCCGTTGACGCAGATGACAGCGTTCATTTGTGATTCGTCGATTTTGTAAGCGGCGCCAAGGGATGCAAGCATCTCGGCGATCTCCGCCTCATCATCGGCAGAAACGCGCGCATTGACCGAATAAGCGGTGGAGCCGAGTCCAAGCTCTGCGGCGGTGTTGGGCATGACGCGAATAATGGCAAGTGGTTTCCCAACGGCTTTTTCGATAAAATCGGAGGAAACACCTGCGGCGATGGTGATCAAAACCTTGCCTGTAAAGTTCACCTCACAAAGCCCTGCCAACACCTTATCCGCGATCTGCGGTTTGACGGCAAGCAGGATATACTCCGCCGACTTGCAGGCGGAAATTGCCGAGGATGCGATGACGGCGCCCTTTTTAGCAAATGCGGCGCATTTGCTTTCATCGGGATCGAAGATGATAACTTGACGGGAACCTTCTTGCAGCAGACGTGATGCAATGGCGCCTCCCATATGACCTGCGCCGAGGAATGCGATGGATCTATTTTGAGACATGATATATGATATTCCTTTTGCATGTGAATGATAGACAAAATCATTATATCACAAACTGACAAAATAAGCAAGAGGACTGCAAATTTATTTACATAAAAGCCGATATTTTGTTACCGAAGGGAATATTCGGGTATGTTTTGCGGTTTTTCGCAAAAAATATGGGCAAACACTTGAAAAAATGCGAGGAATGGTGTATAATGTTTTTAAGTGCTGAACTGCGTTTCATAGAAAAGAATTCATGCCAATGACGCTAACAGGGGGTGTGCCGCATGCAGAAAGCTTCGGTTTTCAAGCTGTTTTCAAAAATTCCGACGCTGACCACTGCGCGTTTGACACTTCGTCAGATGAAGCCTTCCGACTACCTTGATATGTACGATTACGCAAGACAGCCTCGCGTGACGACCTATCTTCTTTGGGAACCCCACAAAAGCGCCGATGTCACCCATGACTATCTTCGCTATATTCAAGGGCGTTATCGCGTGGGGGATTTTTACGACTGGGCTGTGGTGGATAATCAAACCAAAAAAATGATCGGTACCTGTGGATTCACCACCCTCGATTTTCATAACAACTGCGCTGAAATCGGCTATGTTCTCCATCCCGATTATTGGGGAAAGGGGATCGCCGCCGAGGCGGTACGCCGTGTGATGGAGTTTGGCTTTATGGAGCTGAACGTGCATCGGATGGAAGCCAGATATATCGACGGAAACGATGCCAGCCGCCGCGTAATGGAAAAGTGCGGCATGAAATTTGAAGGTATCCGTCGCAGTAGTCTGTATGTCAAGGGTACCTATCAGGACATCGGATGCTGTGCCATTCTCAGCGATGAATATATGCGTATGCGCTGATCTTACGATTATGGAAACGATACAGAACAACATCCTTTCAATTATTGGTATGACAGGATGCGGAAAAACGTCCGTCGGCAGAGCGCTTGCCCGAACGCTGGGCGCGCGCTTTATTGATATAGATACGGAGATCCGCGTCAAATACGGTGATATCCCCGCCCTTTTTGCGGAAAGGGGAGAGGAAGGCTTCCGCCGCATCGAATATGAGCTTCTCCGTGCGTGTATTGAGAGCGCGGACGGGAAGCTGACGATCCTTTCCTGCGGAGGCGGACTTCCAACCTTTGAGCCAAGCCGCTTGCTCCTTTGCGCGCAAACCACGGTGATTTGGATCCGCCGCAGTGCGGAGATCGTAACGGCAAATCCAAGAGTGCTTGCGCGACCGCCCATAAACGGCAGTGCGTCGAATTATCGGTGCATTGCGGGACACCGTTATCCCATTTACCGAAAAATCGCAAAATATTCTTTTTATAATTTCTATCCGCTTCGTACTGCGCGGGCTATCATCCGGCACCTGCGTTTATTACCCGCAAAGCCAACATCATTACAAAAGAAAGGCACCGAAAAATAATGGATACTTTGAACCTGATCGACTTTAACGATATGCCGCTGGAAAGCTGGGAGAATTTGAACAAGCTTGCTATGCGTATGAAAAAGAATCCCGCCCAGTATCGCGATGTGTGCAAGGGACGCATTATGGCAACCCTTTTTTATGAGCCGTCCACGCGTACTCAGATGTCATTTCAGACCGCAATGATGCGGCTTGGCGGCAAGGTGATCGGCTTCTCCGATCCCGGCTCCAGCTCCGTTGCAAAGGGCGAAACGCTTCGCGATACGGTAAAGGTCGTCAGCGGATATGCGGATATTCTTGTCATTCGTCATCCGGTTGAGGGCGCGGCGTTTGCCTCGTCGCTCTACAGCCATGTGCCCGTTATCAATGCGGGCGACGGCGGTCATCTGCACCCCACCCAAACGCTCACCGATCTGATGACCATTTCCGAGCTGAAGGGAAGCTGTGAGGGACTTACCATCGGCTGTTGCGGTGATCTGCTCAACGGCAGAACGGTGCACTCGCTGCTACGCGCGCTGATGCGCTTTGAAAATAATCGCTTTGTGCTGATTTCGACGCCCGAGTTGCGTCTGCCGGAATATGTGACCAAGGAGCTGATCGCCCACGGCTGTGAGATCCGCGAGGTCTCCACGCTGGAGGAGTGCATTGGGGAGCTTGATATTCTTTACATGACACGCATTCAGCGTGAGAGATTCAAATCGAAGGAGGAATACGAGATTCAGGCGGGTATTTATCAGCTTACGTCGGATAAAATGGAGCTTGCCAAGCCCGATCTTGCGGTTCTGCATCCGCTTCCGAAGGTAGATGAAATTGCACCGGAGTTAGACGATGATCCTCGCTGTGTTTATTTCGAACAGGCGGAGAACGGTATGTATATCCGTATGGCATTGGTTGCACGGATGATGGAAGCGGAAAGACGCGGCAGAGCACCTGCCTATCCGATTGCAAAAACGCCCATTTGTACCAATTCGCGCTGTATCACCAATCATGAGAATACACTTCCAAATCTCACCAAAATCGTGGAAGGTGAATGCCGCTGTGCTTATTGCGACCACGTGATCGGATAATTACTAACGAAAACAGAAAGCCTGCTATTGATTTTTAATAGCAGGCTAATTTTATTGAGTTGATAAAAATGTCATTTTCAACCGTTACGGTCATCAGACCGTATTTCTGTCGAATTCAGAGCTTGCTGATCTTGCAGGCGGCTTCTTCGGCTGAAATATCCGACACATCTATTTTGACGGTGTTCAGCATTTCATACATCGGGATCCGCGCGATGCTTCGCTCGATCACATCGCTTTGACGTTTGCCGTCGGCTACATCCTTTTGCAGTCTTTCTGTGAGCGCTTTTTCGTTTGCGACAAGCGAGATCGGGATGATATCCAAGTCGTCAGCATTCAGCCTTTTGACTATCGAGTCGATAATCGCCCGATCATGCATCACCCAACAGAAAACGATATTTTTGTAAACGGAGCAGTTTATAAAATTATTCAGTAGATAGCAAATGTTGTCAAGCACCATTGCTTTTGTTTCTTCGTTCACCACAAAGGGATGCATGTCCCAACACCAATCGCCGTCAAGAAAGGCACAGCACTCAAGCTTCGTTTTGAGAATCTGACAGGTGGTTGTCTTACCAACACCCATCGTTCCGCCTATAAGATATAGTTTCTTATTCATTTTCATCCAATCTTTTCACCGATATTCGCTTGGGATGTATGCTTCATACTTCTTTCGATTTTCGGGGTGATCTATGAGATCGAGCACATATTTTTCGTATTTCTCCATGGAGAATGAGCAACGGATCGCATCAAGAAACAGCTTTGTGTACTTGTTTGTTCCCAGGTTGTAGCCAAGACTCCACACCGCCCACGAAATATCAAAATATTTGTCCCCGCGTCCGCAGTTTCCGATGTCAATAAAGCCGACGATTCCGTTATCCTTTATTAAAATATTCGGCAGACAGAGATCGCCGTGAACAAAATCGTCGCCTTCGTTTTCTTCGCTGGAAAAGGGGCAATCCTCGGCATCAACCGCCTGCAGCATCAAAAACGCCTTTGCAAGCAGCCGTACTGCAAGTTCGGGATTGGTCAAATATTCGCTGTCACAAAGAGGCTTGCCCGAAAGCATGGTGCGAAGAAAGTATGCCTTATTGTCATCTGCCAGAAAACACAGCGCCCTCGGTACGGGAAGCTTGTTTTCAAGCCACAGACAGCGCTGATATTCACGCCTCAATCTTTCGATGTTCGACGAGCATTTGAGCACATATTGATCTTCAAAAAGATAGATCTCATCCTCGCTTCTGCCGAGCGTATCTGTTTTGAAATCAAGCCCACAAACCAGGGATTGAATGGGATCCGGCAATTTCATCTCTGTCATCTCCATGCAGGCACCGACGTCAAGAATATTTCCGCATCCTTACGTCTTTTGAAAATCACAACGTTGACATTTTCAAGCGATGCAAGAAACTGCAGATACTCGTCTCGATGCTCTCTGCGGAAACGGATGGTATTTCTATATAGCGCAAGCTTGTGCATATCAAATTTTTCGGGACAGTTTCCGCCCATATCCTCCCTTGTTTTGCCGTAGCTTTCGAAGATCCTTTTGGTAATCCCGATAAGGCAATGAACGGTAGGAAGGTCGAAGAAAATGATGGTATCACAATATTTTGCACGGTGCGAAATGGTGCGGTTGTAGTTTCCGTCCATGATCCACCGTTCTTTTTCAAGCTCGTTCTGCAGAATTTCATCGAATTCTGCACGGCTTTTCTGTTCCCATGTTCCGTGCCAAAAAAGTTTATCCAGATGAATCAGTGGCAGAGCAGTCACGTCGGCAAGCTTTTTGGCGAAGGTGGTCTTTCCGCTTCCGGTGTTTCCTATGATCAAAACGCGCTTCATACTTGCTCCTCGTCTTGTGCGTTTGCAAAAATGCAAGCAATTATATGCGGTCGATCAGCGCATATACAAGCTCAATATAACAGCGGCTGGCTGTTGTCACCATTTGGGCGAACTGCTCTGCGCCGCCCTCGCCGTCCGAGACGGCTTTAATAATCAGACAAGGAATGTCGTTGTTCATGCAGGTGAGCAGGACTCCCGCGCATTCCATCTCGCAGACCGATGCTCCAAAGGTCTCGTTCAGTCGCTTCTTTTCCTCCGCGTTTTCCACGAATTTATCCGCTGAAGCACAAATTACGCAAGGCATATTGGGTGCAACCGCCTTTGCCAGCGCGAACAGATCATTTTCGGCAGAAAGAACAAGCTCATTTTTGGGATACTGTCCCGCCTTCAAGTCATAGATTGGGCTGAGGTCGAAATCATAATGCACCACGCCGCGAACCAGCACGCTGTCAAGCACGCCGACATCCTTCGTCAATGTGCCGCACACACCAAAGTTGATCACCGCATCCACTTGATAGCAGTCAATCAGCATTTGTGTGGCACCGGAAGC